>CAYJFE010000041.1:0-24216 GCA_964369165.1 uncultured Desulfovibrionaceae bacterium | reverse complement strand
TTGTTTACTTCGTTCACATTTTAATTCAATAGATTTCTATGCTTCGCATACGAAATCCTCACTGCGCAAGAAGCGTCGTTCTTGCTTGTTCGCTAAAGCCTTTGTTTACTTCGTTCACATTTTAATTCAATAGATTTCTATGCTTCGCATACGAAAATCATTTAGTCTTCTATATCTTTTTGTGTGAAGGTCAATGGTTTCGCATTTGCTATTTTAGGCAGCATAGTTTGATAGATTTTACCTAATTTATTGGCAAGCACAAGCACATCCATAGCTGCTTTTGAATCAGGGTGCACAGAAAGAAGAGGTTTTTGTCTTCTTACAGCATCTGGAACCTTTGAATCATTATGCACAAGGCCTAAGAAAACAGGTTTCACACCTAAGAATTTATCGCAAGCAATGGCTAAACGTTCAAAAACATCTTTAGCTTCTTTTTGCGAATCGGCTTGATTGACGAGCACTAAGAATTCCGTCATATTTGTATTTGTTTTCAATACTTTAATAAGGGCATAGGCATCGGTGAGTGAGGTTGGTTCAGGAGTGAGAATAACAAGCCTTATAGCTGCCATAGAAGCAAAATATTGCACAGATTCACTTATGCCCGCACCAAGATCCATAAGAAGGAGGGAATAGTCAGAGAAAACGGGCTCTATTTTCTTGAAAAGTAAGCTACTTTCCTCTGAGCGCATATCTGCCAGTTCTGAAATGCCAGAAGTTGCAGGAAGAAGGGAAAACTTCTTCACTTCTTCACTCATAATAGGCACAGTTGCGTATTGCGGCAAAATTCTGTCGTGCAAAATATCTTGCACATTATATTCAGGGGCAATGCCTAAAAGAACGTCAAGGTTTGCTAGGCCTAAATCGCAGTCCATTAATAAAGTGGAAAAATTATTTTTTGCGAGGGCATAGCCAATATTCAAAGCAAGATTACTTTTACCAACGCCACCTTTACCGCTCATAACTGCAATACTTAATGTTTTATTTTGTGTGTTTGACATATCTATCTCGTTTATATTTTAAAGCGTTCCAAAAAAGAGAAATTGCTTTTCATGGGCTTGAACAAGGCATTTTGCTTGCTTTATTCTGTTATGATCAAAATTGTCTTCCCTATTTTGCTGATATTCTTGATTTTTAGTGGCTATAGCTTCCATAAAGCCTTGCGCACTGATATTTTCTAAATCTATATCAAGGGTAAGCCATTCTTTATAATTCAAATCTTTGCTCAAGTTATCCCAAGTTTCTCTGTCTGTATTTGGAATACAGCGGAAAAGTGCGAGGCATTGATTGCTTTTTTGCTCATCGTGCTTTTTTGCATTTTCAGCACATTCTTTGATAAGCTTTTCAAAGACTTCTAATTCATCAGGAAGATTGACAAAGTTTTGTTCAAGTCTTTCTATTTTTTCTTCCTCTTTTTCACAAAAAGAGTGTATAGTGTCTTTATTTGTTTCTGACATATATATTCCTTTACTGCTTTTTCTCTGTATTATTTTCGTAATTGAACATAAGATAATCGTTAATAAATGGCAAGATATTCCCGTCTAAAACAGCGTCTACATCGGTTATTGCCGTATTTGTGCGATGGTCTTTTACAAGCCTGTGCGGCTGTAAGGTGTAGGATCGAATTTGACTGCCAAAGGCAATGGCATTTTTGCCTGCATAGTCTTCTTGCTTGATTTGATTTCTTTTTTGTTGCTCATAATCGTAGAGGCGCGCTTTTAATAGGCGCATAGCAGAATCTTTATTCGAATGTTGTGATTTTTCGCTTTGACATTGTGCTACAATGCCCGTCGGTATATGCGTGATACGTACGGCTGATTCTGTTTTATTCACGTGTTGGCCGCCTGCGCCTGAAGCTCTATAGACATCAATGCGTATATCGCTTTCTTGCACATCAATTTGTATATCGTCACCAATATCAGGAATGACATCAACTGAAGCAAAGGAAGTGTGCCTTTTGCCAGAAGCATCAAAGGGCGAAATTCTTATAAGACGGTGAATGCCTTTTTCGCTTTTGAGATAGCCATAGGCATAAGGGCCGCATATGCGCATGGTGACGCTTTTTATGCCAGCTTCATCGCCTGATATATAGTCTATTATTTGGCATTTGTAGTGTTTTAAATCAGCAAAGCGTAGATACATTCTTTCAAGCATCTCTGCCCAGTCCTGCGCTTCTGTGCCGCCTGCACCAGGGTGGATTTCAAGAATGGCATCTTTCACATCTTCTTCACTTGATAAAAGCAAAGCAAGCTTTATTTGCCCTATGCTTTCATTGAGGAGCTTGAGGGCAGAATCGAGTGAGATAAGCGCATCTTCCTCGCCTTCTTCAGCAAAGATAAGCCAGTCTTTTGCGTCATTATATATGCGCTCAAGATTTTGATATTCTTGTAGATTTGCTTCAAAAATACTTTTTTCGCGCGAAAGGCTTGTCATTTTTTCTTGATCATTCCACATTTCGGGCTTTGAAAGATTTTCTTCTATGTTTTTTAGGGCTTCTTGTATAGACTTAACGTCAAAGTCTCCCCCAAAGGGAGAGAAATTCTTCTTCACTTTGCATAAAAAGTGATTTGAGTTCAAGAAGTTGAAGCATAAGGAATCCTAAAATTTATTCTGTCTTTTCTGACGAAAAAGCATACACACAAAGAGAAAAAAGAGCAAGCTTATAATTGGTGTCAAAAATGGATAGATGCGGTGAAAGATAGTTTTTGCATCAATAAAGCCAGCATTTATTTCAAGATAAGTATCTCTAAACATATGTGTAGATTTGATAATTTGCCCATAAGGATTTATGCCAGCAGTAATTCCTGTGTTTGTCGCCCGAAGTAAATATCGCCCTTGTTCTATAGCGCGCAAGAGTGAAAGATCAAGATGCTGTTTTGCGGCCGAAGATTGTCCATACCAAGCATCATTACTTATGTTTATAAGTATTTGCGCGCCTTTTTCTACTTGGTCTTGGGCAAGATCAGAAAAAATCGCTTCATAGCAGATAAGCGCACCTAAAGAAATTTCTTCGCCATTATACATTTGCCTGAGGGGGTTTTGATCATAGGCAGGAGTAAAGCCGCCTATGCCTTGTAAGAGAGGTTTAAAAACTTCAAAATCGAGAAAAGGTGGCACGTATTCACCAAATGGCACAAGGTGCTGTTTTGAATAAATATCGTCTGCCGTAAAATGGTAGTGCGCAGACAATAGATTTATTGTTTTCTCGTCACTTATTTCAGGCATTTCTTTTGCTTTTAGACTAAAAAGTGAATTGTAGATAAGGTTTTTTCCCTCAATTTGCTTATAGCTCACAGCACCTATAAGCATGGTGAGATTGTTTGTAGTGGCAAAATTAGAAAAAGTTTTTTGGTAGTTTCTTTCAGCTTGCAAGAAGAAGGGGAGGGAAGTTTCAGGAAAAATAACAAAGGAAACAGGAGCCTTACCTCTTCTTCCTTCCTCAACACCCCATTGGCTTAATTGAAGATATTTTTTTACAGTTCTTTCTTGCATTGCCTTTTCCCATTTCTCATCTTGGGCAAGATTACCCTGAACTAAAAGAAAATTGGCATGATTTGCCGCTTCAATAGGTTTTGAAATTCTATAAAATCCAAAGCCAACAAGAGCAAAGATAGAGAAGATGGCAAAAAGTTGTATGCTCTTTTTTTTATGGAAGAGTGAAACGCCTAAAGCAGCGTATAATGCTGAAAGACCTGTCATTCCTAGAATGCTCACCCCTTGCACAAGCACAGGAAAAGCCGCATTACCTGCCGCAATATTTCCCCATGTGATTCCAGTGAAGAGCCATGAGCGCACCCATTCAAGCATATACCAAAGCACAAAAGCAAAAATAGGCTGAAGATAGCTTGATAATTTCTGCGCTTTATACATAGCTGCTGAGAAGATTGCGCCGTATAAAGCTATATAAATTCCTGCACAGATGGGCACGGGAATAGCTAAAGTTAAAGGGAAAAAAGCATATTCTTCTAGAGGGATAACAAGCCAATACACAAGAGCGCTCATGCCAGGAATGCCCGCTAAAAAACCACAAAGAAAGGCTTGCTTTTGTGAAACTGCCTTTTGTGCAATCATATATAAAGCCGCAGGGTATAAGAGTATCACTAAAGGAATATGATAGAGGGGGTTTGCCGTGCCAAAAAAGATGGCCAAGGTGGCAAGTATAATTAAAAAAGCCATAGATGCAGTCTTTGTCTTTTGCTTTTTCATAGATTTTTAGTTTGTTAGAGTTTTATGTTTTTTCTCAATCCGTTTTTGTCTGCTTTCTATGCCTCTTCTGCTATTTTCTTTGCGCCTGCATAGTCAAATTTACCTGTGCCTAAGATAGGAGCGGCTTTGAGGTTTAAAATTTTCTTTGGCATCCAAAGTGAGGGAAGCCCCTGTTTAGCAAAGTGTGAAGCAATTTTGCCAGTAGAGATTTCATTTTTCTCCACAATAAGTACTAATGTTTCGCCTTTTTTCTCATCAGGAATAGAAACAACACCATAAAGAGTATCTTGCAACAATGGGTTTAGAGCTTGCTCAACAGCTGTGAGTGAAACCATTTCGCCACCGATTTTTGCAAATCTTTTTGCACGACCTTTAATAAAGATAAAGTTTTCATTATCTACTTCTACTATATCACCTAGTTCGTGCCAGCCTTCTTCTAATGGTTCAAGCACTCCAGGGTTAGAGTGGCGCATATAGCCAAGCATAATATTGTCGCCTCTTAGGTGGAGATTGCCACCTTTTTCTATGCCCTCAACTGGAGTGAGCTTGTATTCCATTCCTGGCATAAGTTTGCCAACACTGCCCGCTCTTTTATTAGCTGGCGTGTTTACGCTTACAACAGGCGAAGTTTCAGTTGCGCCATAGCCTTCTAAAATAGGGGTGTTGAATCTGTTTATGTAATTTTCAAGTGTGTTTGCACGAAGTTTTTCAGCCCCTGCAACCAAGTAACGAGCATTGCAAAAATCATAAGGCTTGCCAAAGCGCGCATAGCCTGTGAAGAAGGTGTCAGTTGCGCAAAGGAAGGTAGAAAGACTTTCATAAAATAGTTGTGGAACAATTTTATAGTGAAGTGGGGAAGGGTAGACAAAGACTCCCATGCCATTCAATAGAGGCAATAATGTGCCTACGGTAAGCCCAAAAGTGTGGAACATAGGCAAGCAGTTGAAGAATCTATCCGCACTGGTTACAGTGATGATTGACATTACTTGCTCATGATTTGCCTTCACATTTCTGTGTGACATCAATACGGCCTTTGGTAGGCCTTCAGAGCCAGAAGTGTAGAGAATAGCGCATGGGTCATTGGGATTGAGCTTTGGAATGCGAAGGAAAGTTGTATTGTAGACAGCTTTTAATTTTGAAGCAAGACTTACATTTTTTGCTACATCTTCCAGATAGATTATCTGTATTTTTGCTTTTTTTAAAGCTTCTTCTACATGGCCTAATTCAGCAACTTGTATAAATTTTCTTGAAGTGATAAGAGTTTTCACCAAGGCTGTTTGGCAAGCAATGACAATAGTATCAGGGCCTGCTGAGAAATTTATCATAGCTGGAACGTGCTTATAAAAGTGCAGACCAAAAAATGCCACGGCTGCAGCAAGCGAGTTTGGGAGCATAAGGCCGATATTTGTCTGATCTGGAAATTCTTTATGCAAGGTTGCACCTAGTGCTTGTGCCTTGAGATAAAGATTTTTATAATTGATTTTCACTCTTTCATGGTCTTCGGCTATAATTTTGTCTTTACCAACAAGTTTGATAGTTTGCACTAAAGTTTCTAGAATACTCACATCAAGATTATGGCTCTTGTAGCTGAGGTCAGACATAAGTGAATGCAGACGCGAAGCAAGCAATTTGCGATATTCTTTGTTTGAACCTTCTTTTTTTTCTTCTACTTCTTGAAGGGGGAGCATAGTGACTGTGATTTTGGGAAATTTGAATAATTTTGTCGTGTGGTGAAAATAAGAGAAGGGCGAATGTTGCGCGCCATCAATAAGAATTGGCAAAAGTTTTGCCTTTGTTTTTGTAACAATAAGGGCTGTCGCTTCGTATATTTGCATAAGGCTTGGATCAGTGACTAAAAGCCTATCGTGAAAGACAAGGCAATGCGAATTTTTTTCAAGAGCAGCAATGATTTGCTTTGTAGAAACAGGAGATTTAAAGTCTATTTCAATGACATTACTTAAGGCATAAAAAGGTGTGAGGTACCATTTTTTGGCTATGTTTTTGTCGATGATAAGGGTCATCTTAATAGGCAAAAATGCCGCAAGAATGATAGGATCAAGCAGTGAAGATGGATTTATAACGTAAAGAATTTTTTCTTTTGAAGAATCTGGATGACTTGATGGCTTTGGAAAATTTTCCATGCCAAGCACTTTTACCCTATAAAGGGTTTTGAGAAGTAATTTTGCGTATAATTTTTTAAACATAGTACCCCCGCTATGCGCACTAATATATCAGCAGTAATCAAGAGGATGTAGCTCGTTAGCAGAGTTTTTTTAAAGCTTTTAGCTTTAAGAATTATTTTCTTGTTCTCTTCTTTTTTGTTCAAGAATACGGGCAAGTCTTTGCTGTTGGTATTGCTCTCTTTGCTGCTTTGCTGTTTCTAACATACTTGCACGCTTCTTGTCAAAAGTTATGGCAGTAGTTAATATGGCAAAACCTAAGGCAATAGCTGAAACTACGCTTATAAGAACGCTTTGCAGTTCCCAAAAATTCATTTTAATTAATCTTTGTAGCCATGCTAAGCCCATGGCATCGCCATAAAAAGTGATCACAGGCACAACTATAAAGCAAAGAATGAGGCCAGCAATTTCAATATAAAGGAATGATTTGAAGAGGATAAGCGCAAAAAGTGTCACATCACGAACCGTTCGTATTAATTTAAGCTGTTCTTCCAGATTTTTTAATAATTCGTGCACAGGCTCAAGATAGCCCTGCGCTTGCTTGAAAACTTCAGGCACTGAAAAAGAAGTGGCAAAAGCCCAATTGAGTATTGAAGCGCATTCATTAAAATCACGGTTAAAGCCTCTTAAAGCATTTGAAAAAGGAAACCAAGAAGCTTCGTCCCTAATTGCTTCAAGTGTGGAAAGGAAACTTTTATAAATATCCTTCAAATCTTGCAATTCTTTATCTTTTAATCGCCTTAAATCTTCTTCCAAAATTGGGCGCACATTAATGACAGCACGAAAAGCTAGATAATTTCGTACGTCTAGCGCGGATATAAGTTCTTCAATTTTTTGTCTGATAATTGAAGCAATCTGGTGTTCAGGGAAAAACCAATCGTCAAGATCTTGCAAGAGGCTAAGAACTCTATTTTTTTCTAAAGAAGATTTTTCAATCATATCAAGCCAAAGAGGGTAGAGCATAGTCATAATTGGCAAATGCCCACGCTCAAGCTCAGGATCAAGAAGTATGCGGTTGAAATAGGTGGGACTATCCTTGATAAGTTGAAGAATTTGCCCCTGCACTTGCTCGGCAAAGCCCATTTTCACACGGCAGACTAATATTCTATAACTTGGCTCAAGCCAAAAAGTGAGAATTTTTTTTGAGCTTGTGTAATAATCCATAGCTTCATCGTATTGGCCAAGAATTTCATGTATTCTGCCTATAAGAAAATAATGCCATGCTTGATGAAGAATGGAAGAA
The DNA here is from genome assembly GCA_964369165.1 of uncultured Desulfovibrionaceae bacterium. Lineage (GTDB taxonomy): Bacteria > Desulfobacterota > Desulfovibrionia > Desulfovibrionales > Desulfovibrionaceae > CAYJAZ01. The sequence goes on along the minus strand of CAYJFE010000041.1, from coordinate 16,590 downwards.
GTGTTTGATTCGGCTTCTTTCCAATAATTGAGAGCCCTTGTGTAGTCATTTCTTTCGATGCACACAAAACCAAGCAAGGATTTTAAACGCCAATCACGCGGATTTTTGGAAGATGCTGTGTAGACATCTTTTTCTAATATGCTCAAATCTTTGTAATTAATATTTAATAATCTTTGCAAAAGATTCCAGCATTGGCTTTCTTCTTTATAGCTTTGCGGATCGACAGGGGCGTAAATATCTCTGCCAGGTAAAAGCCATATACGCTCTAAGCTTCGCGGTTGGATAAGGCCATTGATATTAAAAACACCCTCAAGCACTTGAGTTTGAATGGTATTTTCTTCAAAAATATCTTTAAAAGCTTTCATGCCTTCTTTACTTAATTGCACTTCTATGGCTCTAAAGGTGGCATTGATATCTTCAAGGTCAACATTATTGAAATCTTCCCAAAAAGTGAGTGAAGCTTCTTTCAGATTTTTGCTTGGACAGCGTGAAGTTTCGTGTGATTTCATGCCACAATAAAAACAGCCTTGATAGGAGCCAGTTACAAAGGAATCAGGTAAAAGTACAGGCGTTCTATTTGCTTGAATAGAGTAGCTATCGTGCACAACCGTACACCATTGTGTGATAGAGCTTTTGCCGCTACTAAAGTGTAGATCTTGAATGGTGAAGCCTTCGCCAAGCAGATACGCATTTCTATAGTTTATATAGGGGAAGTTTGGCGTGAGGGTATCCCATTGCACATTTACTTTTTGCGGCAATTCATTGTTGAGGTTTAATCCTTTTTTATCAACAATAATACTCACACAAGGCCAATATTTTTCAGGAAAGTTATCCTTCATGTGGAAAAGAGTTTGTATAAGTTCTCTTGTCCAATTTCTTAAAAGACTGAGTGTGTCGATAGGCACGATAAGATAGGTATCAAATATAGAATACCTTACTTTTAATCTTTGTAAAATAAGTTCGATTTCAGCAAACATATTGCGCCAACCAGCTTGAAACTTCTTGTCTAAGGGGGAGCCAAGTGGGTGGATAATGCTGTACCAACCTTGTGAGGAAGCATAGGGCAGACGCGAATTTGCGCTTAATTGTTGCCATCTTTCTTTTGAAAGTGTGCAATCTTGTAATTCTTCTACTTCAAGATTTTGCTCATTATATGTGATGCCAGGATAGATTTTTCCTGCCTCTTGCAATTTTGGGTGAACTAGGATAAATAACTTTTCAGTGGATAAGTGTAAAACTTGCTCATGCAAAGATTTTTCAGTTTGCAATGATAGATTTTTGTGTGAATCCACCAAAAGTGTTGCAGGAAAAGCCTGTAAAAGCATAGAGGTTGGGTTATAATCTGCCCAAACTGTAAGCTTTGCTAAGGCTAATAAAACTTCGGTAGAGAAGAAAAACCACAGGGCTTGATCGTCTTCGTTTGTGACGGGAATTCCGCCATAGTCTTGGAAAATCTGTGTGATGGCAGGATTTAATGGGCCTGACCACGTGAACCAAATACTATAGCCCCCTGTTGAAATACTGATATTGTTTTCATCGGGAATAGCAAAAGTATCGAGAAGTTTTCCTAGTGTTTTCATTTTCTACCTTCAAAATGTATGCTTTTTTCTAGCATACTTTTTAATCGCATTCAAGTACAAAGTAGGTCAAAGGAGTTTATCATGGATATAAGTAAAAAAATCGCTGAAATCAAACAATTACCGGGTTTTGAAGAAAATGTTGGTATGATTTTAATTCACAATGGCACGGTAAGAGCTTGGTCACGCAATGACCACTCTAAAGTCTTATCGGTAAAAGTGCAAGCAAACCATAGGCGTATTGAAGAAATTTGTGAAGAATTTGAAAAAAGAGAAGGTATCTTCAAAGTTTTTGCTCACGCAAATGAGGGCGAACTAAAGCCTGCCGACGATTTACTTTTCCTTATTGTTGCTGGCGACATAAGAGAAAATGTAAAACCAGCTTTAGCAGATTTGCTTGATAAGGTGAAAAAAGAAGGCGTTTCTAAAGAAGAAATTATAGCTGAATAAGAATTATGAAATACTTAGAGCAAAGAAAGTAGGTTTATCCTCCTTTCTTAGCTCTAATGAAAAATTCTAAATTGCCGAATAGAAAATTATACATTTTCACACTTTAGAGATTATTTTGGGGGAAATATGTCAGAATATAATAAACTATCAGAAGTTTTAAACCTTGAACTTATATATAACAGAAATGAAAAATTGATTCTAAAAGAGCTTGAACGTCTGCTTCAAACCGAAGATCCACGCCTAGCTACTTTTTCAGAAAAAGATTTTCGTGATGTCTATGCTTTGGCAAATAATAGCCTTGTTCCTAAATATGTTCAAAAGGGCACAATTGTCCTTCAAAATGATGTCACTAAGGAAGAAGTTGAAGACGCTATTTCTGACGCGATTTATAGAGTATCCTCTAACCCTAAAGAATAAAATGAAAGCGTAGCAAATAAAGCCTCACTTAAAGTTTTATTCTTTATGCCTACACAAATTTAATAGTTTGAAAAGTTTGTAAGGAAAGGGTGGGGGCTTGGGGGAGGGAAAACTAACTTTTCAAAGTTTAGTTTTCCCTCCCCCAAACAAAAAAATATTCAACATTTAAAACTTGATAATTCTTATAAAATGCACTAGAGTGTGTCATCAACTCGGGTGAGGAATTATGGAAATCAATTATTTTGATATTGCGGCCTTGGTTATCTTTCTGTTTTTTTCAATCAGAGGTGCCATGAATGGCTTTATAGGTGAGCTTTCAGGTTTTGTAGGTATTATTGCAGGCTTTTTTTTAGCACAAAGATATGCCACAGAAGTGGCCGAATACCTCAAGCCTTACTTGTCTGAACAATGGCTTGTACCCGCAGCTTTTGCACTTATTTTCTTTGTTGCCATTGTTGCTGTGGCATTGATTGGTTATTTTTTACAATCGATTTTAAAGTTCCTTTTCCTCGGCTTTGTAAATAATGCTTTAGGCTTCTTAGTGGGCGCTATGAAGGCTTATGTGCTTTGCGTAATTATTGCCTATGGAGTGACTATGTCACTTGGCGACCACCCGCAAGTCACTTCCTCAATTCTTATGCCCTATTTGCAAACAGGCCTAAGTTGGGTAGAAACAATTTCTCCATTATAAAATAAATCAGGTGATTATGTATAATAAAGACAAGACACACAAAGCTTTTGATAGAGTGCAAGAAGTTATTGAAACTCTTTTAAGTCCCGAAGGGGGCTGCCCTTGGGATAAAGAGCAAACAGCGCATACGATGACAGAATATTTAATAGAAGAATGCTTTGAATGTGTAGATGCTATACGCCAAGATAAACCGGCGCACGCACTTGATGAAATGGGCGATTTGCTCTTTAATCTTTGCTTTGTAGCGCATAGATATAGCGAAGAAAATCAATTTGATATAGGCGATGTTTTGAATGCTGCGGCTGATAAAATGATACGCCGCCACCCACACGTTTTTGCTGATGTGAAGATAGAAAATAAAGAAGAATTGATGGCAAATTGGGCTGAAATCAAAAAGCAAGAAAAGCTTAAAAACGGCGAAGAAGTGAAGGGTGTGTACACTAGCTTGGTGCGAAATTTGCCTCCTTTAACAAAGGCTTACAGAACTCATGCAAAAGCTGCGCAAGTTGGTTTTACTTGGCCGAGTGATGAAGAAGTTGAGCAGCAAGTAGAAGCTGAATATTTAGAACTTTTCGATGCTTTGCAATCAAAAAATCCCGAACATATTGAACATGAATTAGGCGATATGATTTTCTCACTTGTGGAGCTTGGCAGAAGAAAAGGCATAAAAGCTTCACACGCAACTGATAGATCTGTTATTCGCTTTATCGAAAGATTTGAAAAAATGGAAGCTTTAGCTAAAGAGCGCGGGCTTGACTTTGAAAAAATGGACTTAGACGAAAAAGACACTTTGTGGAATGAAGTAAAACAAAGCTAGTCAATATGCGTATTTATAAAATATTTCCTTTTTTGATTCTTTGTCTATTTTTATGCTTGCTTTTGCAGGCAAAAGAAGGGCTGGCAGAAGAATATGCAGGCGATTATGTTGTAGGCTATGAAAATATTTTTGTGCCTATAGATTATGATAAATCTTATCTTGATGTGGCTTTATGGTATCCTGCTGCTTTAGTTGAAGAAAATACAAAAAAAGAAGATGTTCAAAAAAAAGTGACAAGCCGCTTGCAAAGCCTTGCTACTTCTGGAAAAAAGTATGATGTAGCAAAGAATGCTGATTTTCTGAAGATATTTGACGAAGAAAATCAAAGAACAAAAAGCTTTCCTCTTCTTGTGATTTCTAATCCTCCTTTTGCAAATAGTGAAAGTTATGCAAGTTTGGCGCACGCATTTGCAAAGGCTGGCTATGTGGTTGCCTCGCTTGTGCATATTGGCGATTGGCAACAGGATATGCGCTATAATTCAAGCGCCTTACAGATTCCATTGCGCTCTCTACATATTAAAAGCCTCTGCGAATTTTTACTCAATGATGAAAAATATCCAATCTCAAGAGATAATATTTCACTTCTTTCTTTTTATGAAACTGCGCTTATGCCTTTTGCGCTCTATGGACTTGCAATACAAGAAGAAAATTATAAAAAATATTGCACTCTCTACCCAGAATCTTCTGTTTGCTTCTCGCCCTACAAAGAGCAGATTCTCTATCTTTATGAGGACACAAAGGCCTATAAAAGAAATTTGCACGAGGCTCAATATAATTATGAAATAGAAAGTTCAAGAGCAAATATCATCAATGCGGCTATGAATGCTGAATGGAAATTATCTGTGCTGGAAGCTGAAAAAATGAACGAACCTCTTCCTTCTGAGCCAAAGTGGTTAGAAGTGCCTGGAAAGCCAAAGGAAATCGATTTATATTTTCCTTATATAAAGAATTTTTATTTGATAGAGCCAAGTTATACATTTTTATTTGATACTGCACCTGAAAATATTAAGATGCATGCATTTTTTTCTGACAATGTACAAATAACTAATGAATATAAATATTTGGAAGAGATGTATGCCAAAAATATTTCTCAATATAGACTTGAAACACAAGAGCTTTTGAATTTGGCTGATAAATGCACAGAGAATGAAGACGATTTTGCGGCTTTATGTGCACGCATTTCAGAAGATGAACACAAAAAAATCATTGAGAGCTTTGTTGCTAAAATCAATGAAATCAATAGAGGAAAATAGGAGAGAGTATGGCCTTTGTTGCTGGTGAACGCACGAATGCGCGTTGTTCACGTTGTAAGGATATCACGAGCCATGTCGTGATTGTTGTTGTTGATAATGTGCCTGTAAAGGTGGAATGTTGTGCGTGTAAAAGTATACACAAATATAGTATGCCCAATGTTTCTACAAAGAAAAAAGATGAGGGGCCTTTGCGTGTGCGAGCAAATCAGTCACGCGAAAGAGCGGTGGAAAATGCCGCAAAAACAAGTGCGCCTATGACTTTGAGCGCAAATAGTACGAATAAAACAAAGAAAACTAAGTCTGAAAAAGTGGAAGATTATAGGCAATTGTGGCAAAGTAAAATGTCAAAATCCTTTGGTGAATCAAGGCCTTATAATATGAGCATTGAAGTTTCTAAGAATGATATTATTGACCATCCTGTTTTTGGAAGCGGCCTTGTTATTTCTATTGTGGCAAATGATAAAGCAGAATTCCTCTTTGCTGAAGGTGTTAAGCTTTTGAAATGTATAACTAAATAGTTGATACTATAAGGCTATATCCTTTTTGTTGATAGGGCATATACTTCTAAGCTTTTTATTACTCACTGAAATCTATTGAAAAATAGAGTGAAATTAATACTTGACAATTGCGAGAAAAATGTCTAAAAGATAATTCGTTGGAGCGGTGTCCGAGTCGGCCGAAGGAGCTCGCCTGCTAAGTGAGTATACGGATAAAACTGTATCTAGGGTTCAAATCCCTACCGCTCCGCCATCAAGCTATAGTAATATAGATATATTACGAAAAAATGTCCTCTAATTCTAATGAGTTAGGGGACTTTTTTGACTAAAAATTTATAATAAAATCCCATATGGATTATTTAACAATAATGATGCTGTCTACATCAAGCTCAGGGGAGTGCGTGAGGGAAGTGTCTAATTCGCCATGTATGCGAACTATATTATCTATATGGGATTAAAGAAAAAAATACAAAGTAGATGTTTTGTTATAAAAATTTCAGAACAATAAACAATATCCAAGTACTATAAAAAAAGGCTTGTGCTGTCATTTGCGCGGCACTGGCCATGTCTTTTGCCTTTTTTGATAGAGGGTGCAGTTCTAGTGAAATTCTGTCTATGCTATTTTCTATAGCACTATTGAAAAGTTCTACAATTACACAGACTAAGCTAGCAAATAGAAGAATTATTTTTTCGGCAAAGCCTTCGCCAAAATAGAGAGCCAAAGGAATAGATAGGCAATTGATAAGAACAATTTGCCTAAAGGCTTCTTCTTCTTTCCACGCGCTTATATAGCCGTTTTTAGAGTATTTGATGGCATTAGCAAGGCGCAGGAAGCCTGATTTACCTTTATAGTCATTTCTACCTTGTTCAGCCATAGCTTTTCTCATAAAAAATCCTCACTTTTGATGAGGATTTATAGTTTTTATTATTGTTTACTCATCTTCAGAGAATAAAGAAACAATTTCTTCACGTATTACCTTTGCCGCGGCATTGGCAACTAGATTATCAAGATTTGCTATACTTTCTTCTAAGCTGTCTACCCTTTGGAGAAGAGCAGCATTTGCCTCTATATGATTTCTAAATAGTTCAAGATTTGCTTCCATTTGTTCACTCATACTTTCAAGTTTGGCCATTCTTGCTTCAAAGTTAGATAATGACTTTTTATGTTCGTCAAAGCGGTCTGACATATCCATAATAAAGGTGTCAATCTTTAGATGTATACCTTCTTCCGCTTTGTTGAAACTGGAGGAAATTTGCTCATTATCGACTGAATTTGCTAGGGCTAGTTTGATTTCATCAACTTCCGCTTTCAAAGCTTCCATTTCGATTTTGATATTGTCAACTTCTGTTTGTAGGAGCATGCCATCGTCAAGATTATCTTGCAGAGCTAATCTTAGGCTATTCACTTCTTCTGATAAGCCAGTAAAGTCAGTCAAGAGTTTTGAAATTTCTTCATTGTTTACTTCTTGTGTTTCGCTTACTGTTTCAACTGCTTGAATTTCTTGCTTGTCTTTTACTTGTTGTTTTTCTTCTTCCGTAATAGCTGAATCAAGTGAAGGGCTTACAGAAATAGCTTGTTGAGTAAATATATTTCCTGTGAAGCTTATTTTTTGCTTTTCTTCGGCTATATGTTGATTAATTGCGGCAAGAGTTTCGTCTTCTGGGGCAATTTCTTCTGCTGTAGCTAGTTCAAAGTATTCTTCTTTCTGCTCTTCACTCACACTCTCTAATGAAGTGGTTTCAGCTTCTTCACTTGGTTCTCTTTCAACACTTTCAGCAAATTCGAGGGCTTCTGAGCTATCTTGCTCGTCTGTGCTCGCTTCAGAAATAATTTCTTCTTCGACTGTGTTTTGTGCAAAAATATTGTTTAGATTTGTATTTTCTTCTTCGCTCGCTTCTGTGCCCGTAATTTCAGCTTCTGCTAAAATATCACCAGCAAGAATGTCAAGTTCGCTCGCGTCTTCTTTTACTTCTTCTGTAGAATTATTTTCTTCATCAGCTTGCAATAGTGCATCAAGATCGTCTAAATCGTCAAGAGCATTATAAGCGGCATCAGCGTCTTCCTCTTTTTCAGGGGCAGTTTCAACTTCTGTTTCTGCAAGATTTTCACTTGCAATATCTTCGCTTGGAACTTCAGCTACTTCTGTTTTTTCTTGACTTTCTGAATCGTCATCATTTTCAGTGAAGGAAAGGTTTTTGAAGAGATTTTCTAAATCAGCCACATCAAGTTCTTCATCATCGCCTTTTCCTAGACTTGCGCTCAGTTTTTTTTCTTCATCGCTTACTTCATCAAGAATTTTTTCACTGAAAAGTTTGTCAAGATCGTCAATATCTAATTCGTCTTCCTCATTTGGAGCACTTGTGCTTTCATCTAAAAACATATCCAGCTCTTCAGTCGATAAGTCTGCAGAGGGAGCTTTTTCGTCAGTTTTGGTAAGGGACGCACTTTCTTTAGAATCAGCTTCTGAAAACAAATCAAGATCAGCTAAATCGTCCAGATCGTCTTCTACTTTTGTATCTATATTTGAACCCTTATTGTCATTTGCTTCTTGATTTTCAGACAAATCATTGTCGACAGATAAGCTTTTGAGAAAATCGTCAAGATCATCATCGCTTTCAGCCTCAGTACTTTTTTTCGGTTCGGGCACAAGTTCGTTAAAAAGATCATCAAAGTCGCTCATCAGATCAACGTCATCGTCAACCTTGCTCGTAGGGGCAGGACTTTGCATGGCTTCATTAAATTCGTCACGCTTTTGCTGGATCGCTTTTGACAAGAAGTCGTCTTCAAAGTCGTCATCGTCTGTAGCTTTTTGAGAATTTTTGCTAGATTTTTCATCAACTATGTCAAATAAGTCAATGATATCATCATCTTCATTTGGTGCGAGTGAAAGATCGGTGTCGGCCATACAAACCTCTTTGCTTTCAAAAAATTTATAAATTTCTACTATTTTTAAAGAAAGTATAATAAAACTCTAGAAAAGTCAAATGTATTTATAATGATTTTATAAAAAAAGATTTATAAATGAATATATTATAAAATTAGATTATCTCATTTGCTTAAATTTGACCAAGAAAGACTTTTATGCTAGAAGAAATTTGTTTTAAATCTATTTTGTGTAAAAGTCACAAAATTTCTATAACAGTTTAATATATAAGGAAATTTACTACATGGAAATACGTTTTCAAACTGAAAATAGTTGGCAATGTGATGTCGCACTTTTTTTTACTTTCGACAATGATACAATGGAAGAAAGGGAAAGCCAGCATCAAGAACTTTTTAGCTCAGCCTCTTGGATCGCAATTTCGCCATCGTGGAGAGATTTTAAAGCTAAGGCAAAAACAAATCTTTTCTTGTATGGACACAAAGATAATGATATTTCAAGGGCTTGTGTTGTAGGTCTTGGAAAAAAAGAAAAGCTTTCTATTGAAATAGCACGTGATAGCATAGCAAATGCGATTAAAGCGTGCAAATCATTGAATATTGAGCATATTGGCCTTGATATTTCTTCTGTAAAAATGCTTTGCAAGGCATTTGAAGGAAAAGGCTATAGCCTTGAATATCTTGTAGAAGAGCTTTCAACTGCGGCTTTTCAAGCTCTTTATAATTACGATGTATATAAATCAAAAAATGAAGAAGATGAAAGCCAAGAGCCTAAAATTCTTTCACTTCTTGTTTCTGAGCGTCATGTGCCTGATGGCATACAAAAAGCTGCACGTTTAGCAGAAGCCAATTATTCAGGCATTGCACTTGCTAGAGATTTGGCAAATATGCCAGCAAATGTCCTCACACCAGAAGCTTTTGCACAAAAAGCCGAAGAAATTGCAAAGAAATACCAATTCAAATATACAGTTTTTGATGAAAAGAAAATGGCTGAACTTGGCATGAATGCTTTTATAGCAGTAGGGCAAGGTTCTGCAAATCCACCGCGTTGTATTTTCTTAGAATATACGCCGAAAAATTGTGTTTCTGATAAGCCATATGTTATTGTTGGAAAGGGTATTACCTTTGATACTGGCGGTATCAGCCTCAAACCTTCAAGCGGTATGGATGAAATGAAGACAGATATGTCTGGCGCAGCCGATGTTCTTGGACTATTTGAAACCCTTGGGCAAGCACAATTTGTTCAAGAGCCAAATCGCCCTATTATTGGCGTACTTGCTTGCGCTGAGAATATGCCTGATGGAAATGCGGTAAAACCTGGCGATATCGTCAAAGCGTATAATGGCAAAACTGTGGAAATCACAAATACTGATGCTGAAGGTAGGCTTGTTCTTATTGACGCATTAGCTTTTGCACAGAAAGAATATAAACCTGAAATCATTATTGATATTGCTACCTTGACTGGTGCTTGCGCAGTTGCTTTAGGGCTTGAAGCTGCGGGACTTTTTGTGAATAATGAAGAATTGCATGACAAGCTTATGCAAGCTTCGAAAAATGTTGGTGAAATTCTTTGGAGAATGCCACTTTGGCCGCATATGCTCAAAAAAATTGAAAGTCCATTTGCTGATTTAGATAATGCTGGCCCAAGATACGGCGGCGCGCTTACAGCCGCTGTGTTTATTGAGCAATTTATTGAAGAAAACCAAGCTTGGGCGCATATTGATATAGCTGGGCCAAACTTTACTTCTGCCGCAACACCTCTTTGCCCTAAAGGGGGCACAGGTTTTGGAGCAAGAATATTGATTGATTTCGTCAGAGGTTAACAGTTATTAGAAAGACTTGTTCCTTACACTCACATTTTAATAGTTTGAAAAGTTTGTAAGGAAAGGGGAAGTTTGAAGGGGAAAACCTAACTTTTCAAAGTTTGGTTTTCCCCTTCAAGTATTTCTATTCTTATTTTTATTATAACTATTCAGCTACTTCGTCTAGGCCAAAGCTCATAGCGAGGATTGGTCCAAAGTAAGTGGCTACTTCTTCTAAATCTTCTTCGATGCGGATAAGCTGGTTGTATTTTGCAATCCTGTCTGAGCGTGAAAGCGAGCCAGTTTTGATTTGGCCAGCATTCACAGCAACTGCTAAGTCTGCAATAAAGCTATCTTCTGTTTCGCCTGAGCGGTGAGAAATAACTGTAGTATACATAGCTTGCTTTGCGATTTCGATTGTGTCGAGAGTTTCAGTAAGTGTGCCGATTTGGTTTACTTTGATAAGGATTGAGTTTGCAATGCCATCGTCAATGCCTTCGGCTAAGATGTCAGGATTAGTTACAAAAACATCATCACCAACAAGCTGAATGCTTTCGCCAAGTCTTTGTGTGAGGATTTTCCAGCCTTCTCTATCGTCTTCAGCCATACCATCTTCAATAGAGATGATTGGGAAATTATCGACAAGATTTTCAAGATAATCAACCATTTCAACTGGTGTTAATTCTTTGCTTTCACCTGATAAGACATATTTGCCTTCTTTGAAGAATTCAGATGCTGCGCAATCCATTGCGATAACAACTTCTGTGCCTGCATTATAGCCAGCTTGATTGATGGCATCAACTAAGAATTCTAAAGCTTTTGCATGGCTTGGAAGGTTAGGTGCAAAGCCTCCTTCATCACCAACACTTGTTGCAAAGCCAGCTTGATGTAAGAGAGCTTTTAATGTGTGGAAAATTTCCGCGCCTATTCTAAGAGCGTCTGAAAAAGTTTCAGCAGCAAGTGGCATAATCATAAATTCTTGGAAATCAAGGCTGTTATCAGCGTGTGCGCCACCGTTGATGACGTTCATCATTGGAGCTGGCAACACTTTTGCATTGATGCCGCCAATGTGCTGATAAAGAGGAATGCCAAGATATTCAGCCGCTGCACGAGCCACTGCAAGTGAAACACCTAAAAGTGCGTTTGCGCCAAGGCGTTCTTTGTTTTCTGTGCCGTCAAGATCAATAAGTGTAAGATCTACAGCTACTTGACGAAGAGCGTCAAGACCCATGATTGCTTCAGCGATTTCGCCATTGACGTGCTCAACAGCTTTTGTCACGCCTTTGCCTTTGTAACGAGTTTTGTCGCCATCTCTCATTTCAAGGGCTTCTCTTGTGCCTGTTGATGCGCCAGAAGGCACAGCTGCACGGCCAACATGGCCAGATTCTAAAGATACTTCTACTTCAACTGTTGGGTTGCCGCGTGAATCTAAAATTTCGCGCGCCCAAACGCTTGCTATTGCACTGCTCATAATGATGAACTCCGTTATTTTTTTTGTTTATAGAGAAAAGCCAAACCAAGTAAGATGAGATTTTGTTCGACTTTGTCAACGCATTTTGTGTGTTTTGCTATTGTGGTGGCAAAGCCGCCTGTGGCAATAACAAAAGCTTCTTTCTTGAATTGCTCAGAAAGTTTTTTTAATAAACCTTCTGTCATAGAAGCAAAGCCATAAACAAAGCCATGTGTTATGCTTGTAGCCGTACTTTTTCCAATCTCTAAATCTTCACTTTTTGTTTCTAAGGCAATTTTTGGAAGCTTAGCAGCTTTTTCTGATAAAGCTGCGTGTGAAGATAAAATACCAGGGCAAATGAGCCCACCAAGATAGGAATTTTCTAAAACGCAATCAAAGGTGGTGGCTGTGCCAAAATCAACTGAAATAATAAGACTTTTATCAGGAAATAAACATCTTGCGGCATAGGAGCCCATCAATCTGTCCATTCCCACTTCAGAGGGCTTGGCATAGTCATTTTCTAAAGGCACTTTTATATCTTTACCTACTATAAAGACATCTTTTTGTAAAAACTTTTTGCCTATTTCTTTGAATAAAGAATCATAGACAGGAACAACACTAGAAACCAAGACAGCTTCAATATCTTCTTTTGACTTTTTTAAACATTGTAACATCGACAGAAGCTGTAAACCTAAACTATCAACGCTGTGCTGCCCAACATAGGAGGGCAGGGTAAAAGTTTCAAGAATAGCAATATCTTCGGCAAAACCGAATTTTATAGCTGTATTACCAATATCAATCAGTATAAGCATACACTATTTACTTTGCTCCGAATTTTTTATTATTATGCACATATTTTCTTTAAATTGCAACTATATTTTTTAGGAGAATTAATCTTTTATAAATCTTTGAATATATAAGTAAAAACAATCCTTTTAATGCCTCTACAAAAAATCATAGAAATTTGAAGCTAGACAAGTTTTTTTTATTCTGCTATGTGTAGCTAAATTATTAATGAAGACAAAAGGAAAACTTTATGCGTACAAAAATAGTTGCTACCTTAGGGCCAGCATCACAATCTATAGAAACTATTGAAAGCCTGGTCACCGCTGGTGTGAGAATTTTTAGACTCAACTTCTCTCATGGCGATATTGACTTTTTCAAAAGCCTTGTTTCAAACATCCGCGCGACAGAGAAAAAACTCCACACTCCTGTGACAATTATGCAGGATTTATCAGGGCCAAAAATCAGAATAGGTATGCTTCCTGAAGGCACGCTTAATGTTGTAGAAAACGATATTCTTCTTCTTGCTCCAGAAGCAAGTGACAAAGATGATTGTCCTTTCCTTCCTTTTGATAATTTCCCTATCCTTGATTCTTTAGAAGTTGATGATAGATTGGTTTTAGCAGACGGTGGCTTGCAATTTATAGTTGTTGAAAAAGTGGAAGATCGTAAATTCAAATTAAAAGCTTTAGGTTCAGGCCTTATCACTTCTAAAAAAGGTCTTGCTTTACCAGGAAAAGCCATTGCTCTTCCTGCAATTACTGAAAAAGATAAGGCTGACTTAAAAACAGGCATCGAGCTTGGCGTTGATGCTGTAGCTCTTTCTTTTGTACAAACTGCTGACGATGTTCGCCAAATGCGCGCGCTCTTAGATGGATACGGCAAAAAACTTCCTATTGTTTCAAAACTTGAAAGACAAAATGCAGTTGCAAACCTGAAAGAAATCTTGGAAGTTACTGACGTTGTTATGGTAGCTCGTGGCGATTTAGGTGTTGAATGCCCACTTCCTGAATTACCAGGTATGCAAAAACGCATTATTAAAGCTTGTAATGAAGCGGGCAAACCAGTTATCGTTGCCACACAAATGCTTTTATCAATGGTGAATAATCCTGCGCCAACTCGTGCGGAAACAACTGACGTTGCCAATGCTGTTTTAGACGGTGCTGACTGTGTTATGCTTTCAGAAGAAACAGCTATGGGTAATTATCCTGTTGAAACTGTTGAATATATGAGAAGAATTACTGATGAAGCTGAAAAAGTGATGTTAGAACAGCACGAATTGCGTGAACCGCATGGCTCAGCTTCTGACTTTTTGGCTTATGCAGCTTGCCTTCTTGCTTCAAAAGCTGAATCAAAATATATTGTTGCTCACTCCTTATCTGGCTCTGCAGCACGCTTATTGTCTGCCTGTCGTCCAGCTCAAGAAGTATATGCACTCACTCCAAACAGCCAAACTTTGCACGATTTAAATTTTGCTTGGGGTGTTGTGCCATCTTATACTATTGATGACCCAGATATCACGCATTTAGCAAGAGCCCAGCACTTTATTGCGACAAGCCCTGTGTTTGAAGCTGGTTCTGATATTGTTATTACAGCAGGACAACCAAGCCCATCGCAGCCTCCTCGTGGAACAAATCTTGTGAAAATCTACAGAAAATAATAGATTTGCACAAATCTCACAGAATGGCCTCCTTAATATAAGGGGGCTTTTTTTATGTCTAGAGAGTGTTGTCAAATTCATTCTTTTGCGTTTTTTCTGCTGATTTAAATTTAGAAAATATACAATATGCACTAGGTAAAAAATAGAATAAATTCAATGAGTAAAAAGAATGTTATAAAAAAATCAAAAAAATTTTACTTAAAGCACTAGACGAATAGAAAATAGGGATTATCTATAATTCGAAAACAAAATTTATTTATATATATTTGGAGTTATATTATGGGTAAAATTATTGGTATCGATTTAGGTACAACAAACTCATGTGTCTACATTATGGAAGGCAAAGAGCCAAAATGCGTCACTAATCCTAACGGTGGCCGCACAACACCATCAGTTGTAGGTATTACTGAAAAAGAACGTCTTGTTGGCGACACAGCTAAACGTCAAGCTGTAACAAACCCTGAACGCACAATTTTTGCTGTGAAACGTTTGATGGGTCGTAGAGCTGATGCTCCTGAAGTTGGCCGCTGGAAAGAGCATTCGCCTTATGCTATCGTTGCAGGCGCAAATGGAGATGCAGCAGTTGAAGTTGACGGCAGAGAATACAGCGCACCTGAAATTTCAGCTATGATTCTTTCAAAATTGAAAGCTGATGCTGAAGCCTATCTTGGCGAAACCGTAAATGAAGCGGTTATCACAGTGCCTGCTTATTTCAACGATGCTCAGCGTCAAGCTACTAAAGATGCTGGCCGTATCGCTGGTCTTGATGTTAAACGTATTATCAACGAACCAACAGCGGCTTCACTTGCTTATGGTTTTGATAAAAAAGCGAATGAAAAAATCGCAGTATTCGACTTAGGTGGCGGTACATTCGATATTTCAATTCTTGAAGTTGGCGATAATGTTGTTGAAGTTCGTGCAACTAATGGTGATACTTTCCTTGGCGGTGAAGACTTTGACCAAGCAATTATCAACTACTTAGTAGAAGATTTCAAAAAAACCAATGGCATTGACTTATCTCAAGACAGAATGGCGCTTCAACGCTTGAAAGAAGCTGCTGAATCAGCGAAAAAAGAGCTTTCTACAAGCATGGAAACTGAAATCAACTTGCCATTTATCACAGCTGATGCTTCTGGTCCTAAACACTTTATGATGAAAATCACCCGTGCTAAACTCGAGCAATTAGTTGAAGCCTTGGTTGATAGAACTATCGAACCTTGCAAAAAAGCTTTGAAAGATGCTGACCTTAGCACTTCACAAATCGACGAAGTTGTGCTTGTTGGTGGTATGACACGTATGCCATTAGTTCAAAAGAAAGTAGCTGAATTCTTTGGTAAAGAACCAAACCGTACAGTGAACCCTGACGAAGTTGTTGCTATGGGTGCGGCCATTCAAGGCGGTATCTTGGCTGGTGACGTGACTGATATCCTTCTTCTTGACGTTACCCCACTTTCACTTGGTATCGAAACAATGGGCGGTGTGTTCACAAAACTTATTGACAGAAACACAACTATTCCTACAAAGAAAAGTCAAACTTTTACAACAGCTTCTGAAAATCAACCATCGGTTTCAATCCATGTTTTACAAGGTGAAAGACCAATGGCTAATGATAACATGACTCTAGCTCACTTCGATCTTACAGGTATTCCACCAGCTCCACGCGGTGTGCCACAAATTGAAGTATCTTTTGATATTGATGCGAACGGTATTGTAAACGTTTCTGCTAAAGATCTTGGCACAGGCAAATCACAATCAATTCAAATCACTGCTTCTTCAGGTCTTTCAGAAGAAGAAATTCAAAAATTCGTGAAAGAAGCTGAAGCTCATGCCTCAGAAGATAAACTCAAACAACAGCTTATCGAGTCTAAAAACCAAGCGGATAGCCTTATCTATTCAACAGAACGCTCAATGAGTGAACTCGGTGATAAAGTTGATTCAGCACTTAGATCCGACATTGAAGCTAAGATCACTACTTTGAAATCTACCCTAGAAGGCGATGACGAAGCTGCAATCAAAGCTGCAACAGACGACTTGTCAAAATCTTCACACAAATTGGCTGAGCAGCTTTATAATCAAAATCAAGGCCAAGGTCAAGATTCTAATGCTGGTGCACAAGGTGAAGCTCAAACAAACGCTGACGATGATGTAATGGACGCTGACTTTACAGAAGTAAAAGAAGATAAATAGTCTGTTATAAACTAAAATTATTGAAGGGGGAAAACCAAACTTTGAAAAGTTAGGTTTTCCCCCTTTCCTTACAAATCTTTAGCGAGCGAAGCATTTTTGACACAAAATGCGAGCGAGGATTTTGT
>CAYJFE010000040.1:0-24730 GCA_964369165.1 uncultured Desulfovibrionaceae bacterium | reverse complement strand
ATTTCCAAAAGCATTCTTAGATTGCATGATAAGCTCCAAATTGCAGTATAAATTAGAAAGTGTATAAATTAATTTTCTTGAAAAGTTGCTAATATATCCCCTATGATATCCACTTCCTTGGGTGAGCCGATAACAAGAGGCGTGCGATCATGCACGTGTGTAGGTGTTTTTTCCATAATACGGTTTATACCGTCGGTGGCTTTTCCGCCAGCTTGTTCAGCTAAGAAAGCAAGGGGCGCAGCTTCATAAACTATTCTCAACTTTCCATTAGGCTTATTTTTATTCTGCGGATAAAGAAACACACCGCCTTTAAGAAGTGTGCGGTGAAAATCTGCAACAAGTGAGCCTACATAACGCATAGAATAGGCTGAATCGCCGTCTTCACGCGAGTGTGCAAAATAACTGACAGCTTTTTCTGTGGCATCGTCCCACAAATGTTCGTTAGAAGTATTTACTGAAAAATTCGGCCCTGTGTGCGGGATTTGAATATTTGGGTGTGAAAGCAAAAATTCGCCTATGCTTGGATCAAGAGTGAAACCATGCACGCCATTTCCTGTGGTATATACCATAATGGCAGAAGGCCCGTAAAGAAAATAACCAGCGCAAACTTGCTCAAGGCCAGAGCGCAAAAGCCTATGCGTCGGCATATCTCCCGTTGCTGTTTCCCTTCTTTTGAATATAGAAAAGATAGTGCCTATTGACACATTTACGTCAATATTTGAAGATCCATCAAGGGGATCAAAATAAAGAAGATAGCCACCTCTTTGCTCTCTTGGGCAGACAACAATGTCTTCTTCTTCCTCTGAGCCGATGGCGTATAAAGTGCCTGAGCGCATCATGCGATACATCAAAACTTTGTTCGCAAAATCGTCAAGCTTTTGCACATTTTCGCCCTGTACATTGATTTTGCCCGTACCGCCTAAAACATCGACAAGGCCAGCTTGACTCACTTGCCTATTAATAATTTTAGCGGACACGATCAAATCGTGCAAAAGAGAGGTAAATTGCCCTGTTGCGAGCGGTGAGAGCTTTTGACTTTGCAATAAGTGTTCTGTAACTGTAATTTCTAGCATTTTAACCCCTTGGAAATTTTTCTTAAGTTTAGCTTAGCTCTTCACTTTTGTCTATATTTTATTTCATCTAAAATTTGATTAAAAACTCATTTTCAATTTCTAAATCCACAAAAAAGGATTCAATTTATTTGCCTTTATTTCTTGCTCATACTTTTTATAGTTCGGCATTTTTTCTTCTAACAATGCATAAAATTTGGGGCTGTGGTTCAGTTCTGAAACATGGCAAAGCTCGTGCACAATCACATAATCAACTAAATGCAAAGGCAAAAGCATAAGGCGCGAATTAAGACTCAAAACTCCCTTGCTTGAATAAGAACCCCAGCGCGACTTCAAGGCACGGATTTTCAAATTTGCCTTGAGATTGTTTTCATTATTTTGAGGAAATTTGTATTCCTTATAAAGATAAGTAAAACGCTCAAAAAGAAAAATTTTCGCTTTTTGCAAGATAAACTTCTGCACAAGAGTGGCTATATCTTTAATATCAGCGCAAGCTTCAAGAGCAATTTCTTTTCTATCAAGATACACGCTCAGTTTCGGCTTTTCTTGCCCCGTCATAGGGTAAAGTATCTGCCAGATTTCACTTTCGCCCATAGCCTTTAAATGTATGGAGTGAGGCGGCACAAGGGCTTGCCTTTCAGTTTTAATAATCCAATCTTCGCTTTTTTTTAAAAAATTAAAGATAAAAGACGCTTCTTTATGCATTTTAGTAGGCAGAGTAAGAATAAGTTCTTGTGTGAGACTTCGCTTTAAAATAATTTTCTTTGCACGAGGGTTTTTCTTTATAATTATTGGATAAGTCTTTCCATTAGAGTGCTGAAATAAAAACATAATTAAATTGCGGAAAGAGCAATAAGAAGTGCAAGCATAATAAAGAGAATAAGCGCGAAAATTGTAAGAATAGTCTTTGGCAAAGATATATTTAACGCACATCTGCAAGCGATGACAATATTAAATAAAATCCAAGGCATAGAAAGCAAATCACCCAGCACAGGCACTAAAGAAAGAAGACCTGGCGCACTGGCATAACAAATAATGCGCACAATCAATGAAAAATCAGCGCTTTTCGGCTCTACAAGTTTCACAATAAAATGAAGAACCGCGCTCACAAACATCAATTGCAAAATCAGCACAAAAGGCGCAATAAAAAGCCCTAAAACTAAGGTGCTTGGTTCAAGAAGAGTTTCGACTAAAAGCTGCATATTAGGATCGTCGATAACGACATTCGGGTCACTATTAAAGCGGAAAGTGAGCATACGTGCAACAAATTGAATGACACCTATAAGAATATAGAATAAAACAGCTTTTGAAATAGGAAAGGGGCGAAACATAGTAGAGAAAAATGCAGGAGAAGCAAATAATGAGCGCACAACTGTTTGCACAAATTTGTCAATCACATTGCTCTTTGACTGCGCATCTTCCCAAGGCACCATAGTCAGAAGTTGGACAGTGTAACCCTCTTTTTCTAATTCCTTGATTTTATTCATTTGTTCACGATAAAATTCGTGAGCTTTTCTTACTCTTTCCTCTTCATCTGAAAGATCTTCTTCTTTCTTTTCTTCTTTAACTTCTTCTTTTTCTTCTGCAAAGGCTTTTTTTTCAGATTGGTTTTCTTCTGCTTTCTCTTGCTCTTGCTCAGTTTTTTCTGCTTCTGCTTTTTCTATTGCATCACCTTGTTCTATATTTTCAGTCTGCGCTGCTTTTTCTATATTTTCAGTCTGAACTTCATTAGGAGAGCTTTGAATATCTTGCGCTTTTATTTCTTGCTTTATCTCATCAAGCTCTTCAACACTTGGCGCAAAAGAACGAAAAGTAAATTTTGCTGAACACTTAGGGCAAGTGGCAACAGTTGATTTAGCTGGAATTTTATCTGTATTTATTTCACGCTCAAAAGCGCATTGTGGGCAAGTGATTTTCATGTTAATCCTCTGTGTTTTACGTCTGTTCTTTTTAGCACGAAGTAAAGTGATTTGCAATATACTATTCTTCTCACAAAAAAATGCACTCAGCTTTTAGCTTGCAAAAAGCTGAGTGAAGGTATAAAAATTTCTTATGAAAGAAGAAAACCATAGCACGCTTACTCAGCATAAAGAGTCGCATAAATTCTCTAGCGACGCGCTTTTATTAGCAAATTTTGCGCCCACTCAAAAAGTGCATTCTTTTGTGGAGCTTGGCTGTGGTTGCGGAATTATAAGCCTAGAATACCTCAAAAGAAATCCATTTTCAAAAGGCCTTGGGCTTGATTTTGACGATGAGCTTTTGGCAAGCGCAAATTCAAATGCAAATATCTATTCCATGCAAGACAAAGTGCACTTTCTCAACGAAGATTTCGCCTTGTTTCCAAATGCGAACAACAAAGAAACACTTAAATATAAAAATCAAACAGATTTAGTTATTACCAATCCGCCATGGCTTTTATTAGGGCAAGGCAAATTACCTAAAAGCGATATAAAAAGAAAGGCCCTCTTTGGCGATGGCAAAACCTATACTCTCTTTTTTTCAGCCGCAAAATTTTTCCTTAAAGAGCGTGGATTATTGACTTTTATTTCTATTCCGCAGCGCATGGAAGATATTTTTCACGCCTTACAGGTGAATGGTTTTTTGTTAAAAAAAATGCAGAATGTGCACAAAAATCCTACTTCAAATGCGATATTCACTCTTTTTATGGCTGAATATAGAGGCAAAAGCTTAGAAAAATCTATGCCGAGTGCTGAAACTGTCTTTCCCATATTTTTAGAACATAAGCTAGAGAGTGTCGTCAAAATATGAATTTTTGCATTATATTAAGCCTCTTACTATGATGGTGAGAGTGTTTTGAAGGAATTTATCAAAACATAAATGACTGAAAAAGCACTTGAAGCCTGACACAGAGAGAATAAAAAAGTCGATTTTGACGATACTCTCTAAACTTGACACATGAGAAAAAGCACAATACACTAAAAAAAAATAAATCATTTTCACTTATGTGGACTAGAGGGGAATAAAATGTCAGAATTATGTGTTGCAGTTGTCGGCGCTACAGGCGTTGTTGGGCGCGAAATGCTCAAAACTTTGGAAGAAAGAAATTTTCCACTCACTGAAATCAGAGCCTTAGCTTCTGCGCGTTCAGCAGGCACTAAAGTCACCTATAAAGATGTAGAATTTGAGGTAGAAGAACTTACAGAAGACAGCTTTGAAGGAGTTGATATTGCAATCTTCTCAGCAGGCGGCTCTACAAGCGAAAAATTTGCACCATTTGCTGCTCGTGCTGGTTGCATTGTTGTGGATAATTCTTCACATTGGCGCATGGACGAGCGCTGCCCACTTGTTATTCCCGAAGTAAATGCGCACGCATTAGAAAACCATAATGGCATTATTGCAAATCCAAATTGTTCAACAATTCAAATGCTTGTAGCACTTAAACCAATCCATGATGCAGCCAAAATCGAGCGCATAGTTGTTTCTACTTACCAAGCTGTTTCAGGCACTGGCAAAGCGGCCATTGAGGAATTGGAAAAGCAAATCACACAAATTTATTCTATGAAAGATGTTGAAACTAATGTGTATCCACATCAAATAGCTTTTAACATTTTGCCTCAAATTGACGTATTTTTGGATAATGACTACACCAAAGAAGAAATGAAAATGGTGAATGAAACCAGAAAGATATTTGAAGATGATAGCATTGGCGTAAGCCCGACTGCTGTTCGTGTACCTGTATTTTACGGGCATAGCGAATCTATCAATGTGCAAACTCAAAAGAAATTGACAGCAAAAGAAGTGCGCGTGATTTTGAGCCAAGCAGATGGCATTCATGTGGTTGATAATCCAAGCGAAAAAATGTATCCCATGCCATTAGATTGCGCTGGTGAAGACGCAGTTTTTGTTGGACGTATACGCGAAGATGAATCGTGCGAAAACTGCATTAATATGTGGGTGGTTTCAGATAATATCCGCAAAGGTGCTGCTTTAAATGCTGTGCAGATTGCTGAAGTCTTGGTGGAAAAAAATCTTCTTGGCGTAAAAAATAGAAACGTATTTTAGATTTTTTATTATATAACTATCTAGGCTTGAGCTATTTTGCGTAGCTCAAGCCTTTCTTATTTTATCAAACTTTTAATTGATATTAAATCCCTGCGCTCGCATCAAACTGTTTCTTTTTCCACACTTTTTCTTCATTGATAGCAAGACGTATAATATTTTGTCTATGCGTCCAGAAAATAATAAGGAAGATAGCAAGAGCGAGAGGAATATAGGCAAAGTAACCAAATAATAAGCAGAAAATAGGAAGTGTGCTTGCCATTGTGAGTGCGCCTAAAGAAACAAATTCAGATTTCCAAATGACGATCACACAAAGTATTGCAGCGCATAAAAGCGGAAAGAAAACAATGGGTAACAATGCGCCAACCAATATTGCCACGCCTTTTCCGCCCTCAAAATTTAAGAAGATGGATTTGAGATGTCCAAATATCGCCATCAATGCAATCAGCGAAAGATAATAGGGATTATCAAGCACATAAATGCCAATCATTACAGGCAAAAATCCTTTGAAGACATCTAAAAACAGTGTGATTAATCCATATTTAAATCCGCAAAGACGCGCAACATTGGTTGTGCCTGGATTTTTTGAGCCTTCTAAGCGTGGGTCAATACCCTTTGCCCATTTAGCAATAATAACACCAGATGGAAAAGCTCCACAAAAATATGCCATTAACACTAATTGTATAAAGAAAAAACGGTCTGACATAATGCATTCTCCTCATATTAAAAGATTAATTCATTAAAATTTTCATCTATATAGGGTGTATAAGGTGTGGGCGTGTCAAGAAGGTCTTTATACTCCTCTACAGTATTTTTTTCTTCCTGCACAACTTTATTCATAGGCAGTTCATTATCGGCCATGTAAACACTTATTGTCGGAATTACAGTGAAATAGGCAAGCATAGCTATAAGACAAGAAGCCAAAGAAAAAACATATAAATTTCTTTGCGGATAGTATTTTGTCATCACAACAAGGCAAATACAAAGGCCTACAATGCCAAGCCCCATATAGCTAAGGCTTGGTACTATAGCATACCAAGTGAGAATAAATTCAGGCAAGGCTTCAACTACTTGCGGTAGATATTCTTTAATATAATCTAAGCCCATAGCTGGCAGTAAACAGAAAGATAAAGACAAAAGCAAAACAATAAGATAAATACCATAAGCTTTTGAAGGTCTTGGCTTAAATTTCATCAAGCTTCTTGATAAAACAATTGACATTGCAGGCATAAGGATCAGCATTGAAGAAATATCTTTCGTGCCAGTGAATATAAAAATCAATAAACCTACAAATAAAGAGGTGTAGAGGAAAAGCGCGCCACTCGCTTGCATATAATCATTATATTTTTCTTTATATGAAGGAGAATTTTCATCTTGTTCTACGTCAGGAGCATTTCCTTCTTTTTGAGCTTCAAGAAGAAGGAAATTCGAGTAACGAGCCTGTTTAAATTTCTTATAGAAATTTTTGAAATAGACGCGCCATTCTGAAAAAATAGGTATAGGTAAGAAGAAAAGAAAGACCATACAAAAAGTAGAAAGATAGACAGCCGCTTTATCAAGTCTGAAAAGAGTCTGCCAATCATGATTCATTATTTGTGAAAATTCAAAATTTGCAAAACTAAAGCCAGTCAAGCCAAAAAGCTCAATAAGATATTTTGTTTGCCCACTTTGATAGAGCACAGCAATCCAAATGCCTATAGTCACTAAAAATAATACAAAACCGACAATGCCGTCTCTATCATTAATACGCCTAAAATGTCCGTGCAAAAGTAGGAAAACAACAGTCACGGCAAATGGCAATAGAAGAGCGGTAAAGCCCTTTGTAAAAAAGGCTAATGCTACAAAGAAAAAAGCTAATATAAGCAGAAGTGTAGAAAATGTATAAGATTTTCTCACCCAAGCTCTGTGAAAGAAAAGATAGGAAAAATTGATAAATGCGGCAAAAAGCAAGTCTATAAAGAGCAAATTTTCATAAGAGTATAGACTATACATATATAAGGATACCAAGGCTATGCAGACCGCACCTAAGGCTACTCGGCTTGAATAGCGCATACTTGAGGCCAAGAAAAATATGCTCAAAGCAAAAAGAAGCTGAGCTAATGCGCCTGCAACAAGCAAAAGACTTGTCATGGGTAGCGAGGGCAACTGCTCTATTAAAGCCACAAAGATAAAGGCAAAAGGATACATAAGTAAGTATTGCCCTGCTTCAAGCATAGGTGCAAAATACGAAACAAATGGAATACGCGCTAGAAAAGACAGATCTGAAAAAACTAAAACATGACGCATATTTTCAGAAAATTCTGAACCTTCTGCCATAAAGGCAAGAGCTTTCAAGAATTGCATTTCATTGAGATATAGAAAACTTGTTCCATTATAATAGCCTACAAAAGAAGGTAGAGAAAAGAAGAGAGAAACAAGCACTACAAGGAAAAAAGCTAAAGAATAAGAGAGCAAAGAGAAGGATTCTTCCGTATTCGGCTTTATTTCCTTGACTATTTTTACTTTTTTCTCTTTTTTTACTTTAATTTCTGCGCCTTCGACTGCAACGCCTGTAGCTTCTATGTTTTTACTTTCTGTATCTATATTTTCTGCATCTTGAACTTCTTCTGCTAGTTCTTTTTCATCTTTAATTTCATCTATTTTTTCAAGGCCTTCAGTGCCTTCGACAGCTTCTTCAACTTCAGCTAAATCTTCTTTTGCCGAAGTTCCAATCTCTTCATTCGCAATATTATGCTCTTGTACAATATCATGCTCTTCAATATTATTTTGATTTTCAGCCGTGGAAATTTCTACAACTTCTTTTTCAGCTGTATCAATGTTTTCATTTGTAACAAGGGCACTATTTCCAAGTGCGTTTTCACAATTTTCTTTTTGCGCCTTTGTGTTATCGATGCCGCTCATACTGCTCCTTGAGAATTTATACCACGGTGATTTAGTTGTTTATTAGCCAATATTGCAATATTGTTCTTGATAAGCTGTGATAATTTCATCGGGATTTACCGTTGCCGAACCAATCTTACCTACAACAATGCCTGCCGCACGATTTGCCAGCATACAAGCCTCCACTTCATCAAGGCCTACGGATACGGCAAGAGCTAAAGTTGCTATGACTGTATCGCCAGCGCCTGTCACATCAAAGACTTGCTTCGCTTCTGTAGGTATGTGAATAACTTCGCTATTTTTAGAAAATAGAGCCATACCTTGCGCCCCTAAGGTGGTGAGAAGAAAGTTGAGGTTCAGTTCATCGCAAAGTTTTTTTCCTGCTTTTTCTATTTCATCTAAGGTTTCAAGCCTTGTATTTGTTAATTCAGAGCTTTCTTTTTGATTTGGAGTGAGGCAATAAAAATCTTTATAAAATTCTTTGTTATCTGGCTTAGGATCAGCAAAAATCTTGATATCTTTCACATTTTTTTTATAATCACGCAAAAAGTCAGTCAATTCTTTAGTGACAAAACCCTTTGCATAGTCAGAAAGCAAGACAACATCATGATTTGCTAGTTCTTTTTCTATAAGGCGATATACTTTTTCAAATTCTTCTTTTGTCAGCGGAGCATTTGATTCTGTATCCATACGAAGCATTTGCTGGCCTCTTGCCAAAACTCGTGTTTTTATAGTAGTTTGTCTAAAAGCTGAAGCAAACAATCGGCTTTTGACATTTTCTTTATGGAATAAATCTTCCATTTCTTTTGCTGGCATATCTTCGCCAACAATGCCTATAATCGTGGCCTTGCCGCCCAAATGCCTTATAGCTCTTGCCACATTTCCTGCGCCACCCAAGACTTGCTTTGTTTCTTCAATTTTCACCACAGGCACTGGAGCTTCGGGCGAAATTCGGGTAGAATCTCCAATCAAATAAGTATCAAGCATTAAATCGCCAATCACAAGCACTTTTCCTCCTGCCAAAGCAGAAAGATTTTTGTGCAAGTTTTTTGAAGACTGAACTTTGCTATCTATTGTTTTCATAGTATTTACCCTTTTCAACACTCAAAAGCCATACTTGATGACTCTTACTTTCACAAAACATTCTATATTAAGAATAAAAAAAAGTAAAAGATTTTTTCACTCCTTGAAGACATTCTCTAAAAAAGAAGAAAACAAAATTAGATAAACCTATGTAATTTATAGAAAAAACTTTCAACAACAGCCAGCTTTTAAGTGATAAAATGTTTGTTGACTATTAAAGGAAATAGTTTTATTTATATTGTTTACCGCACAAAATTATCTTGGGGACGGAGACTGATTGTGAGCCAAAAAGAAACTAAAGCATTAAAGCCAATTAAATTGGCATCTAAATCTAAACACGTTGAATATTTTCAACCACTTTTGCAAAACCTTGCAAAACAAAATGAATTAAACGAAGTTATCAAGAACTGCGTAAGCAAGTCTTGCGACCTTCTCGACAAAGGCGTGCAGCTTTTTCCTAATAATTTCAAGAAAAAAGACGATGCCGCCCATATACACGCCGAATTTGAAGCACTCAGCGCTGATGAACTTACAAATTTAGACGAAAGTTTTAGCCTAGCTGGCCGCATGGTGAGCAATCGTTCTTTTGGCAAGGTAATCTTTTTCCACATTCAAGATAAATCTGGTAGATTACAATGTTATGCTGACAAAAATGAAATGGACGAAGAAGTTTTTGCCGTTTTCAAAAAACTTGATATAGGCGACATTCTTGGTGTTGAAGGTACTTTGTTCCGCACAAAAACTGGCGAACTCACTCTTTTATGCAAAAACATTCAGCTTCTTACAAAATCTTTTCGCCCTCTTCCTGAGAAGCACTCTGGCCTTACAGACACAGAAATGCGCTATCGTCAACGTTATGTTGACTTGATTGTAAATGGCAAAACTCGTGATATCTTCCGCAAACGCTCAAAAATAGTTCGCGAATTTCGCTTATTTATGGAACAACACGGCTTTATTGAAGTCGAAACTCCTATGCTGCAATCAATAGCTGGTGGCGCAACTGCTCGCCCATTTGAAACGCATCATAATGCCTTTGACATTCCACTATTTATGCGTATTGCGCCAGAATTATTCTTAAAGCGTATGCTTGTTGGTGGCTTTGAAAAAGTTTTTGAAATCAACAGAAACTTCAGAAACGAAGGTGTTTCCACTCGCCATAACCCAGAATTTACTATGTGCGAATTTTATTGGGCATACGCAACTTTTGAAGATTTGATGGATATTATTGAAGAGCTTTATCAACATATAGCTCTAGAAGTTTGCAATACCACAACAGTTATCTATCAAGAGCAAGAAATCAACCTTGCCGTAGGTGCTTGGACTCGCATGACTTTCTATGATTCACTCAAGCATTTTGGCGGACATTCTGATGAATTTTTAGCTGACAATGAAGCTATAAGAAGCTATATCCGTGAACGTGGCGAAAAAGTTTCTGATTCTGAAAGCCTTGGCAAAATGTATGCCATGCTTTTTGATATCGACGTTGAACACAAGCTTATCCAACCTACTTTCATCTATGATTATCCTATTGAAATTTCACCTCTTTCAAGAAGAAATGACACAAGACCTGAAATTGCAGACAGATTTGAGCTTTTCATAACAGGAAGAGAAATGGGCAATGCCTTCTCAGAATTGAACGATCCTGTTGATCAGCGTCTACGCTTTGAAGAGCAAATGAAAGCAAAAAATGAGGGCGACCATGAAGCGCATCCTCTTGATGAAGACTATTTGCGCGCATTAGAATATGGCATGCCCCCTGCGGCAGGTTGTGGCATAGGCATTGATCGCCTTGTTATGCTTTTGACAGACTCACCAAGCATACGCGAAGTTATCCTCTTCCCACTTCTAAAACCAGAAGCTTAATCGCAGGCATAGCAGGAATATTATGAACTTTCCTCTTCGCATTGCCAGCCGTTATCTTTTTGCAAAAGCAAGCCAAGCCTTTATTTCGCTTATTTCTATAATGTCGATTTTGAGCGTGGGCATTGGCGTTGCTGCTTTAATTGTTGCGATGAGTGTGTATGCTGGTTTTTCAAATGATATTAGAGAGAAAGTTTTAGGTGCAAACGCACACATTATGCTTTTATCAAATAATATTTCTTTATTTGATAATCTTGAGCCTATTATTAATGATATAAAAAAAGTTAAAGAAGTAAAGGCTACTCACCCCTTTCTTTATTCTGAAGTTATGCTTTCCTCAGCAAGAGGCGTGAAAGGTCTTGCACTTCGTGGGGTTGACCCTAGCGAAACTGAAGAACCTATAGCTATATTAAAAAACCTTGAAGAAGGCTCAATTGCTGACTTAATCCAGCCCGAAGGTAGGGCTCAAGGAATAATTGTAGGCAAAGAATTGGCTGACTCGCTCAGCCTTGCTGTAGGTTCAAGAGTAAATTTACTTTCTCCTTCAGGCAATGCAAGCGCAGCTGGCTTCACCCCAAAACTTACCCCTTTTAAGGTTGTAGGCATTTTCAAATCAGGAATGTTTGAATACGACTCTTCGCTTGCCTATGTGAGCTTAAATGCTGGGCAAGACTTGCTTGGCATTCCTCGTGGCCGCATTTCAGGCGTTGAAATATTAGTAGAAGATGCGTATAAAGCTCCAGAAGTTGCTAAAAAAATTGAAACTTATTTCGGCTACCCTTTCTTTCTTCGTGATTGGACAAGCATGAATGCAAATCTTTTTGCAGCCTTAGAGCTTGAAAAAATTGGTATGTATCTTGTTCTTATAATGATTGTCTTGGTAGCCTCCTTTTCTATTGTCATTGCTCTTGTTATGCTTGTTATGGAAAAAACAAAGGATATTGCAATATTAATGAGTATGGGTGCAACAAAGCAAAGCATTAAAAATATTTTTATGCTCCAAGGCACAATTATCGGCTTTTTTGGTGTGGCATTAGGCACAAGCTTAGGGCTTATTATCTGCTATGTACTGAAAAATTACGAAATTATTGAATTGCCTAAAGGTGTATACCCCTCTGACACCTTACCTGTTTTAGTGCTTCCTTTTGATGTTATGATTATAGCTGGTTCTGCCCTCTTGCTTTGCTTTTTAGCGACAATTTATCCTGCCAAGCAAGCGGCAAAACTTGAGCCAACAAAAGCCCTAAGGTATGAATAAAATGGAAAACATTCTTTATGACATAGAAGGGCTAAAAAAAATAATTCCCACACAAAGCGAAGATCTTGTCATTCTTCAAAATATTAATTTAACGCTCTATGAAGGGCAAAGCCTTGCCTTGTTAGGCTCTTCTGGTTCTGGCAAGTCGACACTTTTGCACATCATGGGCACCTTAGATTCACCGACCAGTGGAAAACTTTTTTTTGAAAACAAAGATTTAACACAATATTCTGACAAAGAAAAAGCTTTTTTTCGTAATAAAAAACTAGGCTTTATTTTTCAATTCCATCATCTTTTACCAGAATTTACAACCTTAGAAAATGTTGCTATGCAAGCATTAATTTCAGGAATGCCTGAAAAAAAAGCCTTAGAATTAGCCAAAGAAGCTCTTTATCAAGTGGGTTTAGAACATAGGTTTAACCATAAAGCCCCTACGCTCTCAGGCGGTGAAAGGCAAAGAGCTGGTATAGCGCGCGCGCTTCTACTAAACCCAAAAGTATTGCTTGCAGACGAACCTACAGGCAATCTTGATGCTAAAAGTGGGCGTCAAATTGTAGATTTGCTTTTAAAATTGAATTGTGATAAGAAGATAGCACTTATCATGGTCACACATAATACTGCAATTGCCGCAGAAATGGGGCAAAGCTTTGAATTAAAATCAGGAGAACTGTATGAAGTCTAGTCAATGGTCAAAGGCATTCAAAACACTTGTTTTTGCATTCGTTTTTTCATTATTTTTTGGCTCACTACCAAGTAAAGTCTATGCAAATGAAAATACAATGCTGATCACACCAATAGTTGTAAATGCCAGCAGCAATTTCAATCACATTAAAGCACGTTTTGAAGCAGAGCTTGAAAGAAGCCTAAAATCAAAAGGCTTTATAGTAAAAAGAACTTCAACAACTCCACGCACAACACAAAGTGCACAAGCCCTTGTGCAGACAAATAAATCTGGCGCAATTTTATCTGGTAACGTTTCGCAAATCGGTGATACTTTTTCTATAAATATCAGCTATGTAAACATTGCCGGCAAGATGAAGCCTATACAATTTGAAGTGCCTACAAATAGCACGCTTGCTTCTATCACAGATGAAATTGCTTTCCAAGCTACACAAACAGCGGATATTGCCCCTATTGTATACGGCGGCATCAGCGATATTTTAGTTGAAGGCACAAGAGCTTTAGATCCTGAAGTTGTTATCGCACGTATGGATCTTTCACGCGGTGATATTCCAACAAATGAATCACTCAACAATGATGTCCGTAGAATTTGGGATACTGGTTATTTTGAAGACGTACAAGCAAAAATGATCAAGCAAGACGGCGAAGATGTTCTTCTTATTACAGTAAAAGAACGTCCACGCATCGATGAAGTTGTTGTGAACGGCTCTGATGCCGTCAGTCTTTCTGACATTCTTGAAACCATGACTTCACGCACTGGTTCAGTTTTAAACGACAAAGTTCTTGTTGATGATATTCAAAGAGTAACTGAACTTTATCGCTCTAAAGGCTATTATAACGCAAAAGTAAAATACGAAGTTATCACAAGAGCAAATGGCACAGCTGCACTTGCTTTTAATGTTGATGAAGGCAATAAACTTTATATTGAAGAAATTATTTTCAATGGTCTTTCACAATTAGATAAAGACGAATTAGAAAAATATCTTTCCTTGAAAACTCGTGGCTTCTTCTCATTTATTACTGGCACAGGTGTATTGAAAGAAGAAGATCTCGCTCGTGATGCTCAAACAATTGCAGCTTTTGCCGTAAACGAAGGTTATATCAATGCTCAAGTTGACGATCCTGAAGTAACTTATAGCGATACGGGTATCATCATCACTTATACAATTCAAGAAGGCGATCGTTTTGCCTTAGGTACAATTGATTTTGCTGGCAACCTCATTGCAGACCCTGACGTGTTTTATGAAATTATCAAATTAGACGAGTGGAAAGAAGAAAATACTTATTTCTCACTCAATACTATGCAAGAAGACTTGCGTGCACTCACCACTTATTACAACGATCAAGGTTATGCTTTTGCGCAAGTAATTCCGCAAGATTCTGTTGATCCTGAAGCAAAAACTATTGGCATTACTTTTAATCTTGAACCAGAGGCAAAAGTGCATATCAATAGAGTTGACGTTTCAGGTAACTACGAAACCAGAGATAACGTAATCTTGCGTGAAATGCGTCTAGCTGACGGTGATCGCTTCTCAGGCTCTCAGATCGCACGTTCACAAGAACGTCTTATGAAGACAGATTATTTTGAAGAAGTAAATGTTAATGTATTGCCAACTGAAGATCCTACCTTGGTTAATTTAGATGTTGAAGTTGTTGAAGGCAATACAGGTACTCTTACTGGTGGTGTTGGTTATTCTACTTATGATGGTGTGGGCGTTTCAGCTGGCATCAGCCAAAACAATCTTTTTGGACGTGGTTATAATATTGGTGTAAACGGCTATATTTCTCAAAAAGAAATGAATATGACTGGACATTTCTGGAATCCAAGACTTTATGACACAAATATTGGTGCTGGTATTACGCTTTATGGTATTACGCAAGAATGGATTGACTATGACAGAGATACCATTGGCGGACGCTTAAACTTCTCTTATCCACTTGGCGAATACACACATCTCAATTGGGGTTATCGCTTAGAAAACTACAACATCTATAACCTCAACAATAATGCTGCACCAAGTATTCAAGATTATGAAGGCAATAACTGGGCAAGCGTTGTGAATGTTGGTATTGTTCGTGACACAACTGACGCAAACTTCTATGCAACAAGAGGTACAAAAACTTCTTTAGATATCGAATACGGCGGAAGCTTCCTTGGCGGTAGCGATGACTTTGTAAGCGTAGAATTTGAAACTGGTGGTTATTTTCAATTGGCTGAAAACCATATCCTCCATGCGAGGGGAACAGTTGGTGGTGTTTTTCAAAACACTTCAAAAGTTGTGCCTTCCTTTGAACGCTTCTATATTGGTGGCATGAACACAATTCGTGGTTATGACTACGAAGACATTTCACCTATCGACAGAAGAACTGGCGAAAGTATTGGTGCTGATAGAATGGCTTATGCTTCCTTAGAATATATCTGGACATTTGAAACAGATCTTGGCCTTGCTCTCGTTCCATTCTTTGATATAGCTGTAGCAACAGACTCATCTTACGAAAGTTTCTTTGCCCGTCGCTACTATTCAGCAGGTGTTGAACTTCGCTGGCAGTCACCAATGGGCGACTTGCGCTTTGCTTATGGCATGCCACTTTCAGAAAACGTACAGGGTGAAAAACGTTCCTCAGGTAGATTTGAATTCACAATTGGTAGTGCGTTCTAATATAAATCAAAAAATCTAAAGACATACAAGCGGTATTCTTGACTAAGCTCAAGTTGCCGCTTGTTGTCAATACAATAAATAGGTACAATCATGGCTGAAGACAATAAAATTATATATTCTATGATTCGTGTTTCTAAAAAACACGGGCAAAAAGAAGTTTTGAAAGACATTTCTCTTTCTTATTTTTACGGCGCAAAAATTGGTGTGCTAGGCCTTAATGGTTCTGGTAAATCTTCGCTTTTAAAAATATTAGCTGGTGTTGACCCAGCTTTTGATGGTGAAACAGTGCTTTCACCTGGCTTTACTATTGGCTATCTTGAGCAAGAGCCTTTAATGGATGAAACAAGAACTGTTATTGAAGTTGTTCGTGAAGGCGTGCAAGAAATTATTGATATTGTGAATGAATTTAACGCCATCAATGAAAAGTTTGCCGAACCAATGGAACCAGAAGAAATGGACGCGCTTATCGAAAAGCAAGGGCAAGTTCAAGAACTTATGGATAATAAAAACGCATGGGATATTGATTCACGCCTTGAAATGGCTATGGATGCCCTTCGTTGCCCACCTGCCGACACACCTGTTTCAGTTATTTCTGGCGGTGAAAAACGCCGTGTGGCTCTTTGTCGCCTTCTTTTACAAAATCCTGATATCTTATTGCTTGACGAACCTACAAACCATTTAGACGCTGAATCAGTCGCTTGGCTTGAGCAATTCTTGCAAACCTTCCCAGGCACTGTTATTGCCGTCACTCACGATCGTTACTTCCTTGATAATGTAGCCGGTTGGATTTTAGAATTAGACAGAGGCCGTGGTATTCCTTGGAAAGGCAATTATACATCTTGGCTTGAACAAAAAGAAAATAGACTAGCGCAAGAAGATAAAAAAGACGAAGAAAGACAAAAAACCTTGGCTAGAGAATTAGAGTGGATTAAAATGTCCCCTAAAGGTCGTCATGCTAAGGGTAAAGCTCGTATCAATGCTTATGAAGCTATGCTGAGCCATGAATCTGAAAGAAGATCAAAAGAGCTTGAAATTTATATTCCCCCAGGGCCACGTCTTGGTAAAAGCGTTGTTGAAATTGCTGATATGTCAAAAAGCATGGGCGATAGAATTTTGATGGAAAATGTGAATTGCATTATTCCGCCAAATGCTATTGTCGGTATTATTGGGCCAAACGGCGCAGGTAAAACCACTTTATTTAAAATGCTTACAGGCATTGAACAGCCTGACTCTGGCTCAGTAAAAGTGGGTGACACTGTAAAATTTGCTTATATCGATCAATCTCGCTCTACTCTTACCCCTGGTAAATCTGTGTATGAAGTGATCAGCGAAGGCGCAGAAACCATTAAGCTTGGCAGCCGTGAAATGAATGCTCGTGCCTATTGCTCACGCTTCAACATTCAAGGCAGTGACCAACAAAAGAAAGTGGACGTGCTTTCAGGCGGTGAAAGAAATAGAGTGCATTTAGCGCAAATCTTGAAGCAAGGTGCAAACGTAATCTTGCTTGACGAACCGACAAACGATTTAGATGTGAATACAATGCGTGCGCTTGAAGACGGTATTGAAAACTTTGCTGGTTGCGTCTTAGTGATAAGCCATGATCGTTGGTTCTTAGATAGAATTGCCACCCACATCATCGCTTTTGAGGACGATGGCAAAGTTGATTTCTTTGAAGGAAACTTCTCTGAATACGAGCAAGACAAAATTAAAAGATTGGGCAACATCACACCACATAGAGCAAAATTCAGAAAACTTACAAGAGATTAATCCTCTAAATGTAATGAGAAAATTATGCCAACCGCACTTGAAAAGCTTAGCGAAGAAGAGCGCAAAGAATATTGGGCTTGTCTAGCATTAAAATACGCTCAAAATATTGGCGCAAGAACAATTGCAAAACTATTGAAGCATTTTGCATCGGCCTATGAGGCTGTGCACAGGCTTGAAGAGTGGGCAGATTTAGGTGCGGGGCATCGTATTCGTCATATACAAGACAATTCTTGGCGAGAAAGGGCGAAAAAAGAATGGGAAAATGCTCGTGATTTAGACGCGCAAATTATTCTTTGGACAAATGAGCATTACCCTCCTCAACTCAAAGAAATTCCTGATGCTCCTGCATTTTTCTATGCTAAAGGCAATCTTGATCTATTAAAAATGCCTTCACTTGGTGTAGTTGGCTCAAGAGATTCCTCCCCTGATGGACAAAACGAAAGTGCTTATATTGCAAAATCTCTCTCTACTTGCGGCGTAACCATTATTTCGGGCATGGCTAGAGGGATTGATAGAGCCGCGCACTATGGCTCTTTGCAAGGTATAGGCTCAAGCATAGGGGTGCTTGGTTCTGGCATTGATGTTATCTATCCCACAAGAAATGACGATATCTACTACGAATTGCGTGATAAAGGTTTGCTCATAAGCGAATTTCCTCCTGGTATGCCTCCAGATCCGACTAATTTCCCTATTAGAAATCGCATAATTAGTGGCTTGTCTTACGGAATATTAGTTATAGAAGCAGATTTAAAAAGCGGCAGCCTTATTACTGCACGCATAGCCAATGAACAAGATAGGCAAGTTTATGCTGTGCCTGGCGCAATGGGTTCACCTTTTTCTAAGGGTTGTCAAGAACTTATAAGGCAAGGCGCAAAGCCGGTTTTCAGAGCTGAAGATATTTTGGAAGATCTTTTACCGCTCCTTAAGGCCGATTTGGCAAGTTTGCAAAAAAATATTTCCACTTTCAAGAGATCTGATATTCCAAACTATGAAGAAAAGATAGCTAGTGAAGATAGAATTATTCCGCAAAAGCCAAGAAAAGTTCCGGAAGAAAAATCTAGTGAAGAAATTCAAAAAAACAATGTTTCTAATTGCGAACGAAATACTTTTTCACATAGTGTAATTTTGGCAAATTACAATAAAGAATCACAAGAATACGCTATTCTTTCTCTTCTTATAGAAAAAAGAAAGCAATTTGATGACTTGTGCCAAGAATTAAATATTCCAGCGCAAGAATTGAATGTTCTGCTTACTTTTTTAGAATTGCAAGGCACAATAGTGCGCTTCGAAGGTGCTTGGTTTGAAATTGGCAAGCAATAATAAAGAAAAAGCAAAAACCATTCTTCCTGATTATGTTGAGCTTTTTCTTTTGTGGCTCGAAACGCAAAGAAATTTAGCAAATGCCACTATTGAAGCCTATAAAACTGACTTAAAAGATTTTCAAACTTTTTTAGAAAATGAAATGCAAAAAAGTCTTGCAGATTTAGCGACAATCACGAAAAAAGATGTGCAGTACTATTTAGCAAAATTGCACAATGAAAGCTATTCAAAAACTTCTGTTGCGCGCAAGCTTTCAAGCCTGCGCACTTTTTTTAATTATGCGTTAAGAAAAAACACTATTAAAGTTTCGCCCTTGGCTACAATTAAAAACCCAAAGCAAGCAAAATATCACCCAAATGTTCCCACTTGCGAACAAGTCGTGCATATTTTAGAAAATAAAAATATAAGCAAGAAAAATTATTCGCCTAAAGATAAAGCAATACACACAAGAAATATTGCCTTGCTTGAACTTTTGTATGGTTCTGGCCTACGTATTTCAGAAGCTTTAGCCCTCAACAAAGCCGATTTTTCAGAAGAAAAAAAATTTATTATAGTGCTTGGAAAAGGCAATAAGAAAAGAATTGTTCCCTTGACTGACACTTCTATTGAAGTCATTAAAGCTTGGCTTTTAGAATACAAAACATTAAGCGACACACTTTCAGCTGATGCTTATTTGCCTTTATTTATTGGCACAAGGGGCTCTAGACTCAACAGACGTGAAGCCTTGCGCATTATTGAAAAAATGGAGAAGGCTGTTGGCACGCCGCATCTGACAGCCCACTCTTTTCGCCATGCCTATGCCACGCATTTATTAGAAGCTGGCCTTGATTTACGCATAGTGCAAGAGCTTTTAGGTCATGCACGCATAGCAACTACGCAAGTGTATACGCATTTGAATATGAAGCATCTTATGGAAGTCTATAAAGAAGCACACCCTGAAAACCAGAAAGATTAAAGTGTCTAATTATTCTGCTTCTTAAATATCTTGACTTATCATATATTCATAGTTAATTTGATATATCCTAAATAAATCAAAAGAAGCACTACTATGACTGAGATGAACGAAATAAAAACTATTGGTATTTTAGCAGGAAGCGGCAATCTGCCACGCATTATTATTGAAGAATGCCATAAAAAAAACATCAAGGTTGCTGTGTGTGGCTTTGTGGGGCATACTGACCAAGAAACACTTGATATGGCTGACTTTTCTGAATGTTTAGCCATTGGGCAATTTGCTAAAGTTATAAAATTTTTTCATAAACAAAACATCAATGAAGTTTGCCTAGCTGGCGCTATTAGTAAGCCAAATATACTTGATATTCGCCCTGACTTCTTGGCTGCTAAAATGATTTTCTCACTCAAATCAAAGGGTGATGACGCACTACTTCGTGCAATCATTGATTTATTAGAAAAAGAAAAACTTTATGTAGTTTCCGTGGCAAAGCTTGTGCCTTCTCTTCTCTCACCAGAGGGAGTTTTAACCAAAGCAAAGCCCGACGATTATATTAAAAACACTTTGGAATACGCACGCCCTATTTTACAAAGCCTTGGTTCTTATGACATTGGTCAAAGCCTAGTCGTGAAAGAAAATATAGTTGTTGCGGTGGAATGCCTTGAGGGAACTGACGCAACGATTATAAGAGGCGGCGAACTTGGCAAAAGAGGTAATCAGCCATTAGTTTTAGTGAAAATGCTCAAAAAAGGGCAGGACGAAAGAGCGGATTTGCCTTCTGTTGGATTAAAAACCATTGAAATCCTTATTGAACATAATTATAAAGCTCTTATCATCAATGCACATAAAACTCTCTTCTTTGATAGAGAAAAAGCAATCGAATTAGCGAATAAACATGGCTTGATTATTTGGGCTGTGGAAGGTTGAAGGTAAGACTATGTTTACGCAACTCTACGCCATCACTGGCATGAACTGCGCTGCCTGCGCAAGACAAATCGAAAGAAAGCTCTCTAAAGTAGAGGGTGTTTCACAAGCATTGGTAAACCTTGCCACAGAAAAACTTCATGTGGAATACGATCAAAATCTTGTGAATGAAGAGCTTATTGTTACTACTATCGACAAAATTGGCTTTTCTGCAAAAATTTGGAATGCGGACGAAGCGCATGAAAATATAAATGATGACAAAGAAGAAAAACAAAGAATCAAGATGATGCTTGCCATGCTTTTTTCTCTTCCTCTTTTTTATATTGCCATGGCTCCAATGGACTTTGTGGTGAAATATCTGCCCTTGCCTTTTCCTGAATTTATCAATCCCAATATCTTTCCTTTGCGCTATGCATTTTTACAATTATTCTTAGTTTTGCCTGTGATGTATATAGGCAAACATTTCTATACAGGCGGCTTTAAAGCCATATATCACAAAGCACCGAATATGGATTCGCTTATTGCTGTAGGCACTTCTGCGGCCTTTATCTATTCTTGTTATTCTTTAACCAAGATAGTTGAGGGCAATATGCATTTTGTGCATCAGCTCTATTTTGAGTCCGTCGCAATTATCATAGCTCTCATTCTATTAGGCAAATATTTTGAAGCCTTAGCCCGCAAAAGAACGGGTGATGCCATTCGCTCCCTCATGGATTTAGCGCCTAAGATGGCTTTGAAAGTCGAAGAAGACAAGAGTGAAAAACTGATCCCCGTCGATTTTGTGAAGGTAGGCGATAATCTTATAGTAAAGCCTGGTGAGCGAATTCCACTTGATGGCTTTGTCGTTTCTGGCGAAAGCTATGTCGATGAAAGCATGATTACAGGTGAATCAAAGCCAATTTCTAAAGTGAAAGCAAGTTCTGTAATTGGCGGCACTTTAAATAAGCAAGGCTCTTTTGTGATGCAAACGACAAAAATCGGCAAAGATTCCACTCTTTCGCAGATTATCCGCCTTGTTGAAGATGCACAAGCCCAGAGGCCACAAATTGCACGATTGGCCGACACTGTTTCTGGCATCTTCGTACAAGTAGTTTTTGCTATCGCTCTTCTTGTGGCTCTTCTTTGGTTTGTTAATGGTGCAGAAGCAAGTTTTATTTTACAGGTGTTTACCGCAGTTTTACTTATTGCTTGCCCTTGCGCCCTTGGTCTAGCAACGCCTACCGCACTTATGGTGGGCATTGGTAAAGGCGCAGAACTTGGCGTGCTTATTAAAGGAGCTGGCGCATTAGAAGTTGCTTCAAGTGCTGATACTATAGTTTTTGATAAAACAGGCACTATCACAGAAGGCAATTTTAAGGTGCAAGAAGCTTTTCTCTATAGTTCTGACTATACTGCGCTAGAAGCTTTAGAAGTCGCCGCCGCCCTTGAATCAAAAAGTGAGCACCCACTTGCCCTTGCTCTATTAGACGCGTATGACGACTCTAAAACAAAAACGAATCCCTTAATAGAAAAAATGGCTGACTTTGAAGCTATTGCAGGCCTTGGCGTAAAAGCAAAGATTGATAGTAAAGAATATCGCCTTGGAAATAGAAAATTTATTGAAGAAATTATGCCTCTTGCAAAGGAATTAGACAAAGATGTACAAGACGAATCAATCCAAGGAAATTCGCTTTTAATCTTGGCAGACAAAAATTCTTGCATAGCTCTTTTCACTGTTGCCGACACTTTGAAAAAAGAAGCAAAAGACACAATAAGCGCATTGAAAACTCTTGGCCTCACACCCATTATGCTCACGGGTGATAATCAACTTGTTGCAAAGCATATAGCAGGGCAAGTTGGCATTGACACAGTAATTGCTGATGTTTTGCCAGAGCATAAATCAGAAGCAATTGCGAATTTACAAAAAGATGGCAAGAAAGTCATCATGGTGGGCGATGGCATAAATGATGCCCCTGCCCTAGCCCTTGCAGATGTGGGCATTGCCGTCCATTCAGGCACGGACGTTGCTATGGAATCAGCCGACATGGTGCTTATGAAGCATGATATAAAATTAGTCTTGACAGCTCTTGGCCTTTCGCGCGCCACATTAAATAATATTAAACAAAATCTTTTCTGGGCTTTTTGCTACAATGCCTTATGCATTCCTGCAGCGGCGGGTATTCTTTACCTTTTTGGTGGCCCACTTTTCAATCCTGCCTTTGCAGCCTTTGCCATGACATTTTCTTCGGTTTCTGTTGTGTTGAACGCATTGAGATTGAAAAGATTTAAAGCATAATTTTGACTGGACTTTTTTAAAAAATTGTGTAATATTAAAAAAATTTTTAAAAATCGATTAAAAAGCTTGCATATTTTTAACTTTTTCCCTATACTTTCAAATCCTATTAATAACTACAAGTGCTTCAAAGGGCCAAAAGCATTGTATAACTATAAGAAATAAAAAGATATTTACAAGAAAGACTAAGGCAAATTGCCTTGGTCTTTACTGTCGTTTTAAATCTTTTTGACAGACACTTTAATTGCAAAAGAAAATTTTGCAGAGGTAGAGCATGACTGAATTTAAAAAACAATTTGGTAAAATTCAAGTATCGTTACCCATTCCCCACCTTCTCAACCTTCAAGTAGAGTCCTACAAAGAATTCCTACAAGAAGGCAGACTTGAAAGAGAGCCACACGAAGGCTTAGAGGGAGTTTTCCGCTCCGTTTTCCCTATTGAAGATTTCAATAAAACAGCGAGCCTAGAATTTGTCAATTATGAAATTGGCGAACCGAAATACGATCAAGCAGAATGTCTTTCAAAAGGACTTACCTACGAAGCACCCCTTCGTCTAAAAGTGCGTTTGGTTGTCTATGAAGTAGACGAAACCACTGAAGCACGCACTATTCAAGCCATCAAAGAGCAAGACATCTATTTTGGCACACTTCCTTTAATGACAGAAAAAGGCACATTCATTGTGAATGGCACAGAGCGCGTTATCGTAAACCAGCTCCAGCGTTCACCTGGTCTTATTTTCGAGCATGACAGCGGTAAAACACACACTTCTCGTAAAGTGCTTTACTCTTCACGCGTTATTCCTATGCGTGGTTCATGGCTTGACTTTGACTTTGACCATAAAGACATTCTTTATGTGCGCATCGATAGAAGACGTAAAATGCCTGTTACTACCCTCCTCAAAGCTATGGGTATGTCAAATAGCGATATTTTGAATTACTTCTACAAGCAAGAACAATACGAACTCGCAGCTGATGGCCGTGTGTATTGGATACTTCCACAAGATAAAGAAACTTTCACTTCTATGTACAAGAAAGACCCTGCTTACACAGATATTTCTGACAAAGAAGGGAATGTTATTGCAAAAGCTGGCAAACCAATCAATAAACGTATGTGGCGTTTGATTGGCGAAGCAGGCCTTGAAAAAATCGAAGTAGCCCCTGATTATATCTACGGTCTATTCTTGTCTGAAGATGTGTATGACACAAACACAGGCGAAATTTTAGCTTCTGCGGCTGATGAAGTGACACTCTCACTTATCGAAAGCTTGAACGAATTGAATATCTCTACGTTAAAAGTATTGCACACAAGAGGCGCTGACACTTCTTCCTCAATGCGCGACACCTTGATGCTTGATAAAACTCCTACACTCGAAAAAGCTCAAGAAGAAATCTATCGTCGTTTGCGTCCATCTTCTCCTCCTACTCCTGAAATTGCCGCTACTTTCTTTGAAAATCTTTTCAGAAGTGGCGAATACTATGACCTTTCACCGGTTGGCCGTTATAAATTGAATCAACGCTTAGGCAACCCACAAGAAGGCAATAAACTTAACACACTTACCGACGACGACATCTTGCAAGCGCTTAAAATCCTTGTAAGCTTGAAAGATTCTCACGGCCCAGCTGACGACATCGATCACCTTGGCAATCGTCGTGTGCGCTTGGTTGGCGAACTTATCGAAAACCAATACCGTATAGGCTTGGTTCGTATGGAGAGAGCGATCAAAGAGCGTATGAGCATTCAAGAAGTTGCTCAACTTATGCCTCATGATCTTATCAATCCAAAACCTGTGGCAGCAGTATTGAAAGAATTCTTCGGAACTTCACAGCTTTCACAATTCATGGATCAAACAAACTCACTTTCAGAAGTGACACACAAACGCCGTCTTTCAGCTTTAGGGCCTGGCGGTCTTACACGTGAAAGAGCGGGCTTTGAAGTTCGTGACGTTCACTTCTCTCACTACGGCAGAATTTGTCCTATTGAAAC
>CAYJFE010000039.1:0-24829 GCA_964369165.1 uncultured Desulfovibrionaceae bacterium | reverse complement strand
ACAGGAATTGAATGTACTTTGTCAGTAATAGGTAAGTGAGTTTCTGCTAGGCAGATGACTGCACCTTCGCCAACTTCTTTTCCGAATTTTTCTAAGACATTAAATGCAGAAATGTCTTTTTTGTTTGGATTGCTTTTCTTTTTGATTTCAACAGGGTAGAGTTTTCCATTTTCTTCAAAAAGAATATCAATCTCTTTCATATCCCTATCTCTATAGAAGAAAATATTTTCTTTTTGCCCATTATGCCAATAGCTTTTAAGAATTTCTGACACTACATAATTTTCTAAAAAAGCTCCATTCATTGCACCAGCTTCAATGGTTTCGGGGCTTTTCCAACCTGTAAGATGAGCGACAAGTCCTGTGTCTAAAAAATAGATTTTTGGAGTTTTGATAACTCTATTTGTGAGATTATTTGAATATGGTTGTAAAAGATATATCAAACCAGAGGTTTGTAAAATTGAAACCCACGATTTGATTGTAGGCTGGCTTACTCCAATATCTTTTGCAATGTCTGCAAAATTAAGTAGCTGTCCAATTCTTGCTGCTAAAGATTTCATAAATTTCATAAAATTGAGCTCGTTTGAAACTAAAGCAAGGTCACGAATATCTTTTTCAACATAGGCTTGTATATATGATGAATAAAACATTTCCCAATTTTTGTCGCTTGCTTGATAAAGTTTTGGGTATGAGCCTTTCCAAATTTTATGGAAAACATCATTTATATTTGTAGGCGAAAAAATTTCAGCTTGCTTTCTAATATATTCTTGAGTGGGTAAAAACGGAATTGTGAGAGGATTTTTTTCTTTTTCTTTTTGCGATAAGCCTTGAAGTTTTAAAATGCCAACTCTTCCAGCTAGGCTTTCAGAAACATTTTCCATAAGTTGAAATTGCTGTGAACCCGTGAGCCAATACATTCCGCTTTTTTGTTCTCTGTCGACAATTTCCTTAATATGTGGAAACAGCTGAGGTGCATATTGAATTTCATCAATAAGTAATGGTGCAGAAAATCTTTGCAGAAATAAAGCAGGGTCATTTTGTGCAAGTTCTCTATTTGCAAGATTATCAAGAGATACATAGTTTCTCTTTGTCTTTTCAGTATGCTGAAAGACAGTAGTTTTTCCAACTTGGCGTGGCCCAGTCAATAAAACTACAGGAAAAAATGAGCTTGCATCGATTATAGCAGATTCGATTGTTCTTTCAATATACATATAAAAACCTCGGCTAATTCAAAGTATGACTTTAGATTAGCCGAAGTTTTTGTGTTAGTCAAGAGGGAGTAGATTTTGTTTTAATTTTGCTTTGCCT
Organism: uncultured Desulfovibrionaceae bacterium; assembly: GCA_964369165.1. Lineage (GTDB taxonomy): Bacteria > Desulfobacterota > Desulfovibrionia > Desulfovibrionales > Desulfovibrionaceae > CAYJAZ01. The sequence continues at coordinate 23,524 of CAYJFE010000039.1, read as the reverse complement.
TCTCTTTCAGCGTATCACAAAAATCAGCCCATTCTTGCGACCTTACTAGATAGATTTTGGGCTTTGCCACAAAATCCTCACTTCGTGAAAAGCGTCGTTTTCACTTGTTCGCTAAAGATTTGTTCACTTCGTTCTCACTATAAGCTAGCCGTGCTTTGCCTTCTCTTTCAAGTCTTCACAAAAATCAGCCCATTCTTGCATCATTTTTCTTCTTTCGGGTAGATACTGTGCGTGATTATATGTTGCACGAACAGTATTTCCGCTTGTGTGAGCAAGTTGTTTTTCGATATGGTCGCCATTGTAGCCAAGTTCGTTAGGCATTGTACTTGCAGTATGTCTAAAGCCATGTGTAGTTATCACATCTTTTGGATAACCCAAGATAACAAGTGTTTTCCTTCAAAGTCAATTTCTGCCCAAGTGGCACTATATTATTATGTCAAGTTCGCCCGGCCTTACAAAAACAAGAGGGGCAATCTGCAAAGCTTTTTGAATAATAAAGTTATGCGGATAATTATCTATATCCTTTAATAGCTGGCCAAAAAGTTTTCTGTTGGCGATAGCGTTTAGTGTCAACCAACCTAAAAGAACTTTGCCAAACACTCAAATCTTAAAAAAGTAAAGCCCTATAACGACTTACGGTCATTATAGGACTTTTTCAAAATTTGTCTTGGTGGAGGCGGCGGACTTCGCATGATTTTCGTATTTATATAAAATTATTGAATAAAAATAATTTTGTAACGTAGTGTTACAAGTGTGTTCACGGTCTAAAAATAGGCAATTGTGGACGCGAGTTCGATGGACAGATTAGACGCTAGTCAGATGGATGAATGTGGTAAAATAGTAACTTTTTCATGAGCATGTGGCTCACTTTTTTGTTGACATTTATAATCTGAGAGCGCCTTTAGATTGTCGAAACTTTAATTCCTGATAACATTTGATAACTAGCAAGAGCATAGTCATCTGTCATGCCGCTTATATGGTCTATAATTAGATGTACACGTAACCACCATTCCTTAACTGCATACTCAGACGATGCTTTATCTATATTTTTGAGCATATATTGATAGCACTTTATATAACGATTTCCGAGGTGATTAAATAAACGTTTTTCAATATCAAAATTTTTTCCCGCTACCTTACCTTTTTCAATTAAGACAGTAAAATCCTCAGTGCTCATACTTAGCAGTTTACTAAAGTGATTAAGCAACCCCGAAATAGCAGCATAGCCAGTTAGTTCTATATGCTCTGCTTCAGATGATGAGTAAATTAAATTTCTGGATACCATTTTTATAGTTTCTAATACTTTTCCATATTTTTTGTCTGAAATTAGTTGGTGACACTTTCCTGCTATAATATCTTCATGGTTTTTTATATAATCGTCGGAGGCTTCTTCCATTATTTTTTGTGACCATCGCACAGACACATCTAGTCCAAAATTGTTGATTTGTTTTGGGAAATCAAGTAATGGCTTTTCGTTCGGATAGTTTTGTTCCCATAAACGATTAAATTCTTTTTCAAAGTTTTGTGGGGTTAAAATTCTTTTTTCAATGCCGTCTGAAATATCACTTAAACAATATGCTATGTCATCAGCTGCTTCCATAATATAAGTTAATGGATATCTTGTATTTTTAGGAAAATTTGTTTCCTGTAATATTTTTTCGACAATTTCCTTTTCAGATTGAAAATAGCCTGCTTTTTTTATAACGCCTTCCCCCTTTTTTTCGTCGGTAGAGCGCACATATTTTAAAGAGGATAATAGTGTCGCATATGTTAAGTTTAAGCTGTGTTCATCTTGTTCGCAGTGTAACCTAGAAATAATTCTGAACCCCTGCGGGTTACCATCAAACTCTGTAAAATCCTTTATTAATATTTTAAATAAATGATGCTTATCAATTCTAAGTTTTTTGGCAATTTTCTTTAATTTTTCGTTTGCCCATTCTCGTATTGCGGATTCTCCGAAGTGACCAAAAGGTGGATTACCTATATCATGTAATAAGCATGCATTTTCAACAATAGCTACAATTGCAGGAATTAAGCTTTTGTCTGAAATAATCTCATTGTCAAGAAGCTTATATCCAATTTTATTTGCTAAGCTTCTTCCTATATCTGAAACTTCTATTGAATGAGTCAGTCGAGTTCTTACACTTGAGTTAGGTTCTAGCGAAAATACTTGAGCTTTTTGCATTAATCGTCGAAAAGAAGAACAATAAATAATTCTTGAGCGATCACTATAAAACTCATCAACTTTACGTGTTTTAAGTGAGGTTGATTTTCTTATTCGCTTCTTGTTAAGAATTTCATCATACTCAAATTTAGGTTTGCCCATAGCATCCTCACAATTTATAAATTTAAAGCTTTATCTCTTATTCTGAATATGCTTTCTCAAAATATCTTGAATATAGCCAATATTTGAATCGTCCACAATTTTTATTTCACATTCCCCGACACCATGATGCCCAATGCTACTTACATCTTTTATAATTTGTTGAGGGTCATCGATATTTGAAAATTTTTCATTTATCCATAGCGTTAGCGAGTTTTTGTAGAATTTTATTGATATAAGCGGACTTCTGTTTCTATAAAAGCCAATATAGAGTTTTGTTGCTTTGACAGAAATTTCTTCGTTCTGCGTAATAATAAACTCTCTTATTGTGTTGTATAAGTCTTTAATGCTTTCACTTGAGCTATTAACCAGTTCTTCTTCAGAATATGTTTTAATCTCTTTTATTGGGCTATCTTCGGATACGCTATTCGCAAAAATATCATTTATATTGGCGGCATTGGTGTTTTTTCCTGACTTAGTTGCCGTTGAACCTATTTGTTCAAATGAGATACTATGATTAGCATACTTTTTAATCTTCCAGAGTTCAATAGGCATACCTTTGTAATCTACAGCACCTAGTTGGTATGGAGTAAAGTAAGGACTAATAAAAATAACCTTTGATTGTTCCCAGTTGATGTCTGCTATATCATAGATATGGTTTTTAACCTGTGTAAATTTATGTATGAACTGCACTTTATTGTTTAGCATTGTTGCAAGATACGCAATACCTTGGTCAACAACACTATGAATTTTTGTGTTTTTGTATTCAATAAGAACAAAGGAATTTGCCTCTTTATCGTATGCAAATGTATCAATCCGATAATCTTTTACAGTAAATTCTGTAGCAATAAATTCAAGACTTAGAAGCTGTTCAAGATTTTCTTCGCAAAGGCTTTGCAGTTCTTTTTCATTCGTAAATTCAATGCCATGAATAGGCGAAAGTTGTTTGTTGCTAAGACTATATAACATAAAATGTCCTTATCAATTCAGTTAGATGGTGTTATAATATCGTTATTTGGCTTGGCTGTAAAGTGTTTGAAAAAGATTATAATTAGAATTCAAGCCACTCTGCTGAAATAGGACTTGTAACCGCCATTTGTTTTGCACTCAAATATGCTTGATCTAGAATAAATTCTCCATTTTTATATTTCTGTTCAGCAATGTCAAGCGCCTCATCAAAACTATTCGCTTCTACTTCAAACTCTTGGTTGATAGTTTCTTCAATATTTATTGTGAATTTCATAAAAACTCCTTATAGAAAATATATAATAAAGACTGCCTATATGTCGACTTTTTTCTTTTTCAGCACGCACAGACTAAGAAGCTGTGATACTGCTTTCTTCTAATTCTGCAAATTTACGCTTCATTGTTGGATTATTTCGTGTAAGTTTCTTGATACTCAAATCTTGGGCTTTGTCGTTGGCAAGGCGGAGGTTATTTTCAGAGGAAAGCAGTGCCGCCTTCGTTTTTTCTAAATGCGTAATTGTTTTATCGATTTCCTCAATTGCAGTCATAAATCTTCTATGTGCTAACTCGTAATTTTTGCCGAATTTATCTTGAAAGTCCAGTACGCTTGATTCAAAATTTGAAATATCGATATTTTGTGCTTTATATTCAGCAAGTTGTTCTTTATAAGCAACAGAATTGAGTGCGGCGTTTCTGAGTAAAGTAATAATAGGAATAAAAAATTGTGGGCGAACAACATACATTTTAGGGTATTTGTAAGACATGTCGACAATTCCATTATTATATAATTCATTGTCAGCTTCGAGAAGTGAAACAAGCACAGCGTACTCACAACCTTTTTCTTGCCTGTCTTTGTCAAGCTCTTTCAGGAAATCTTCATTTCTTTTCTTTGTAGCTGTTGTATCCATTTCATTTTTCATTTCAAACATAATAGATATAAATTCTGTGCCACTATCCGTGCTTTCTTTGAAAATATAATCACCTTTGCTACCTGTTTTTGCATCATTATCCTTTTCAAAGTAGGCTTTTTGAAAGCCTGTGGCTCTAAGGCGATTAAATTCAATTTCACAATGTTGCTCAAGACTTTCACCAAGCATTTTTGTAGAAAGTTTTGTTTTTAAATCTTTATAGTAATCAATTGTTTCATCTTTTTGCTTTAGTGTGGCGTCAAAAGAATCTTTCAAGTTTTTAAGTTCGAGTTCTTTCTGTGTTTTTGACGATTCTACCGTAAGCTGTAGCTGATTGATAAGTTTATCTTTTTCAAGTAATTCGTCTTTTTTCTTAGATTCTTCATCTTTAAGTGCTAATGCTTTTTCGCTTTCGGAAGCTTGAATTTTTGCTTTGAGTTCGACAATTTCTTGCTTTGAGTGTGAAAGCATTTTTTCCAAGTCAGCCTTAGCGTTAGCTTCAAACAACTTTAGTTCATTTTCTTTTTCAACCTTCATTGATTTTTCGCTGTTAGCAAGCTGTTCTTGAAGTCTGGCGATAAGAGCATTTTTTTCTGAAAGTTCATCTTTCTTTTTTGATTCTTCTTCTTTGAGGGCAAGCAGTTTTTCGTTTTCTGCTGAATCTATTTTTGCTTTTAATTCAAGTATTTCTTGTTTAGAGGAAGAGAGCAATTTTTCAAGTTCCGTATTTGCATTTGCAACAACAAGCTGTAGCTCATTGTCTTTTTCTGTGCGTAATAATTTTTCTCTTTGGTTAATTTCTTTTTGAAACTCGGCATCACGCACTTGCCCAACTATAGCAATATAACCTGATTCGTCAACTTTAAAAGCCTTCCCGCAATTGGGGCATTTAATTTCGTTCATTTAAGTAACTCCTTTGCAAATATGTTAGAAAGCCAGATGTACTCAAATTATGAGAGGTTTCTTATATATTCGAGCATAAGCTTTATAGATTCATTCAGTTGAGTTTGTGTGAAGCGTGTATTTAATGTGTTTTCAGGATGATGGATTTGATGTCGAATATATTCAGTCAGGCAAATACTTTCGTTCTTATGTAAACCATTTTTGCATATCTTGATATATCCCTCATAGGTTGAACTTGCTTAAATTTGCTTATTTCATCGATTATTTCTAGATGTCCATATAATTCATTGTGATACTCATCAGAAATTTCATTAAATGCCATATAGTTTACTTCATTTAAAGACGGGTAGGGTAATTGACCTCTGATAACAGGAACAACATGCTTTTTTAATTCATGCCAGATGTTAAAAGTTGACCTATAATCTCATTACGCCAGTTATCATCAGTAATTTTAGGAATCAAATCGAATGATTCTTTTGTTTTTATTATAATATCATCTGCGGACACTTCATTCTCGAGAAATGAAATTATGTTTGAGTTGTCAAAAGGCATAATGATAACACCCTCAACTGCGGTATGAGTTGTTGTAGATTCCAAAGGGACTGCAGCAACAGCTCGCCATATGTTTATTGTATTTGTATCCAGCTCATCCGCAATAAAGAATGTTGTTGTTTCTTTATCCAAATTATCTGCTTTTAAGTTTAGAGAATGCCTTAATACAGGTTCCCATTCTCCACGTTTTTGTGCTTGTTTATTCATAAGTGTTACTTCAAGCATAATAACTTTATCCGTATAAGAAATTATAATATCGCCTATACCTCCGCCTGCATGAAACACAGGTTCAAAATCAGCATTTAAAGTAAGGTTCAAACTATCATATAAACTGTAATTGCAATTTGAAAGATAGTGCCATGCAATTGCTACTATGTACTCGTAAATAGTTGGAACAGTAGCAGTTTCACTAACAGTTTCTTTTATAACTTTATCATTTGTTCTATCTGAAAATAGTTTTAGCAAATCAATGATTTTTGTTTTAGGGTATTGTTCCTGAATATATTTGGTAAAATCATCATCTTTTTTTGATTTCAGTGAGCTTTGAGCTTCTTGAGCTGTTGATACTCCTAATAATGTAGAAATCTGAGTTTGAATAGCTTCTTGTTGAATTTCAATACATCTCAATATATTGAGTATTGAAAAGTTTTTATGAAAAATACATTCTGGCTCTACTTCATAAGAAAGGTAGTCTACTTCTGACATGCTTCCAAATATTTTATTTTCTAATTGGAGCTCATCAAAGATAATTTCAAAAATACTATCATATTCTAAACTTGGTAATTTCGAAAACTTAAATATTCCAGTTGCACTTAATAAACGAAGAGTTGTATCTGAATATTCTTTTATACCATCAGCTCGTTTTGATGTGAGGTAGGCAAAATAAAACTCAATATTTAATTCTTGAGTAGTAAGAAATACATGATTTTCATTTGCTGTATTAAATTCTTCAAAGGCTAGTGGTTTTGCTCTTGTGCCAATTTCAAATACATTACTTCCAAAACCAAAAGCTTTATTTATTATCTCTTTATTTTCTAAATAGTTGCTAAGTAATTCAGCATAAGTATCTTCAATTTTATTTTCTTTAAAGTCACTTAAAAGAGAATAAAAGTCATAGTATTTTTGAGAGGTAACTTCAGCATCTTTTGAGCTTGTAAATATAGTTTTGAACACATTAAAGTCTGAGATAGAATTATTTTCGACCTCTTCCGGAATAGCTTCATATTCAGGTATTGAAGAGCTTAACAATAATTTTTTAGAAGCTGTTTTATTTATAATTTCCCCTTTTACCGCTTCTGAGGTATAAGGGGATAAGCTTTGTACAATAACTGCAAAATCTTTTTTATCAATATTTTCTTTTTTTAATAAAAGATACATAGCCATTAAAAATGGGGAGTAGAAGCTTCTTATTCCATTTTCATCAGGTTTTGAAAAGATTTTTAATTTAATTAGCTGTCTAATAAGGAGAATATTTATATCATCAAGGGGTAATAATCCTTCAAGAGAATCTCTTTCAATATGATTATTTAGAAACGAAGCCCCAGTTTCAGTTATATTACGTTCTGAATCGGCAAGTCCAAGCTTCACAAGATTACTAGTGTAGTGCCTCGCTCTACTCTCAATTGCTTCATCTAAGCTTGTTAAAAAAGGTTTTTTATTCACGATAAGCTGAGATGAAGGAGTAAATTTCTTTGCTAGAAATAGCTCTCTTTCACTTCCTAGCGCTTCGACAAACTCATCATAAATTTTATGTTGCTGAAAAACATCACTAGATCTTTCTATAGCTTCTTCATAGAAGAGAAACTGTTTAGTGCTTTTGGGATAAGTTCCCCAATTTTCTTGCGGATGAGAAAGTGATAAGTCTCTTAATATTTCTAGATAAACTTTGTACGCATTAATTATATCATTACGTCTGCCATTTGTATCCATCAAATTGAATATTTGGTTTTCTTTAATTTCCATAACTTTTCCTTCTAATAGTTTACAATAAGGACTTCTTCGCTTTTTGTTGTCTTGTCTTTTGTTTGATAATTTGAATTTGAGTAAGAATGACTCAAATGGATAGCTTTATACTTTTCTTTGTTTTCATCAAGCCAATTTAGTAAAATGATATTTTCTTTGCCTTTACTGCGCAATACATTTGAAAGTGCAAACTTTATTTTCTGTTCATGCAAAGCTTCTAAAAAGGATAATAAATCTTTTTCTAGGTTTTCACTCCAACCACCATTTTCATTGTAAGAAGCGCAAGTTATCAAATAGGGAGGGTCAGCATAAACAAAATCATTTTCACCTAGTTTTAAAGTATCAAGTTTTCTAAAATCTACTGAAGAAAAAGAAGAATCAACTTCTTGAAGGCGAGCAATAAACGCTTTTAGCTTGTCTTGCATTTTGATGTTGAAATCTCTCTTTCCCACGGGCAAGTTAAACTCATTCTTACTATTGAAACGTATTTGGTTATTAAAAGAAAAAACTATCAGAGTATAAAGCATGATATAGTAATGATAATCAAAAGTTTTCTTTTTGTTGAAATCATTACGTAATTCTAAAAAGAAGCTTTTGTTGTACTCACCTAAGCCTTTTGAGCTATCACAATTATAGAAATCGTATCCATGCTTTGCAGTGTCTGAAAGATTATGCTTTACAACAAGTTCTTTTACAGACGAAAGCATGGTTTCAAAGCCTAGGTTTTTGAATGTATTGAAAAGACAGCCAATATTCTTATCAATGTCATTGAAAATAATATTTTCAGCCTGTACGTTAATTCCTACGTTACAGCCTCCACAAAATAAATCCACGAAAGTATTTATCTTTGGGGGAAATAAAGGGAGAATTTGAGGAAGAAGTTTATACTTTCCCCCGGTATAGTTTAAAGGGGATTGAATCACGCAGAAGCCTCATTACAGATACACAAGAACAAGCGTTCAGCATTTTCTTGAATGTCTGATTTTCCTGCTGTGAATGCTTTATAGTTTTCGGAGAAGACTTTTACTTTTCCTTTGGCTTCAAGAATGCGCAAAATATCCTCATCTGCAATCTTTGCATTTGAACGGTCATTGCCTTTTGTTGCCATGTTGTTATAAGAAAATAGAATGTATTTTGCATTGATGTTGCTTATAAGCTCTTCAAAAGCAGATGTCGCTTTTTGTGTGCAATAGGCACTTTTCATCTTTGCTCTATTCATTTTCCGTGCAACTCCAAAGACTTCTGGTTTTTCCCATCGAGCTACATTTTCAAGTACATGGTATGCATCGCAATATTGCCTTGAATTGTATGGAGGGTCAATATAAACCAAGTCTGCCGAGATATTAGCGACAAGAGAGTTTGCATCAATATTATAGGATATATTTTCTGAATGGTTATCGTTGCTTGCTTCGGGGACATAGAGTTCAAGGGATTTTTCATACTTGCCGTTTTTCATGTAAGCATCATAATGACCACAAGTATTTGCAATTTTATCCATAGCATACAATAATGAGGTTATAAGCAGAGCACGTTCACGTTCATTAATTTTACCTTGGGTGTATAATTTCTGAATATCTTCTCTTATATAGCCTATTTTAGCACAATCATGACGACTGAAAAATGTATCGGAAAAATTTTCAGTCATATAATTTTCTTCATTAATTTCTAATAAGTTGTAAGCGATGATCTTATCAATAACAATTTCTGGACGATAATTTTCTTTTCCAAACCACGCTAAATTACAGATATAATTACTATACATTAAGTCGTTTGTGATAAGTTGTTTTTCCGCAAAAGCAGAGGATACAGCTCCCGTTCCTGCAAATATATCAGCAATGGAATTTACTTCGACACACTCATTGTCCACAACATTTTTAATAAAAGATAATAATTTATACTTGTTGCCAAGGTATCGACGGTTATTTATGAGTGATGATTTATAGTTTTTACTTGTAGAACTCATTTTACTTCCTAGACTTTTACAGGATTGGGAACAAGTTCCAAAATATCGTCAACACCACAATTGAGAGCATTGCAAATTTTTACAAGAACCTCAACGGTTACATTTTCATTTTTACGCATTTTTGCAATAAGAGAAGAGCTTATACCTGCGGCTTCGCCAAGCTCTTTCTTTTTCATGTTTTTATCTATGAGTAATTTCCATAGCTTATTATAACTTACTGACATTTGTGAAGTGACCTTTATTTATGTATGTTTGTTCAACAAATACACAATAAGAAATTTTCTTGACTTTTTCAAGAAAAAATTACACGGAAATGGAATTTTTTATTTTCCTAAACTTGCATGATAATCATTCCATCGTTATAATATAGATAGTACTTTTAAATTTGAAATAAAGTAGGAGGGCTATATGGAATTTCATGAACAACTTATTGATAAAATTGAAATTTGGATTAATGAGCAGTACTGGGGAGAAGAAGAAGAGGTGAGTTCTTCAATGGCTGAAACCAATCTTACCTTTTTTGATTCAGAACCTGAGAATATTGATATTACACTTGAAAAAGGTAGCGATACATATTATATATTTTCGGTGACATTTGATTTATCATCTAATGAGCCATATAAAGATGATATTCCCTTTACGCATACAACAATTAATATTCAAGTTGATGGAGGAATAAGTGCTAATGAAGAAATAGAGTATAATGAACTGAATATTGACTACTGGACAATTGATAATGATTATACAGTTTACTCGCACATTGAGCGTGAAGAGCCAGGTGAAGATTTCTATTTAGATGAAACTTTTACAAATTTACAAATAAGCCAAGATTATAGTTTCCGTTCTGACAAGCTCACAACATTATCAAGTACGATTCTTATGAATCTAGCTTTATTAGGTAGACAATATTTTTTTCGTGGGCACGCAGATTCCTCATGGCAATTACAATCAACGGCTGGACGAGAAGAATTAAAGAAGCATGATTTGACAAAAATTAGAATTGCATTTGAAAAATATATACCGCAAGTACTTGCTAAAGCATATCCTATCAATCAGGTTGAAAGCCTATTTTTAATGAGACATCATGGCTTACCAACAAAAATTTTAGATTGGAGTAATTCGCCACTTGTTGCCTTATATTTTTCTGTTGAAAATCAAGAACATGATTCTAAGGATGGGTGTATTTGGTATTTTAATCGTAGAAATAAAACTGAGGAAGAAATAGAAAACATTTTAGATGAAAAACACGCGCTTAAGCATGGTTTTAGTATGCTAATAACACCATACACTAATCAAAGAATGATTAATCAGCAGTCACAATTTACCTATCACCATAACAGTAATCCTTTATATGAGCATGATGGGTTTAGCAAAATTATTATTCCCGCACCTGTTAAGCCTGTTATGAGGGAAATATTAAAAAATTTTGGTATAGATAAAGCTTTTATCTTTGCAGACTTAGATAATATTTGTACCCAAATAAAAGAAGATTTGCTTAATTGAACACGCTTCTACTAGAAGCTTGTAATAGTTCTACACATGTAAAGTAGAAATTATAATACTGTTCTTAAAAATAAAGTCGCCAGCGTTTTTGTATTGATTTTACATTCAATAATTAAATTGGTGTAAATATAGATACAAAGGCGTTCTAGCGAAATTGTTTTTGAAAAGGAAGTATCTTGGTAATACACCCATTTTTAGTGCATTAAATCTGTAGAATATTCTGAGTGTTTTAGTTTCATGATAGGTGTAACGCCATTAAGAGCCATGTGTGGTCTATTGTTGTTATACTGCCAAAGCCAATTTGTTGCAAATGTTTCTATTTCTTCTATTGCTTCAAACAGATGCATGTTTAGAAGTTCATGTCTAACAGTTCTATTAAAACGCTCGATATAGGCATTTTGTTGCGGTTTACCGGGTTGAATAAATTGCAAGTTAATATTTTGCTTTTTTGCCCAGTCGTGAAGTTTACTGCTAATGTATTCTGGTCCGTTATCACACCGAATTGATTGAGGTTTTCCTCGCCATTCCATAATTCTTTCAAGGCTTCTTATGACTCGTTCGGAGGAAGAGAAAAGCCAACTTCAATATCTAAACCTTCACGGTTAAAATCGTCTATCACATTGAAAAGGCGAATACTTCTGCCATCTTGCAGCTGATCGTGCATGAAGTCCATTGACCAAGATTCATTTGCTTTTTTCGGCACAAAAAGTTTTCCCGGTGTCTCCTTAGTAAGTCGTTTTTTAGGTTTGATACGCAAATTAATCTCTAATTCTCGATATATACGATATACACGCTTATGATTCCACTTGTGCCCACAAACATTGCGTAAGTGAAGAAAGCAGAGCTTAAAGCCCCAAGTTCGATTTTCCTCCGTCAGAGTCAGAAGCTTTTGAGCTATAATTTCGTTATCGCTTGAAAGCACTTTTTTATAGTAATAAGCACAAAGGCTTACAGAAAAAGCCTCACAAGCCAAGCGTATCGAAACGTGCTTTTCGCTTACGATATGTTTTGCCATCTTTACTCTTGAAGACGGCTTTACCACTTTTTTTCAAGTGCTTCCTGAATGATTTCATACTTTAGCTGAGTTTCTGCATACATTTTTTTGAGGCGAGCATTTTCCTTCTCAAGCTCTTTCATGCGGGTGACAAGAGAAATATCCATTCCTCCGTATTTTGAACGCCATTTATAGAAGCTTGCCTTACTCATGCCATGCTCTCTGCACAACTCAGCAACTGGGATGCCGCTATCGGCTTGTTTCAAAATTGATAAAATCTGACTGTCTGTAAATTTAGCATTTTTCATCGAAAATCTCCTGATAAAGTTGTATCAGATTTTCTACTGAAATGCACTACTTTTTTTAGGGAGCATTACCTCTTCTGCATTTTGAAGTGCGACTATAGTTGAGGTGTTATACAGTTTAATATCATTCAGTTTCAAAAGTATGAGTCATTTCAGCAATAATATCTTGGTCGCATTGAGAAATAATAAATTCAGGTATAATTGGATATTTTTTAGGATTGAGCTGAAAAACTAAGTCATTTTCGACATGATAAACTGAATTGATGAATCTTCGCCTAATTGGGTCAAGAGCTTTTTTCTGTATGTCGTCTATTTCTTTAAAAAAGACTCTATAAATATGGAGTTTTTCATAATTATTATTCAATCCAAAGTAAATGTCATTCAACGTTTCTTTGTCTTTAAAGATTGACAAAAATTGGTCGTAGCTAAAAGAAAAAATATATTTCTTTATGTACTCTTCAGCTTTATCTTTTTCATCTTTTGACATCTCTTGAGTAATATTTGTACCAGTTGGAGATGTGCGGAGTTTAAAAAGGCTTGCAAGCATGTTGTAAGCATGTGTTGCGTTTTCGCTTTCCTCTGTACCATCATTGTGTATACATGACACTTCCAAAAACCTTCGTAAATAAACACATTTACTTATGACATTGCTAGAGGTTGTAATGTTTTCTAATGCAATATTGGCAATGGATAAAAAATCACTCCTCTCAATAGGTATTTCGCTTAAACAGTTATTAGTGGTAAATATATATGAGGCAACTGGAGAAGCTGGAATTTTTCCAGAAAAATTGTATACGCAGTCGAGGAGAAAATGAAATTCATGTGTCAATACGAGAACGGTGAAGTCTTTAAGGCATGTTTTACCCATAAATAAAAGATTGAGTAGGGCAAACTGCTTATTGCCATCAAAAGAAGAAAGTGGATCGTCTAAAATTACTAAATCAGGCTTTTCATGTAAAACGTCGTACATAAACATTACAAGTGCAAAAGCGTTTTTTTCACCATAACTTAAGTGTTTTTTTACTTCTATAGAAGAAGACTCACTATCATCATTATGAGATAAGGTTATTTTATAATTAGAGGTATCACTACCGTGAATATCTACTGAATAACTATAGCCTGCAGATTTAAGAAAATCATTTATTTCATCTTTATGGTTTTTTATATTTTCTTCAATAATCCTTTTCTGCTGCGCAATACACCTTTGAAGTTGTCCTGCAGCTACTAAAATAGTTTCTAGTGATTCATTAATACTTTTTGCTTTTTCAGCCATTTTTTCAGAATTTAAATGCGAAGCACATGATAAATCAATTTTGAGTTTCTTTATCTCTTCAGCTACTTTGTCAAATTTATGTAAGTGCGTAAGATTTAGATTTTTTATAGAAGTCAGCTGTCTGTAAATATCTTGAACTTGATTACTTACTTCTACTAAGTAGGTTTGATGTGTTTGAGACATTTCTCCAATGTTATTCGTTATTTCCTTGATTTTAGCTTTAGCTTCATCTGTAAAATAGGGATTTAACATTTCAAAAACATTTAGAATTTTTACAAGATGCTCGATAGTTTTAGGTGAATATTCTTCACTTATACGGCGTATTGAGGACAAAGTTTTTTCAGTGGAAGCAGTGCAAAAAGGGCAATGTTTTGATTCTTCAATATAGTTCTGCCCATCAGATTGCCACTTTAACCATTTAATGTTTTGTCCGTTGCTAGTGTTTTGTAAAAATGACGAAAAGCTTTTAAGTTCCTCGGGAATATGAGCAATTTTGTTACCTAAACCAAGTCCTTTATGCATAGGTTTATTCTTTGCCAACTCTGTTGAAGATTTGGGTGAACAAGCCTGAAAAAAGTCGTTGAAGGCGTTTATAGTACTTTCCAATTCTTCATCGTTTTTAAAAGTATCAGAAATTGTATTAATAATTGTATCAATTTCTAAAGAAAGTTTGTCATACTTGGGTGTGCGAACAAATATTTCAAAGCTATCTTTTACAAGTTCATCAGGCAAATAAAGAAATTGTTCAATATATTTTTCATCAAAAATTTTTATTGAATTTATATTTTCTAATCCTTCAATTGAAGGCAGATTCTCAGGAAGGTCATTTCCAAAGTGCTTAAACGGTTTCAGTTCTGATAAGTTGTCATTATTTTCAATTGCGTAGCTGATAGCTTTTGCAATAGTAGTTTTGCCTGTGCCATTACAGCCATATTTTATATTTAGGCGATTTTGAGCTAATGCAATTATGCCAGTGTCAATATTATTACAATTTTTGATTTTAATGCTATAAGGAATAGTTGACATTTTATCACCTCATCTGACTTAAAAATTTCATAAAACGCATAACATAAATTTACTTAAATGTATAGTTTTTTAAAAGCCAAGATTCAAATACTACAAAGTTTTTACATCACATTCTAACAAATATTGCAGATACTTTTATCCCTCGTCTTCAACATATTTTGCAATATCCTCAAGCTTGCAATCAAGAATTTTGCACAGTTTATTCAGGGTTTTAGTTTCAATGTTTTCGTTAGCTTTGAGTCTACGCACAGTTTTGCTGTCAATTCCGCACTTTTCACGAAGTTGATAGGTGCTTATCCCTTTTGCTTTCATAATTTCCCATAGATTATCAAAAACAATCATGCTTTTTCCCCGCTTGACTTTTTTGTATTATGGGGATTATAACCTCATTTTATAAGGGGATATAATCCCCACAATAGAAATGAGGTGGCTATGAAATTTATTACTCCCGAAGAAGCAGGAAATATTCTTGCTCGCCTTGTTATAGCAAACGAAAGATTCGGCGATTACTTACTTTTAGCCGCTCGAAATGCAGAAGATAGAATGTTGCCTGACGATGTTGATGACCTTATTCATTGGGTGAATTTTATGCGCATTTTAAGCTCATGTTTAAATGAGCTCCCCTTAAAAAAGTAAGTCGCCAGCGCTTTGTATTGATTTTACAAACAATAATTATATTGTCGTAAATATCGATACAAAGCGTTCTGGCGAAATCGCGAAGCGAAATGTATTTTTTAGAGAGCCAACCCTTTAGACGGTACTCGGGAAACGCTTCTCCCCATTTTCATATCTTTATATTGTTCGGCAAGCTCTTCACGTCCTTGCGTGCAGGTGATTTCTTTTCCGCTGTCGATGACTTTGCCACCGCTTACAAGTTCAAAGATAATTGCTCCACGGTTTGTGATTTTGAAAGTGAAATCCTCACTTGTCGTTTTTTTGAAGAGTTCCACGGCAATGAGAGCCCTTTTTGAACTTGGGTTTAGATTTGAAGCTTGGAATTTCTGCTTGAGCGCAAGAATTTCTTTTTCGTTCAAGAGCTTATCCCTATATCCTCCTCTTGCATTGATTTCCAGATTTCCAGGGAGTTGTTTTTCAGAAGTGAGTAGTAGGCACAATAAAGCTTCCTCATTGCCGTCTTTTGCTTTTTCCTGCAAGAACTCAAGCCAGTTTTGCGACTTGAAAGACTGTGCTTGTCGATATTCATTGATTTCAGCTTGTTGCTTAATATGCGTTTGCTTGAGTAACTCCCTTCGTGCTCGCCTTGTAACCGCAAGCCCTGTGATTCGGATTTTCTCTTTGTGCCATTTTTCCTTGATTTCCTTTATGTCATTAGTGCGATTTGATTGGATAAATTCTTGCCAAAGTGCACTTGAGAAATCCACGTCTAACGGCTTCTTTTGATACCAGTCTTTCGGTGAATGATACATTTTTTGCTTTTGGAAATTTCCAAATTTTTCAAGCATTTTCTTGTGTGATAGCTCTTTATCGAATTTACTCGCCTTGACACTTTGTCGCCCTTTTCTATTTTTGATAGACAAGCCGTTTCCACGCTGTACAAGCTCAAGCCCATACTTTGCAAATACATGATGAACGTCTTCCCAAGTCTGCGCTTTTTCAAGCTCTTGCATAATTTTGTCATGGCGATTAATGACATATCTTTCAAAACTTTCTTCGCCTGTTCTTGCTTCTTTGCTCGTTGAATTGTTTGACAATTTATAGCTATCGTCTTTTTCGATACCATTATCGATTGAAAGATTATACTTTTGCTCCATTGCTCGGCACGTTTTCTCAAGCGCATAATAATCTCGGAAAGGTTCATGCCTGCGAAAAGTTTCAGGATTTATCATATTATAAGCTATATGCATGTGCAGATTGTCCGTGTTTTTATGCACTCCGCAATGGCGCTGATGTGTTTGAAATCCCAGAGTTTTTGCAAATTCTTGCTCAATGGTTTGATAATCCTGTTCGCTCAACTTTCCCTCATCTTCCATGCGAAGACTGACAATGAGATGATAAGTTTTTTCTCTTGTCGTGCGCAAATTTTGCGCTTGTGTGCTGACAACTTCCTCAATTGAAAGAGCGTAGTCATCAGCATTGAGCGTTCCTGTGCACCATGAATGCAAGCATTTTTCGCCTTTATGACTTGCGACATTATCTGATTCGTTTCGGCACGTTGTGCGCGAAACCTCGCTTGCAAGAAGCGTGGTTCTTGCTTCGCTCGCAAAAGATTTATTCGCTTCGCTCCTAGCTATATAATTTGCAAGTCGCTTGTAATTATCGTTTTCAGGTTTGCAGGAAATGTGTTTGCTTATCATAAGAGACTGATTTTCCTTCTGAGTTGGTCTTTTATCCTGTCAATATCACGTAATATTGGGCGGATGTTTATTTGCTCATCGGTTTCTGTGAGAGCGAGTTTCAGCAATCCGCCAAGTCGCCCCAAATCCGCGTTGACTTTCAATAAATCCATACGTGTTTGGTGATTTTCAAGACTTTTCACTTCCGTGCCCAAGCAAACATTTCTTGCAAAGGTAGAAATTGAAAGCCCGGCACGATTGCTTGACTCAATTATTCGGTTATACTCATCATCATTAAGATAGACGTTCATAACATTTGTGCGTTTTCTATTTTCTTTTTTCATTTTTTATCCTTAATCTGGTTTTGGGGTAGAGGTTTTGTGCACGACGTACCAAAACTATTTAATAGTGTTGAGCTCCTTTTGAAAAAAGAGCGAATAAGGCAAGCCCTAGGCAGGAAGTATTGTCAGGATTTGTACCTGCGCAATGCCTATCCTGCCTTTTTTGTTCATGCTAAAATATGGAAATTTCTGCTATTAGTATCGTTGTTTTCCATAAATTCGCAGAGATTAGCATTATTTGCCAGAATTTTGCAAAAAGTTTCATCAGAAAGCAGAATCGGCTCAAAATTGCGCTGATTTTTCCATAATTTCGCAGAATTTATCACATAAAAGACAGGTACAGGCTGTTTTTTGTCCTTTAAGAACTATGGAAAGAAACTTTTTGCTTCTGCATTTCCCTGAAATAACTCCTCAACAAAAACCCCTCGGGGAATGTGTATGTTGAATTAGATTTTTCTTTTTGCTCATCAGCAAATTTTGATTTCTCTTCTTCTGTAAGCCTTGCAAGCCATTCTTCAAAGGTTTTACTGTCATTTTCCTCTTGAAGCTTTTCAAGCCGTTCACGCTCTTGCTTTGTGTCGAGTTCTGCTTGCTCTTTAGCAGAGGTGAAATTATGCGGTCGAGGATAATACCCCTGACGTGCAAGAATTTGAAAAACCCAATTTGTAGGGCTTTTTACAAGTTCTCCGCTTTTATCCTTCATTTGATTATGCTCCAAATCCCACTCTGCGTGCGTGAGCCCCTGCATAACTTGGTCAAGCGAAAGCCCTTGTTGCTCAAGCCGCTGAATGATTTGCCCGATTTGAATTTTCCCAAAGCCCGAACGAGCCAAATTTCCCCAAAAGAAAGTAATGTCCTCATCGCTTAGGGCTTCAAGTTTATTGCGTGCAGACGGTGTACTCTCGGAATTTGCGCTATCACTTAAGATTAAAGATTTAGAATAAGTAGATAGATTTCTATCTATTCTATCTATAGAGGGGGCAAAGTGCACGGGATTTTTGCTTTCAGCCTGCACTGTAAATGGCGGGATGTGAGGGCAAATTTTTGAACTACAGGAATACACATTTCCACGAGCAAATCCATGCCTTGTGAACTTAGCGGAAATGAGCTTTTTTGCTTTCATTCTTTGGAGGATTCCTCTCACTGAATCAGGACTTGACGGCAAATCAAAGTAGGTTGTTAATATATCCGCAATTTGCTTATAGCTCATGGGCGTGAAGCTTTGTTTTATGATTGACAAAATGTTGATGTGCCGAATTGAGAGCCCCTCTTTGCAGAGAAAAATATCGTGCAATTGCACATTTACTTGCATACATGCACAACTACATGCAATTTTGCACGCTGAACTACTCATTTGCATGCCCATTTGCATGTTGGGCGATTGCTCTTCTTGCATGTCTTCATGGTAAGATACATGCCTGTCCGCTTTACTGGGTAATTCTTTGTTATTTTCCATAGAGATCCCCATTATTGAGTTTTTCAATAAGTTCACGAATTTCACTTACTCGCCATGCAGAAGTGCGCACACCTAACTTTACCGGAGCAGGGAATTTGCCATCTTTTATTCCTTGCCAAAATTGTGTTTTGCTGATGGGAATGACTGCCAAGATTTGCGGAAGTCTGACAAAGCCCTCTTGGGGTAAACCGTTTACTAAATTGTATGACATAACGTCTCCTTTTTGCGTGGGTGCTATTAAATCAAAATCGCCCCACAATGTTTATTGTAGAGCGAGTGAAGCATAGTCCGTACGCTGACAGTCAAGAGACTACTTTGGACAAGTATTGTTTTTATTTCGTTTTGTTTCTGTATTTATTTGAAATAATACGATTTAAATTATTCAAGAAAATATTTTGAGTAGCCTTGTAAAGCTCTTGTAATTCTTTTTGTGAGGGCTTCTTGTCCTGCTGTTTCCCAATCACTATAGACAAGCTGTGCAATTTCTTTGTGACTGAGTTGAAATTCATGCTTCAACTTTATGATAAGCATATTTGTTTCTTGCGTGTTTTTCGGAGGGTGAGAAGAGATATATTCTTTTGCAATTTCAAAGTCGCCGACGGTAGTAAAATCTTCGCCCTGATATTCCTTGAGATAATTTACCTCTAAAATAGAAATGTCAACGATGGGGAGCTCTTTCGCTTTTTCTTCAATTTCATTTTTCCATCTTCCTGTATTTTGTGGATTAGATGTGAAAATCCCGACATGCTGACGTATGTCATAAACACTTTTATCATAGCCGCACAATGCGCAGATTACATTTCTTGCAATCCGAGGACTATTTTCTTTTATACATATTCGATCATTTTCGATGCTTGCTTCATTGTCAATAAATGTAAACCATGATTCATCTTTTTCTGCTTCAAACACCTCACTTTTCAAAAGAAAAAATTTATTGAATATTTGAAGATATTTTTCATAATTTTTGCGTAATGTATCAAGCTTGAAGCAGAGAATGGTTTCCAAATTGTTGTGATTTTTCCCTATTGGATTGCCGTGAAAATAAAAAGTAGCTTTTCTGTTATGGATAAAATGAGCAATTTTCAGCGCAGAATCGCAATTCCAACGGAGCATTAAATCGTATAATCCTATAAGTTTATTGGTTTCAACATAAATGGGAATATATTCAAAGCCTGAAATTGTGTATTGGTATTGTGACATCGTGAACACCTTTTAATAATAAACTGTACTTTAAAATAGTACACGGTTCGGAATAATGCAAGAGGTGTTTATAGGTTGACACTAGGAGAAACAAAATTTGACATAAAAGAGTAGATATGTAAAATTTATTTTAAAATAATTATTTATGGGGAAGATATGCAAGATATAATCAAGAAAATTAAAAATTCTCATCCAAGCTACTTGTCATATGATGAGGCAAAAACACGCCAAGTAATTATTCTCCCCATACTTCAAAAGCTTGGTTGGGATATTTTTGACGGAGATGAAGTTTTTCCAGAATATGGCATTTCTGGTAAACGAGTTGACTATTCTTTAAGAAGCAATGACAAAAATGAATTTTTTATAGAAGTGAAAAAATGTAGTGTTGATTTAGACATGCACCATGAACAACTTCTCGGCTATGCCTTTAGAGAAGGTGTTAGTCTTGCTTGCCTTACAAATGGAATTACATGGCAATTTTTTCTCCCTTTAATTGAAGGTTCATGGGAAAGTAGGCTCTTTTACACTATTAATATTGAAGAGCAAGAAATTGAAGAATTGATTTTAGTGTTTGATAAAATATTGGGAAAGAATGCTGTTATCACAAAGGAAGCGATTAAAAATGCAAAAGACCTACAAGAAAGCAGTATAAGAGAAAAAGTATTGCGGAAAAGCATTCCTGAAGCATGGGAGCAACTTTTAAAAAATCCTACGGAAGTCTTTTTGGATGCAATTTGTGACAAGGTTGAAAAAAATAGTGGTTATCGTCCCTCACCAGAGCAAATATCAAACTTTTTGCTGAAAAGAATCCCATCAAATGGACCTTCTTCTGCACAGCGTATTGTCCCAAGTAATACTGTAGTCAAACCTAGAGAAGCGTACCGTAAAGTTATTGATGAACCTGCTAATACTAATCGTCCTTTTGTTATGATAAAGGGGGTAAAAATATATACAGAACGCTTAGGAAGTAATTCAGAAAAATATTTCTCAGAGATTATTCCACAGTTGATATCTGTACTTCCAGAATCTGAAATTAATAATTTACAAGATACTTATCATTGCAACAGATATAATCTCACAGGTCGGCAATACCCCGTTTTGTCAGAAAAAGATACAGAAATGCAAGGTAATGATGGGAGATTTCGAGCTTATAAACATCAAATAGCTGGTTTTTGGGTAACTAAAGAGTGGAGTGAAGATAGGCTTAGAAGTTGGAAAAAATACTTGGAAGAGCTTGCAATGAAGTTGCCTGATTAAATTATACGTAGTTGAAAGGGATATTATAATGGATAAAGCAACAATTTTTGAACAAAATGCAAACAACTTTTATGATTCTTTGACTGAAGATAAAAATGGAAGATATCTATCATGGGAGCATTGTTATTACCAGTTTTATCATGCGAGAAAGAAACAATTGCCTGAGAATGATATAGACCATTTGACTTTACAACTTGCTTTCTATCTTGCTAGTTGGGGAATGTATCGGGGGTCATCATTTTTGCTTTGGAAAGATTATAAAGTTCATATTCCTGCCGTAAAAGAAATTTTGTCATGCGAATATGATAAATTACTTGGTATTAAGTGTGATGAGCTTTCTTTGGTAGAAAATCAAAAGTCTTTAACTAAGTTATATAAAAAACTTGAGGAACACTACACATATGTCAGGCGGACTATTAAGGGAAACACCCCTAAAAGCAATATTTCTAGTATTTTAATTACTAAAATTCTTATGGGTACGCTTGGCTGTGTTCCTGCGTATGATAGGTATTTTATTTATGGAATTAAAAAGTACGGTGTTGCTACTTCAACTTATAATTTAAATTCAATACTAATGCTTTGTGATTTTTATCAAAAAAATAAAGCTCAGTTCAATATAAGTTGTTCTAAAATGAAAGTCAAAGATGTCCCATATCCAGAAATGAAATTTCTGGATATGGGATTTTGGCAAATTGGCTATAGTGAAGATATGGCTACTAAGAAAAAAACTAAACGCTAAAATCCCCAAAAAGGGAGGCTAATTTTTGTTATCTATTTCCTCTTCCTCCCCCTCCTTTCAGTCTTAACCCCACTTCTCAACTCATCCAAATAATCACTCCACCATTGCATCATTTTTCTGCGTTCAGGCATAAATTCAGCATAGTTATAAGCGGCTCTTACTTTATTTCTTTCGCCATGGGCAAGTTGTCTTTCGATTGCGTCGCGATTCCAGCCTTGTTCATTCAGAAGGGTAGAAGCAAGTGAGCGGAAGCCGTGGGCTGTCATGTCATCTTTTGTGTAGCCAATTCTGCGGAGTGCAACATTGATTGTGTTTTCTGACATTGGGCGCAATCTTGAAGTTATTGCGGGGAAAAGGTATTTTCCTTCGCCTGTGTATTTATGAAGTTCTTTGAGCATTGCAAATACTTGCTTTGAAAGTGGAACTATATGCGTTGTCTTCATCTTCATTTTTTCAGCAGGAATTCTCCATTCTTTTGCTTCAAAATCAATTTCGCTCCATTCTGCATGGCGAAGTTCCCCCGGTCTTACAAAAAGGTGCGGTGTAATTTGTAAAGCGCAATAGACTACGTAAGAAGCTTCGCATTTTTCCATATCTTGCAAAAGTTTGGCTACTTTCTTGGGTTCGGTGATTGAAGCGTAATGTCTTTTGGGGGGAGGAGTGAGCGCACCTTTTAAATCTGCGGCTGGGTCACGTTCTGCAAGCCCTGTTGCTATGGCATAACGAAATACGCTTGAGCAAATACCACGCACTCTTTGCGCTGTTTCTAATGCTCCACGTTTTTCAATCTTTCTTAAGACTTCTAAAAGTTCTGGCGCAGTTATTGTCGAAATTGCTTGTTTGCCAAGAAAAGGGAAGACATTTAATTCAAGGCGACGATAGACTAACTCAGCATGACCTTTTGTCCAACGGCTTGAAAATTTCTCAATATAGTCTTTTGCAACATTTTCAAAATGATATTTTCCCTCGCTGACAGCTTTCTTTTCTTTGATTGCTTGGGCAGGGTTTATTCCACGGGCAATATCGCCACGTAATTCATCACGTTTCTTTCTTGCCTCACTCAATCCAATTTCAGGATAACTTCCTATCGTGAGTTTGTACTCTTTTTTGTCTATCCAATAACGAAATCTCCAAATTTTATTTCACGAAGCCATGACTTCAATTTGAAGACCTTTATCATCATTAATAGTATATAGTTTTCCTGTGTTCACTAATGTTTTTAATTGTTGAACTGTAATTGCCATATTCATTCCTTCCCGTACACAAATTTAGTTTGCAACCTAAATTTATGATGCGCATATCTCATTGATTTTATTTTATATACAGATAGCTACCGTACACATGGCTTCCATTATAACAGATTTTTGGATTGTGTCCAGTCGTGTGTACGGTCGAGTTTTAGAACTTAGCCGAATTTTATCGGATTAAAAAGTACAAAAAAATGGCTATAATACTTTGAATATTATAGCCATTTTTATTTTGTGGAACAATTTTTAATCGTTTATTGGTGGAGGCGGCGGGAATCGAACCCGCGTCCGCAAACAGTCCACGCAAAATAT
>CAYJFE010000038.1:0-24834 GCA_964369165.1 uncultured Desulfovibrionaceae bacterium | reverse complement strand
TGGTTTCCTTTCTTTTTTCTTCACTCTGCCTTCAAGAGCTGGCATTAAACCAAAGTGAGCGTTTGAGGGCTGAAAGTTTTTCACAACTATTTGAAGATGATTTAGTAATCCACCTAAGGCTGAGCTTTGAGGCGGCTGTGTGAGGGATTTTTCCTTTGCTTTTGCTTCTAAAATCTGCGCAAGCCATAAGCCTGAAGCCATCGATTCAACATAACCTTCTACGCCTGTTATTTGCCCTATCATATAGATATTCTTTTTTTGTTTGAGCTCAAGTTCTTTTGTCAATACTTCGGGCGCATTCACATATGTGTTTCTGTGTATTGAACCATAGCGCAAAAATTCAACATTTTTTAGAGCAGGAATAAGCCTAAAAATTCTGTCTTGCTCTTTATATGTGAGTTTTGTTTGACAACCGACAAGATTATAGGCGGTTTTTTCCGCATTTTCTGTTCTGAGCTGTAAGAGTGCCCAAGGTCTATGCCCTGTGCGTGGATCTATAAATCCAACAGGCTTTAATGAACCAAAGCACAGAGTTTTCTCGCCACGGTCAGCCAAAGCTTCAATAGGCATGCAACCTTCAAAGTGTATTTCTTTTTCAAAATCATGTGTTGGCACGCGCTCGCCCTCAACTAAGGCCTTCCAAAAGATTTGGTATTCTTCCTTGTTCATAGGGCAGTTGAGATAGTCGCCTTCGTCTTCTTTTTCGTGCTCTTCTTTTTCATGTCCATAGCGTGAACCAAAAAATGCATATTCCATATCAACCGAACTTGCTTCAATAATTGGCGCAATAGCGTCATAAAAATACAGTTTTTTTTCTTCGATATATTCTTTCAAACTTTCTATTATTTCTTTTGAAGCCATTGGCCCTGCGGCAATGATTAAAGGATTTTCTTCGCTTGTTGCAAATTCTTTTAATGAAGTAATTTCTTCATGAATAAGTGTAATGTTCGGATGATTTTCAATTGCTTTCGTCACTTCTTGAGAAAATAATCCTCTATCAACTGCCAAAGCTTTTCCTGCAGGCACTTGCACTTTTTCAGCAATTTCTAAGAGTGGACTTTGCAATTTGCGCATTTCTTCTTTCAAAAGCCCTACGCCTGAATTGAGTGCATCGTTAGAGCGTAAAGAATTTGAGCAGACAAGCTCAGCCAAATCTTTTGAGATATGCGCTTCAGAAAACTTGTGTGGTTTTTGTTCGTATAAAGTGACTTCAAAACCTTTATTTGCAAGCGATAAAGCGCATTCACAACCAGCAAGGCCTGCGCCTATTATTGTATATTTCATGCTATTCCTTTTGTATATCTGATGGCTATTTATTGTGAAATGTTTAAACTTATTTTTCTAAAATCGCAAGATAGAGGGTGTCCGCACCGCAAGCAGGTGGGAGGATATATTCAGAAAGTATAATTTTTGCCCCTGTTTTATTTGCAAATTCTTCTATAAGATTTTCGTTTTCATCTTTATTGAGTGAGCAAGTTAGATAGCAAAGATTGCCTTTTTCAGCTAATTTAGTATAAGCTGCATCTAAAAGTTCTTTTTGGACTTCAATAACTTCTTTTATACTTTTCTTTGTTATTTTATAGCGTAAATCTGGGTTTGCACACAAAGTCCCAAGGCCAGAGCAGGGCGCATCAAGAAGAATGCAGGAAAGATTTTCAAGTTCTACTTCTTGCATTTTTTTTTGCTCGCACTTTATTTCTTTAAGGGCTAATCTCTTGCAATTTTCCTTATAAACTTCAATTCTTTTCGCGCTAGTGTCTGTAGCATAGGCTATTTTTATTCCTTGCTCTGCCATGGCAAGACTTTTACCGCCAACTCCAGCGCAACAATCCCAGAGGCCATCAAGCTTTTCTTTGCCTAAAGTTTCAATAATTTTTTCTATGGCAACTTGAGAGCTTGCGCCTTGGTAGCTGAGAAATCCTTCTTTATAAAGTTCACTTGCTTTTTTACTGTTTATTGGAGCAGAGTAGCCACTTTTTGCAAAATAATTGTGTAAAATTGAGCTTTTTGAAAGCTCTTCTCTTTCTTGTTGCCAGCCTTCTTTGCTTGAATTAAATCTATAAGAATAATAGGGAATTTCATTCAATGTGCCTAAGTAATTTTCAGCGTATTCATTGCTGTATTGCTTGCGCAGAATGTCTAATAAATAGGATGGCAAGGAAGCATAAGTGGCTTCGTATTCGAGTTTTGTTTTTTTAGGGTAGAGAAATTTCATTTCTTTGAGAAACTTTTCTTTGTTCATTTCTTTGAAGGGAAATTCTTTGTCAACCTTTCTCAATATCGCATTTATCAGCGCAACTTCATTTTTTGCGTATTTCTTGGCAAGCTCTACAATTTCATTGATTGAAGCGTGTAGAGGAATGCTTTGCATAAAAAATATTTCGCATAGAGCTATGAGGAGCAAGTTTTTACAGTCATTGCTGATATCTCTGCCCTTATGACTATAGAGAAAAATCAATGCCTCGAAACGTAGTTTATATCTATAAATTTGATGGCTCACATTTGTGATGTAAGCTTTTTCTTGCGTGCCTAGATCGTGTGTTTTGAAATAATTATCAAGGCTATTATTGAGTGTGTTTTTTTCGCAATTATTTAGTATTTCTAAAAGGCTTTCTCTAGTATTCATTTTTCTCTCTTTTCTTCTGTTTATTTCCTTTTATTTTCACATTTTTCTTATTTTTTATCAACTTTTATTTTTTATCATTTATTTTTATTTTCTTCTTTTTTTTCAATACTTAAACTTGACGAACGCCTTTAAATGTATTAAATTTATTAAAATATTTAAAGATGAGAGTAAGACAATGGATAATTTAACTACCTCTTTATCACCCACACGCTTAATAGTTGAAGTTTTAGACAATATTCCTTTTGGAGAGCCTGAATTAAATGCGGCTTCATTTCACGCATTAACTTTAAAAATGCCTAGCGATTTATTGGCAAATGCTCCAGAATGGGCGAAGTGTAAAGCTGGTCAATTTTTGATGATTCGCCCCCTTTCTTGGAAGAATGAAGTTCTTTGCGCAAGGCCTTTTTCAATTGCTCGTTTGAGCGAAAGAGGACTTATTATCTTTTTTCAAACAGCAGGTGAAGGCACAAAGATGTTGAGTCAATTAAAGCAAGGCGAAAAAGTTGTAATTTGGGGACCCTTAGGAACTTCTTTTGAGGTCGACGAAACAAAAGAAACACTCCTTATTTCCGGCGGCATAGGCATTGTGCCTTTCGTAGGCTATTTGGATCAAATCAAGCAAAAATCAAGGCTTTCAATGCTGTTTTCTCATCGCGCACCAAGTGAATGTTACCCCATTGATACATTATCAAATGTGATAGAAGTTGAAGAATTTTACGAGAAAAAGCCAGAAGATTTGCAAACTTTTTTAGACGCAGTCAAAACAAGAATGCTAGAAATTAAGAAAGTAGATGGCTTGGTTTTAGCTTGCGGCCCAATGCCACTTCTCAAATATATTTACGACATTGCGCAAGAACATTCTATTTTAACGCAGGTTTCACTTGAGAATAAAATGGCTTGCGGAGTTGGCGCTTGCTTAGGCTGTGTAGCAAAAACTTCTTCTACCTGGAATGATAAATCTAAGGCAGGGCTTCCAGTTCAAACTTGCACCAAAGGCCCGGTTTTTTGGACACACGATTTAGATCTGTAAGAGAATAAAATGAAAATAGATACAAATGTAAGACTTACTACGTCTAAGGAAACTCTGGTTTTTAAAAACCCTATACTCACGGCTTCAGGCACTTTCGGAAACGGGCTTGAATTTGTTCCTTATGGAGATATATCTGCTTTAGGTGGGATTGTTGTCAAAGGACTTTCTCTAAAACCAAGAGCTGGTAATCCTTTGCCCCGCATAGCTGAAACATCTTCAGGGCTTTTAAATGCTGTTGGGCTGCAAAATGATGGTGTAGAAAATTTTGTTAAAAATATCTTGCCTACACTACCTTTTCATGAAGTTCCCATTATTGCTAATATTTATGCTACTTCTGTTGATGAATTTTCTGAACTTGCTTCAATTTTGGACAATGCTTATGGATTAGCAGGACTTGAAGTTAATATTTCTTGCCCTAATGTAAAATCGGGCGGCGTTCTTTTTGGGCAAGATCCTAAGCTCGCTTATGATGTGACAAAAGCTGTTTGCGATTCTTCTGTCAATTTACCTGTTATTGTGAAACTTTCTCCAAATGTCACTTCTATTTCAACTATTGCGCAAGCAGTAGAAAGTGCTGGAGCTGATGCGATTTCTATGATCAATACAGTTTCAGGTTTAGCTGTAGATATTAAAAAGAGAAAGTTTTTACTGGGCAATACGGTAGGTGGATTATCAGGGCCTGCTATAAAACCTATTGCTCTTCGCTGTCTTTACGAAGTAAGAAGTAAAGTTAAGCTTCCTATTATAGCAATGGGTGGCGTAACTTGCGCGCAAGATGTTTTAGAGTTTATACTGCTTGGTGCGTCAGCTGTTCAAGTCGGAACTGCAAACTTTATAGACCCTCAAAGGGCTTTTGATATTGTTGATGAGCTTCAAATTCTTTTAGAAGAGTTGGGCTATGATTCACTTGATTCATTCAAAGAAAATATATTAGTTTAGATTTTTGTTTTGATTGTTTCCCGTGAAACATCTCTTTTTGCTTCTTGTTGTGCGGTGTTCGTATTAAGAATTGTTTCCCGTGAAACATTTTTTGATAGTGTTTGTTTGGAGAAGTAGTTTGTAGATTGTTTCCCGTGAAACACTATGAATGATTTGTGTTTGACTTTTTGCAATGCTGTGTTCGTATTGTTTAGTGTGAAAATTAATTAGAATGAATGAGGTATGTGTGGATAAAAAGTATACTTCAGAAAGAACCATTGAAGTAGCAAAATATTTTTCGTGGTTGTCGTTTTCGCTTATCTTAGTAGCTTGTATTTTTTTAGCTACTTTTTTAGTGCGCTCTACTTTAACAAGTTCAGTTGAAGAGCAAGAAAGTTATTTAGTTTTGCTAGCGGAAGATTTTAATAGACAACTTTTTAGAAGATTCACACTTCCGATTATTTTAGCAGAGGATAGTATATCTCTAAGAAATCCTGATCAGTATAGATTGCTTAACGAAACTGTTGAAAACATGATCAGTGGCTTGCAGATAAAGCAAGTAAGGATTTTAGATGACTCAGGGAAAATTGTTTATTCAACAGACGAAGAAGAAATACAAAATGAAGGTGCTACAGAAGAATTTGCTAAAAATATGTATGCAAATGAAACCCTATATTTCTTTTTAGAACAAAGTAATTTGTCTTATTTTGATGCCTTTTTTAAGCCAGAGCTTGAGGATAGTTCATTTTTGTTGCAGATTGCATTTCCCTTGTCAATCGATAGGGATTTGATTTCATATTTTGAAGATGCTTCCATCTTAGGTATACTGCAATTGACTGTTGACGTGACCGAACAATACAGGCACGCAATTCAATTGCAAAGGTGGATAATACTCATTTTTGTTTGCTCAAGTTTGGTTCTATTCCTTATGCTACAATATATAGCAAGAAAAGCAGAACTTGTTATTTCAGAAAGAATTGAAAAAAATAAAGAGCTGGAAATGAAGCTTCATCAGCAAGAAAAACTAGCTGGTATGGGACGAATGGTTGCTTCAATAGCGCATGAAATTAGAAATCCTCTAGGCATAATACGCTCAAGTTCAGATCTTTTGAAATCAAGAAATAAGAGCGTGCTTGATAATTCATCTCAAAGAATTTTAGAAGCAATGGGCGATGAAATTGATAGATTGTCAAATATTGTTAACGACTTTCTAGATTATGCTAGGCCAAGGCAGCCAAGCCAAGGCGATGTAAATCTCGCTTTTTGCATCAAAAAAGCACTTACTTTTTTAGAAAATAAAATTCATGACGAAGACATAGTCTTAGATTTGAATATAGATGAATCTTTAATAGTAAAGGGTGAAGAAGATTTACTATACAGAGCTTTCTATAATATGATTTCAAATTCTATTCAGGCTATGGAAGGTAAAGAGAATAAAATTTTGAGGATTTTAATCTATAAGAAAATGACTTCTAAAATTATAGATATCGGTGACAGCGGTGAGGGCTTCAAAGATGAAGTTTTGAAAAAAGCTCTAGATCCATTCTACACAACAAAAGAAACTGGTACTGGCCTTGGGCTTCCTATCGCGCATTCAATAATTGAAGCACATAGGGCTCAAATGCGTCTTTATAATAACGATATGGGCGGAGCTTCGATTGAAGTTGTTTTTTAACTGAGATGATATTCAAAAAAGAAAAGCAAGATAAAGACTAGACAAATAAAGATTACTTTAGTAGCATGAAAACATAAAGAGCAATAGAAGGAGCCACTATGTTCGGCGAACCACATATATTAATAATTGATGATGAAAAAAACTATCTATTAGTTTTGGAAACTTTATTACTTGATGAAGGTTATAGAGTGACAGCTTTGTCAGATCCTGAAACTGCTTTGACATTTTTGAGTGAATCTGAAGTCGATGTAGTTATCACTGATTTTAAAATGCCAAAACTTTCGGGTAGAGAAATTTTGAATCATGTCAAAAAGAATTATGCAAATATTTCTGTGATTGTAATGACAGCCTTTGGCTCGATTGAATCAGCTGTTGATTTGATGAAAGAAGGCGCATTTGACTATATTACAAAACCTTTCACAAATGATGAGCTTCTCATCAGTGTGCACAATGCTTGCAAACTTTCGCAGGCACATAGGCAATATAAAATCTTGCAAGAAAGCATAGCTGAAAAATATGTGAATGAACAGATTTTAGGGCAGTCAAAATATATGCGTGAAATTCGCCAGCTTATTGAGCAATCTGCACCTTTGAAAACTCCTATTATGATAAAGGGCGAAAGAGGAACTGGTAAAAAGCATATTGCAAAAGTTATCCACTACAGTTCTGATAGAAAAGATAAACCTTTAATCATGATAAATTGTAAGTCATATAATTCAAAAAGCTTTGAAGAAGAATTGTATGGACTTGAAAAAGAAGACGTGAGTGCTACAACCTTTAAAAGAGGAAAAATTGAACAAGCGCACGAAGGCTCGCTCTTTTTAGAGGAAGTGAATGAACTTTCCCTCGATGCGCAAGATTTGCTGTTTGAACTTCTTCACTCAAAAAAACTCAAAAGAATAAATGCAAAGCAGGGCACTTCGATTGATATACGCCCAATTGTTAGCACTTCGGCCGATATAAAAGCCATGGTGCAAGAAGGTCTATTTAGAGAAGATTTGTACTATCTTTTGAATATTGTTGAAATTCGTGTGCCAGCACTTAGGGAAAGAAGAGAAGATATTCCAGAACTTGTTGGATTTTTCTCGCATAAGATTTCAAAAGAAAATGATATTAAAGAAAAAAGATTTACAGCTGAAGCTCTCAATTTTCTTTCTGCCTACGATTGGGAAGGAAATATAATGCAGCTTCAAAATATACTTGAAAGATGTATTATTCTTGTAGCTGGTGAACAAATTACAGACAATGATTTGCCGCCTGAAATTCGTGACGAAGACGGGCAATTCAAAAGCGCGGTGGACTTGCTTCCTTATGAGCTCAATCTTACAGATACTTTAGATAAAATTGAAGCTGCTCTTATTCGACGTGCATTAGTTCGCTCAGATTTTGTGCAAGCCCATGCAGCAGATACTTTAGGCATTTCTCGCTCGCTTATTCAATACAAATTAAAGAAATATAATATCACAGGGCATTAATCGAATTATTTTATAGACAAGAGCTTTAATTAAATATTCAAGCAAATGGGAAAAATAAATTAGATTAAAAGATTGCTTGACAATATAAAATTAGTTCGATATAGAACTAAAAAGGCAAATGAAAATTTGCAACAATAAAAGGTATAGTTCGTCAAAGAACTAAAGGAGAGAAGAGATGAGCACAGTAGAACAAGACAAAATGAATTTACTAAAACTTGTTGATAGATATGCTGAAAGTATTTGCAAGGGTGATTTTGAAATGGCGAAAGAAGTTTTTGCAATTTCAGATGAGCTTACCTTATTGCACCCAAGAGGGCATGAGCATGGTATAAAAGGTATAGAAGATTTTTATAGAATCACTATGGTAGAAACTTTCACAGAAAGATCTTTAGAATTAACCAACAAGCCAGAAGTCTATGTATATGGCGATACAGCCGTTGTGGAATTTTACTGGAACTTTATTGCAACTATGCGTGACAATGGCGAAAGATTAGAATCAGGCGGCAGAGAAACACAAGTGCTTGTGCGTCAAGCAGACAAGACTTGGAAGATTATGCATATTCATTACTCAGCTATGCCCGTAACTGGTAGAGGCGAAGGATTTTAGTCCTCTGGAAAAATAATTTTCGACACTTACATCAAAAAAGCCCTCAAATCAAAATTTGGGGGCTTTTTGTGTGAAATAAGCGATTTTGTGGATTCTAAGCATTAAATAAAAAAACACTCACTAAAAACAAAGATTTTCAAAGAAGAAGCTTTGCTTGAATGAATGCTTTTTTATATTCTATAAGGGTAAATAATTAAAATGACATTGGTTTATAGTCTTCAAGTACGCTAGCTTTGATGATAATAATATCTTCAACAGGCACGTCTTGGTGAAAACCTTTTTGACCTGTAGCAACTTTTTCAATTTCGTCTACAATTTCTTTACCTTCAACAACTTGGCCGAAAACAGCATAACCCCAACCTTGCGGAGTTGGTGAAGTGAAGTCCAAGAAAGCATTGTCTTTAGTATTGATAAAGAATTGTGATGAAGCTGAATGCGGATCAGGAGTGCGAGCCATTGCCAAAGTGTATTTTTTATTCTTTAAGCCATTGTCAGCTTCGTTTTGAATGTTTCCACGATTTTCTTTTTGGTTCATATCAGTGTCAAAGCCGCCGCCTTGAATCATGAAGTTTTTGATTACTCTGTGGAAGATAACACCATCATAAAAACCTTCATTGACATATTGCAAAAAGTTTTCAGAACTAATAGGTGCTTTTTCAGTATTAAGTTCGATAATAATATCGCCTTTATTTGTTTCTAATTTAATCATTTTCTTTTCTCCTTCGGCTTGAGCTAATGCTGATGTACTCAAGTTCATGCACAAAACGCAAGTTAGCAATAATAAGCAAGATTTTAATAGTTTTGTCATTTTCTTTCTCACACTTTTTTTTATTCAAAAAAATATAGAATTTTTCATGACTATTGTCCAGTAAATTTTTAGAAATACAAAAATTTATACCATTCCGTGTTCGCCAGGTTTTTCGTGTTCTTCTTCTTTTTTTAGGAAGTTTGATACATAGAGTTTTGTATCGCCTAAGGCTAAAAGGAGAGGAGTAGCAATAAATATTGAAGAGAAAGTACCTACAACAATTCCAAGAAGCATGGTAAGAGCAAAGTCATGAATCACTCCACCGCCTAAAAAGAAAAGAGAAAGCACAGCCGCTAAGGTTGTTCCGCTTGTTAGAAGCGTTCTTGACATGGTTTGATTGATACTAAGATTAATAATATCTATCATACTTTCAGGTTTTTCAAAATCTTGCGCTTGCAAGTTTTCTCTAATTCTATCGAAAGTAACAATAGTATCGTTTAATGAATAGCCAACTAATGTCAAAAGTGCTGCAATTACGTTTAAATCGATTTCTTTATCAAGAAAAGTCAAGATACCAACAGTGATAAAAACATCATGCAACAAAGCTATAATAGCAGCAAAAGCGAAGTTTAATCGAAGGAAATAGCAGACTATAAGAGTGAGCAAAGTCGCAAGTGTTGTCTGCCAAATTCTGTCAAGGCCGATCATTTCAGAAACATAGATTAGCGCACCTAAAGCTAGAGCCATTCCAGCGGCTAAAAACCATCTATGCTCAAAACGCCCTGAAATATAGACTGCAATAAGAAGAACAACATAAAACAAAGCTTCCATGGCAGAATTTTTCAAGTCTTCGCCAACTTTAGGGCCAACCATTTCAAGTCTTTCAATAGTGGGCTCTGTGTCAGGTAAGGCACTTTCCAAAGCTTCGATTATTGGAGTGCGCATATCTTGGCTATTTGCAGAAGAAGAGAAACGTATAAGATAGTCAGAATCAGTGTCGCCAAATTTTTGCACAACTAAGCCAGGTATAGCAAGTGGAGCGAGAGATTTTTTTACATCTTCATCAAGCACATCTTTATCAAAATGCACTTGCACCATAACGCCACCAGCAAAGTCTACGCCGTAATTGAGGCCTTTATTTTGGAAGAAAACAAAAAGAGAAAGTAGAATAAAGGCTAAAGAAAAACCATAAGCTATAAATCTATATTTTAAGAAATTTATAGATGGAACCTTTTTTAAAAATGATATTGCCATAATAATTTCCTTATATGCTCATTTCTTTAGAAGGGTTTTTTGAAACCCAAAAGAAAAATATTTCTCTAGATACAAAGACAGCTGTAAACATAGAAGCTAAAATACCAATAGCCAAGGTTACAGCAAAGCCACGAATTGGCCCGGTTCCGAATTGATAAAGAATAAGAGCAGCAATCATTGTGGTGATGTTTGAATCCATAATTGAAATAGTTGCTCTTTTAAAACCAACTTCTACTGCTTCAAGTTTCGATAAGCCATTTTTCAATTCTTCACGTATACGCTCATAAATAAGAACATTCGCATCAACAGCCATACCTATAGTAAGAACAATACCCGCGATACCTGGCAGGGTAAGAGTTGCACCAAAGCCGCCTAAGCCAGCAGCAACTAAAAGCATAGTAAAGCAGAGCATTATGTCCGCAATAAAGCCAGATTTTCCGTAGTAAATAGGCATAATAATAATAACGAGTAATGCGCCAATAAGAGCGGCAGTAAGACCAGAATTGATTGATTCTTGCCCTAATGATGGGCCAACAGTGCGTTCTTCTAAAACTTCAACTGGAGCAGGTAAAGCACCAGCTCTAAGCACAATAGCTAAATCTTGTGCTTCTTGAATAGAAGAAGAACCTGAAATACTAGCTCTACCACCTGAAATCTTTTCATTGATAACAGGGGCTGAAAAAACAGTGCCATCTAAAACAATAGCCATTCTTTTATTGACATTCTCCCCAGTAATGCGCTCAAAATTTGAAGCACCAGTTGCGTTGAATGACATCGAAACATGAGCTCTGCCTTGTTCGTCATAACTTGGTCTTGCGTCAGTAATATCAGTGCCCGTCATAAGAGCTATTGAATCAAGCAAAATTGTTTCTTCAATAGCGCTCCCTGCTTGAGAAGGATCTTGCAAAAGTGGGAACCTTTCTACTCCTTGAGGAAGCATAATAGTATTTGCAGGAATATCGTCACGTACAAGATGAAAAGAAAGTGAAGCAGTTTGCCCTAGAAGTGAAATAGCACGCTCTGGATCGTCCATACCTGGTAATTGCACTTGAATGCGATTGTCAGATTGCTTACGGATATCAGGTTCAGCAACACCAAATTGATCTATACGATTTCTTAACGTTGTGACAGCTTGATCAAGAATTTGTTCTTCAAGAAGAGCTTTGTATTCATCTGTAAAATAGAGATGATAAATGCTTTCATTATTTTCGCCAACTTCTGAAGCAAGTACTGTGAAATCGGGATAATTTGTAGAAAGAAAAGTATCAAATTCAGTTTGTTGTGAACTTTTTGGAAGCACAAGTTCTAAATTATTATTAAGAATTTTTGGGGCTAGTAAAGTAAAATCTTCGTTTTGTGCATAACTTTTAATATCTTGCCCTGATTGCATAAGCATATTTTCTAAGGCTTTTTCAACTTGAACGCCAAGAGTAAGGCTTACGCCACCTTTCAAATCTAAGCCGAGATTGATTTTTGCTTTTGGCAAAAAGGAAGCAAGTTGAGAATTTGAAATTTGTGGCACATTTGGCAATGCATAAACAAGCGCAGCCAAAAGCACTAACAAAGAAACAATAACACGCCATGAACGAACTTTCATAGTCATTCCTTTTATAGGATTGGAAAATTAGAATTAAAATAGATGAGTTGAAAAGAGATATAAAAAAATGTGAAATAAAAAAGGTAAGGTTTTTTATTTCACACTAAAAATAACCCACAGAGTCATTTATTTTTTAGATCATTGTTGCGGAGCTGATGGAGCGTTTGTAAGATTTTTAGGATCTACAACAGTTGTGATGTAGCCACGCAAAATTTTGATTTCAGTTTTGCCTAAGTCTAGAGTGAAGACATCACCTTCAATTTCAGCAATGCGGCCTAAAATACCAGCATTTGTAAGAACATGATCACCTTTTTTCAAAGCTGAAAGCATAGTTTTATGTTCTTTAGCTTTCTTTTGTTGTGGACGAATCAAAAGAAAATAGAAAACCACAAACATCAAGATCAATGGTGCAAATTGTATAAGCATAGATTCCATGCCGCCACCTTGTGGTGCAGCACCAGGTGTTCCCATAGCATAAGCTTTTTCTACAAAAGAAAATGTCATTTTAAAATCCTCCAAATGGATAAATAAAGTAATTTCTGTTAATATAACTTTGAATAAATAACCTCTCTTTGCAAAAAGGGCAAGTGCTTTCTGCCTACATTTAAAAAAAATACTTTGCAAGTTTGCACTACAAGCCATAATTTTGCATATAAAAAAAAGATTGCAAAAAAAATGCAAAAGTATATGGTTGGTGCTCACTTTATATAAATTAGACAGATAGGATCTACTATGTTCTCAATTCTCGAATCTGTGCCCTTAGGTGCATTGGTGAATGCTATAGCCATTATTGTTGGCTCAAGCGTAGGCTTAATTATAGGCTCGAAATTGCCTGATAGAATACGCACAACTGTTTTTCATTGCCTTGCTCTTGCAGTTTTTGTTATTGGTATTCAGATGTCTTTTCAAACAAAAAATGCAGTCATACTCATTTTCTCCCTAGTGCTCGGTGGCATTATAGGCGAAGCTTTAGATCTTGAAACAAGATTTATGAATGTGGGCGAAAAGATTAAAGCGAAAATAAATTCAAAAAACCCAAATTTTACGCATGGCTTTGTGAGCGCGACTGTTTTATTTTGTATCGGCGCAATGGCGATTATTGGCTCCTTTGATGAAGGCCTTCGTGGCGAAACTTCTGTAGCTTTTTCAAAGTCAATTCTTGATGGTTTTACCTCAATTTTATTAGCCTCGGTTTATGGCTTTGGTGTCTTTCTTTCTGCTTTATGCGTATTTATCTATCAAGGTTCTCTCACTCTTTTAGCTGGTGTGTTAGAGCCGTATATCAGTGAAAATATGATGACGGAATTGACTGCAGTTGGCGGAGCTATGATTATAGGTATATCTTTTAATCTTTTGGAAATGACACAGATACGCCTTACAAACCTTTTGCCATCTCTTTTAGTTTGCGTTCTTTTGGTTATTTTTATCTAGGATCTTTCAAATCATTATTTATGGTAAATAAAAGATTGCAGGCTTTTTAAAAAAAGTATATCGTACAAAAACACTATACAACGGAGATAAGAAATGAAAAAATTAATTTGCCTCTCGCTTTTGCTTATGCTTCCACTTTTGACAGCTATGGGCGGTACACCACAAACAGAAACTGCACCAGTTCAAATGCCTAAAATTCTTATCGGCGTAGTTGATACAAATAATGTATTTCAACAAAGCTCGATAGCACAAGATGGTTTTGCACTTATTCAAGAAGCACAGATTATAGCACAAGAACAAATCAATACGCTTGAAAAAGAAATCAATGATAGCGACGCAACAGATGAAGAAAAAGACATCCGTAGACAATTAGAATTGCAAGCGGCTGTAAGCTTTTTACAAGGTGTTTTAGAAGAATATCAGCAATCTGTTGTGGCTGAAATCGAAAAAGCATTGCAAGAAGCTTTAACTTCAGTTCGCACAAAGAACGATTTCCAAATGGTATTGTCAAAAGAAGTCATTCTTTCTTACGATCCAACCTCTGACGTGACAAGCGCAGTGGTTGCAGAAATCAATGCTAGAACTGTCACTTTCCCAGCTTTACCTAAATTAGATTTAGACGAAAAAGTGGAAGTGAAACTTCCTGAAGAAAATACTGCAGAATAAATTCATTCTTTCGCGTTTTTTCTGCTAAAAAGATAATTTTTTATTGAAAATTCCACGAAATTTATGAATTGATAAAAACACCCAAGGGTCTTAATAATAAAGAACAGGCTTATATAAACTAAGCCTGTTTTTTTATAGCCTTAATCTCTTTCATTTCCTCTTTTTGCTTGACAATCTTTTAATATCCATGCCATTATACCTAAAATTCCCTGTCTAAGGAAAGCTATATGCAGTATCGTCAATTAGGCAAAACAGGCCTCAAAACAAGCGTGCTAGGCTTTGGGCTTATGCGCTTGCCAACTATTCCCACTTGCGAAGAAAAAATTCCTACTGTTGATTTTGAAAAAACAAAAGCTCTTTACTATAGAGGTTTAGAATTAGGAATAAACTATTTTGATACAGCCTTTGTTTATCATGGGGAGCAGTCAGAAAGAGTTTTAGGCCAGTTAGTGAAAGAAAGTAATAAAAGAAAAGATATTATACTTTCTACAAAAATGCCTTGCTCAAAAATCACTTGCACAGAACATTTCGAAATCAAATTCGAAAGGCAATTAGCCAATTTGCAGACTGACTATATTGATGTCTACCTTATGCATGGTCTCAACAAAACTCGTTGGGAATTTATGAAGAAATTAGGTGCCTTAGAGTTTTTAGAAAAAAAGAAAAAAGAAGGCAGAATAAACCATATAGGTTTTTCCTTCCACGACAGCGTTGATGTTTTAGAAGACATTGTTGACGAATACGATTTTGAAGTTGGGCAAATTCAGCTCAATTATATAGACACTACCATGCAAGCTGGCTTACAAGGCTTTTCATATTTAGCCGGTAAGGGCATGGGCATAGTTATTATGGAGCCATTAAAAGGTGGCACTCTTGCTCAAAATATTCCACCAGACATCAAAGAAATTTGGGATACGGCTGAAATAAAAAGAAGCCCTGCTGAATGGGCGCTTCGCTGGCTTTTCGATAAAAAAATGGTTTCTTGCGTTTTGAGTGGAATGAATGAACTTGATCAGCTTGAAGAAAATGCGCGTATTGCTGATGCACATGAAATTCGCTCACTCACAAGTGCCGAGCAAAATCTTTTTTCACACGCAAGGGCAGCCATGCTTTCACATGCCGCCATTCCTTGCACTGGCTGTAAATATTGTATGCCTTGCGGGCATGGAATCAATATTCCAAACATTTTTAGTCTATATAATCAGTTAGTTATGTTTAAGGATAAAAGATGGGTTGCGGCTCAATACAATACGGCTATCAGCAATAACGAAAGTGCTTTCAAGTGCAAATCATGTAAAAAGTGTATGCGTAAATGCCCACAATCTATCGATGTGCCTTCTTGTCTTTACATGGCACACACAGCGTTAATGGAATTGTGCGAAGCAGAAAAGTTTTAGAAATTAATACTTTAATCACCTTGCCCTAAGTTTTTTTTCCAGTCTGCCGATATATATTGCAGAGAGTTAAATAAAGATAATAATAGGGAAAACTATGTCAAATAATCCTGAATTAAATTTAGATGTGGGTACAGTGCTGGACGATGCGCATTTGCATGTTGTCACCTTCTATATAGCCGAAGAAGAATTTGGTGTCGGCATCTTAGATGTGAATGAAATCATTCGTCTAATCCAAATCACACCTGTGCCGAATACGGCGCATTTTCTTGAGGGTGTTATAAATCTTCGTGGTAAGGTTATTCCTGTTGTAAACCTTCGCAAAAGGTTTGACTTAGAAGAGATTGAAAACACAGAAAAAACAAGAATCATTGTTATGGAACTCAATCAAAGAAATATGGGTTTCTTGGTTGACGAAGTTTCAGAAGTTTTGAGTGTGCCTAAAGAAGCAGTTGAGCCACCGCCTTCAGTTGTAGCTGGCATTGAAGCTGAATACATTAGCGGTGTGGCTAATATGCCAAATAGTCTTCTTATCTTGCTTGACTTAGTGAAATTATTGGATATGTGTCCTTTAGTTTTAGATCCGCATTAAGAGATAAAAAATAAATTTATATAAAAAAAGGGAACTTTTCAGTTCCCTTTTTTGTATTCATAAAGATTGACTCAATTCGCTTTAACTAAATATACCAAGATTGCCCTTGAGCCGTATCCTTGACTGATACGCCCATAGAAAGCAAAGTATCGCGAATTTCGTCAGATTTTGCAAAATCTTTATTGGCTCTTGCTTCTTTTCTTTCGTCAAGCAAGGCATTGACAGTAGTTAAGTCGATATTAAGTCTTGCAACTGTGTCAAGCTTGAGTTTTTCTAAAAATTCAGCAGGTTCAAGGCAAAGTACGCCAAGAATTTCTTTGCAGTCTTCCACAAATCCAAAGAAAGCATTGAAAAATCTTTCAGCAGTTGGTGAAGTGAGAAGAGCCTTTGTTTCAAGCACTCTATTCATAAGGCGCACAATAGTAAAAATATGCCCAATTGCGGCGGCAGTATTGAAATCATCGTACATAGCATGATAGAAATCTTGCAAAGCGGCAGCAAATTCAGATGAGAGGGAATCGTCCCAAGCTGAATTTTTTGGCTTATAATTCGCAAAGGCTTTCTGCGCATTTTCCACACATTCGTAGATACGCTTTAAGCTTTTTTCGGCTTCGTCAAGAGCATCAAAAGAAAAATCAATTGGGCTTCTATAATGCTTAGTGATCAAAAAGAAACGCAAAACTTCTGGCTGACGATTTTCTAAAATATCTCGTATTGTCTTGAAGTTATTGAGGCTTTTTGACATTTTTTCAGAATTGATCTGCACAAAGCCATTATGCATCCAATAGCGCGCAAATTCTTGATCAAGTGCGGCTTCTGATTGCGCAATTTCATTTTCGTGGTGAGGGAAGATAAGATCTTGTCCGCCGCCGTGAATATCGAGCGGTAAGTCAAGGTTTTTTTCGCTCATAGCAGAACATTCAATATGCCAACCAGGGCGCCCCTTGCCCCAAGGTGATTCCCAATATGGCTCATTCGGCTTGGCATTTTTCCAAAGCACAAAATCCATAGGATCTTCTTTATTTTCGTCAACATCAATGCGTGCGCCAGCCTGCATATCCTCAAGGCTTCTGCCTGATAATTTGCCGTATTCTTTAAAAGAGCGCACTCTAAAGTTTACATCACCATCTTTTGTAGGGTAGGCGTGGCCTTTTTCTATAAGTCTTTCAATCAGTTCAATCATTTCTTGAATATAATCAGTCGCTCTTGGCTCTAAATCAGCACGAAGAACATTCAATTTATCCATATCTTCATGGAAGGCGGCTATATATTTTTCAGCAACTTCCTTGCTTGTAAGTCCCTCTTCATTCGCTCTTTTGATAATTTTATCGTCGACATCTGTAAAGTTGCGCACGAAAGTGACATTATAATTCAAAAAGCGCAAAAAGCGTGAAATAACGTCAAACACAACGGCAGAACGTGCGTGCCCTATATGGGATAAATCATAGGCTGTGATACCACAAGCATACATACTTACTTTGCCAGGGCGAATAGGCACAAATTCTTCTTTCTTTCTTGTGAGTGTATTATAAACTTGCATAGTAATCTCGTTTAGTTATTGATTGCAAGCTCGATGCGAGCCAAAGTTTTTTCTTTGCCTAATATGCTTGAAATAAGCGCAAGAGATGGGCCTGAACCTTGACCAGTTAAGGCGCAACGAAGGGCAGGGCCAATATTTTTAAATTTGATGCCTTCTTCTTCCACAAAGGAGTGGATAAGATGGTCAATGCTTTCACTCTCAAAACTTTCTAAGGCTTTGAATTTTTCAAGGATTTTTGCAAGTAAGGCTTTAGAATCATCATTCAAGGATTTTAATGCTTTTTCTTCATAGACTGGTTTTTCTACTTCCAAAATATTTTGTGAAAAATGCTCAATCTGCTTTGATAAATCCACAAGATGTGCCGCTCTTTCTTTGAAAAGAGGAAGCAGAATGTCGAAATTTTTATCTATATTTGTGCCTTGAATTTTGTGTATAGCTTCCACTTGCTCTTTAAGCGCTTCATTCGAGCTTTGCTTGATATAATGGGCATTCAGCCATTCTAATTTAGCAGGATCAATTCTTGAAGGCGAAGCATTGAGGTTTGTGCCGTCAAAAAGTTCAATCAAGTCTTTTAAAAGGAAGATTTCATTATCGCCAGAAGACCAGCCAAGGCGCACAAGATAGTTGACAATAGCTTCAGGCAGCATACCGTCTTCTTGGTATTCAATCACCGCTCTTGCGCCATTTCTTTTAGAGAGCTTTTGCCCGTCAGGCCCTAAAATCATTGGAACGTGGCCGAATTTTGGCAAGTCCCAGCCGAGAGCTTGATAGATGAGAATTTGCTTTGGCGTGTTGGCAACATGATCGTCACCACGAAGTACATGGCTTATTTCCATGTCATGATCGTCCACCACGACGGCAAGATTATAAGTAGGCATACCGCCACTTTGTTGAGGACGGCGAAGAATCATATCGTCAAGCTCTTGAATATCTGTAATGATTTTCCCTTTCACCATATCGTCAAGCACCACCTTGCCTTCATTCGGCAATTTGAGGCGCACAACAGCATCAGGTGATTGTGGAAGTTTTTTGTCACGACACTTACCATTATATTTAGGTTTTTCGCCTTTTGCTTCGGCTTCAGCACGCATAGCGTCGACTTCATCAGGTGTACACGTACAATAATAGGCTGAGCCATTTTGGAGCATTTCTTCCACAACTTCATTATATCGCGCCGCTCTTGTGGATTGATAAACAAGTTCTTTATCCCAATCAAGGCCAAGCCAAGTCATAGAAGCTAAGATTGAATCGGTGTATTCTTGCTTTGAGCGTTCAGTGTCCGTATCTTCAATGCGAAGTACAAAATCTCCGCCATAATGTCTTGCTAAAAGCCAAGCAAAGATGGCAGTTCTTGCGCCGCCGATGTGTAGATGGCCTGTAGGGCTTGGGGCAAAACGGGTAACAACTTTTTTGTTTTCTGACATGATCTAACCTTTTAAAGTGGATTAATTTCTAATATTATGGGTTTACCGTTACTGTAAATTTTTTAAGAAAGTCTACAGGGTGATAAGACATTTTTGCCTTTCTAAGTCCTTCATCGCCAAGATCTTGCTCGCGATTGATAAGTGCAAACTCATGAGCTTCTTCTTGGGCAAAGAACTTATTGATGGCCTGAAATACAGCTCTGTATTCCGTATTTGCCTTCTCAAAATGCACCACAAATGTTTGAGAGTCAAGTTTTTCTCCAAGACTAAAAGCAAGCAATTTGTCCTTTTTTTCATGGTCTTCATCATTATAATAAAGCCTGCCGCCCTTGATATTTGTAAAAGTTTCAAGATTATTCAAGATGCTTTTTATGCCCTCTAATTCGCCTTTTAAGGTATCGTTATTCTCAGCATTGTTTTTGATAAACCAATCTTCGCAAAGCGCAATAAGTTCTTCTTTTTCTTCTTGACTAAGATTTGTTTTGTCAAAAGGGCGATAGTCCACTCCATAATATTTCACATAATTGTTCACATGATTTTTCTTTTTATGGAATCTATTGCCTTTCAGATTAGCCAAATCTTCTTGATTATAGAGGTATTCTGCGCTTGCTAAATCTTCTTCGATTTCAATTTTACCATCAAATTGCTTTTCTAAGATGTCTTTGAGCATTTCAGGCACATGGCGTAGGGTTATTTTCTCTTGAAAGAAAGGGATTTTTGTAAAATCTACTTTTGTCCAATCGCCTATAGGCGCGCGATGGCAGAATTTTGTCTTGATAAAGACAAGCTCTTCTTCAAACGCGAGCTCAAAATCGTAATGGCTATCCCAAGCAAAGAGGTTAGTAAATATATAGTCTGCGGTTTTTTCTGGGCAACTTTCCCAATAGTGTTGATATTGCTCTTTATCCTTTAAAGAGAGTCTATTATATTGCATTATTTTTGTACTTTGCGCATTGCGTAATTATACCAAGGACGTTTTAAAAAGATGAAAAACATGGTAATTGATTGATAAAAAACTGATATAAGCATGGCAAAGAAAATACCTTTCTCATTCATGCCTAAAGTGTGTGCCAAGAAGTAAGCCAAGGGTAAGCGTATAAGCCATACACTTGAAGTGTTGACCATAAGTCCATAAACTGTTGCGCCTGCACCAGTCATGATACCATTTAAGACCATTCCTGCAATAGTAAAGGGGGTAGCGACAATATTAAAAGTGAGATACCAAATTATTACGCCCTGCACCTTTGAATCTAGCGAGAAAAGTTCTGCAAAAAAGCTCATAAAAGGCAGCATACAAAAAGCAATTATTGACATCAATCCTGCCCCAAGCCCAATAAGAACAAAACCTAATTTCTTCGCTTCGTCAACATCTCCAGCACCTAAAGCATGGCCAACTAAGATTGATGCAGTTGCTGTAAAAGCCGCTCCTGGCATAAAGAGAATTGATTCAATCCTCATGCCAGCACTAAGCCCAGCTAAGGCAGATGTACTTTCAGGCACAGAGGCTGTCACACCAAATAAAACAAGATAGCCTGTTTGCCATAAAAACTGGCTTGCTAAAGCAGGGAGAGCCACTTTTATGATATAGGGCGCGCCTTTTTTTATCCATTTCCAAGGCAGAAATTTCTTTTTAGGGTAAAGCTTTGCATAGGCTAATATTATGAGAGAAAGCACTGCTCCTGTGCCAACGGCGGCAAATGTCGCCCAAGCAATGCCAGGAACTCCATAAGCAGTAAAGCCAAAATAACCAAGGCCAAAAGCCAAATCTCCAAAGATATTGATTATTGTCACCACAATGGCAATAATCAAAGGGAAGTGCACTAATTTTGCAGCCCTGAATAAAACATTGCTGACAAAATATAGGTAATGAAAGGGGAGGGTTATAAGTAATACTTCCCAAAAATATTGGCTTATAGGGCGCACGTCTTCTGCAATGCCAAGCGCATTCATAATAAATCCGCCAACAGCTGCGCCAAATAAAGAAAAGCAAGTGGCCATAAAAAAGGCAATAAGCAAGACCAAGAGCACATAGCGTTTTGCTCTTTCAGCTCTTTTTGCGCCAAGACTTTGCGAAATCACCGCCATTGCGCCCGAACCCAAACTCATAGCTAAAACCATCACAAAAGCCTGAATCTGCCCTATAACGCCGACAGAAGCTTGCACCTGTGAAGAGATTCTTCCAGCTACCCAAGTGTCGGTAAGGCCAAGAAGAATGGTTGTGAGCATAAGC
Source organism: uncultured Desulfovibrionaceae bacterium (assembly GCA_964369165.1). Taxonomy (GTDB): domain Bacteria; phylum Desulfobacterota; class Desulfovibrionia; order Desulfovibrionales; family Desulfovibrionaceae; genus CAYJAZ01. The sequence continues at coordinate 3,627 of CAYJFE010000038.1, read as the reverse complement.
AAGATCTGCGGAAAAACAAGTCTTGCTATATCCCGCCAAGGGATGTTTGCTTTATAGTTTTTGAGTAAGCCTATAAGTGTCATTTATACCTATTAATAGAATGTATAAGTTTTTTAAGCGTTCACATTAAAAGAACTTAATTAAATCTTCAATAGTTTCACGCTTTCACAATTGTATAGATTTTGGGCTATTCGTCACAAAATCCTCACTGCGCAAGAAGCGTGGTTCTTGCTTGTTCGCTAAAGCCTTTGTTCACTAACGTTCACATTAAAAGAATTTAATTAAATCTTCAATAGTTTCACGCTTTCTGATTAAGCGGACATTGCCGTTTGCTTCGATAAGGATTTCAGCAGGGCGGAGGCGTTGATTATAGCTTGAAGCCATGGAAAAACCGTATGCACCAGCGTCTAATACGCCTACAATGTCACCGATTTCTGCTTTTGGAAGTTCTCTTTTCTTTGCTAAGATATCACCGCTTTCGCAGATATTGCCGACCACTGTTTGTGTGAGAATTTCAGCACTTGGATTTTCTTGATAAAGCTCAACATCGTGGTGAGAGTCGTACATAGCAGGACGTTGCAATACGTTGAAGCCAATGTCAGTACCGATATAGTGTGTGCCTGCATTTTCTTTAGTTGCATACACTTCGCCTAGAATAAGCCCACATTCAGCGACTACATATCTGCCGGGTTCGAGATAGAACTTGCCTTGATAATTGTGTTTAGTCACAAATTCAGCAACAGTTTCTTCAAGCAAGGCAGAAAGTTTTTGAAAATCCATGCGCGCTTGTTTCTCATACTTTTTATAAGGTATGCCAAAGCCGCCGCCAAAGTCAATGATTTGTATATCTTTAAATGTAGGAATAGTAGAAACAAAATCAAGCAAGATATGCATAGCGTCAATATAGCTTTGTGGCTCCATAAATAAAGAACCAATATGCTGATTTATACCTACAAGTTTCATGCTATATTGCTCTAAAATAGCATAGACTTTATCCATATCTTCAGGATTGATGCCAAATTTTGTTTCCTTGCCAGCTGTCACAACTTTTTGGTGATGGCCCGCGCCCTTGCCAGGATTTATGCGTATAACAGCTTCATTTGAATGCAAATAGCCTTGATTGTTTTGCATAACCTTGCCAAGTAATTCTAATTGCGAAAGACTGTCAACGCTGATAAGCACATTGTTTTTTACGGCATTTTCTAATTCAGCAGAAGAAACATTATTGCAAACATAAAGAATTTCGTCAGGTGTAAAGCCTGCCATCTGGTTGATTTTCAATTCGCCTGGGCTCATAGAATCAACACAAAGCCCTTCTTCACGCACAATCTTCAATAATTCAAGATTAGTGTTTGCTTTTGCTGAATAATCGATATGCACTTGCTCAGACTTAGAAAGGTTTTTCAAATCTCTGCAACGTTCTCTTAAAATATTCTCGCTATATACATAAAGCGGAGAACCAAATTTTTCAATCAAATCATGTGGTTTATTGCCCACAAAGAAATTTATATCTTTAGTATAATTCATTTATTATTCCTTTTTATAAAGAAAACTTGAGGGGGAAAACCACGTTTTTTTTGATAAAAACGAGGTTTTCCCCCTCAAACTCCCCCTTTCCTTAAAAAAACAATTATTAAAGCTAAATAAAAATTACACAAATCATGTAACTAAAATAGTTTAATAATTTGAAAAGTTTGTTAGGAAAGGGTGAGGGGTTTGGGGAGAGGGAAAACCTAACTTTTCAAAGTTTGGTTTTCCCTCTCCCCAATAAAATTAAAATTATTTTTTAAGCCATGGCATCATTTCGCGAAGTTTTTGTCCAACTTGCTCGATTTGGTGCTCTGATTCTAAACGGCGAGTTGCTTTGAAGAAAGCTGAACCTGATTGTGATTCAAGAATAAAGTCACGCGCGAAAGTACCTTCTTGGATTTCTTTCAATACTTTTTTCATTTCTTTTTTAGTTTCAGCTGTGATGATACGTCTACCGATGCGATAATCGCCAAATTCTGCTGTGTCAGAAATTGAATAACGCATACGTGCAAGGCCGCCTTCATAGATAAGGTCAACAATAAGTTTCATTTCGTGCAAGCATTCAAAATAAGCGATTTCTGGTTGGTATCCAGCTTCTACTAATGTTTCAAAACCGCATTTAATAAGCTCAGAAACACCGCCGCATAATACAGCTTGTTCGCCAAAGAGGTCAGTTTCTGTTTCTTCACGGAAAGTTGTTTCGATAACGCCTGAACGTGTACCGCCAACGCCTTGAGCATAAGCTAAAGCTTTGTCTAAAGCTTTACCGCTTGCATCTTGGTGTATTGCTACGAGGCAAGGAACGCCGCCGCCTTCTGTGTATGTACGGCGAACTAAATGGCCTGGGCCTTTAGGTGCGATAAGAAATACGTCAACGTCTTTTGGTGGCTCGATTTGCGCAAAGTGAATGTTGAAACCGTGAGCAAAAAGTAATGATTTTTCGCTTGTCAAATATGGTTTGATTTCGTCATTGTATACTTTTGCTTGGAATTGATCAGGCAAGAGAATCATGATAAGATCAGCTTTTTGTGCTGCATCAGCAACTGAAAGAGGCTCAAAACCATGTTCTTTAGCTAAATCGTAGTTTTTACCGCCTGGGCGTTGTGCTACAATAACGTTAAGGCCTGAATCACGAAGGTTTTGCGCGTGTGCATGACCTTGTGAACCGTAACCGATGATGGCTACAGTTTTGCCTTTCAATACATTGATGTCTGAGTCTTTTTCGTAATAAGTTTTCATCTTTCGTCCTTTATAAATATTAATTTTTTTGTTTTTTAGCAAAGAGTGAGCATAAAAGTAATTCTAACAGCTGTCAAGTTTTAGTGTTTTCAAGAAGTATACTTTTATTTCAAAAATTTCACCTAAATTAGTCATTCCAATCAAAAACATCACCTAAACTATGCATTCTAAAACTAGTCATTCCAAAAACGCTCTATTTTGAGGAATTGGCAAGGCAGAGGGAAAATTTTTTGAAGGAGTTTAGATAAAACCTAAATGACTGGAAAAAATTTTTTCTCTAACGCAGGCAAAACTGAAAAGAGAATGTTTTTATTGTGAGGCACGCTTCATGGCAACAGTTCCAGTCCTAGCAATCTCTTTTATGCCAAAACGTGTAAGTAAGCCAACAATAGCGTCAAGTTTGTCGTGTGTGCCAGTTGCTTCAATGGTGAATTCATTTGCTGAAACATCGATAACTTTACAGCGGAAAATATCCACAATACGTAAAATTTCGTTTTTGTTTGATTCAACTGCATTTACTTTTACAAGCACCATTTCACGCTCGACACTCACAAAATCGTTATAGTCAATAACTTTAACAATAGTAACAAGCTTTCTTAATTGCTTGATAATTTGCTCGATAATTTGCTCTTCACCTGATGTTGTTATTGTCATGTGCGAGATATTTTCTTCAAGCGTTGGAGCAACGTTCAAAGATTCGATATTGAAGCCTCTTGCGCTGAAAAGGCTTGTCACACGAGATAAAACACCCGGTTCGTTCTCAACTAATACTGATAATACTCTACGCATAATATTTACTCCTTGAATAAGGTGGAGGTACTAGACTTCTTCACTCTCTTCATTCTCAGGTTTTTCTAA
>CAYJFE010000037.1:15888-24986 GCA_964369165.1 uncultured Desulfovibrionaceae bacterium | reverse complement strand
TCTTGTTTGTTCGCTAAAGCTTTTATTCACTGCGTTCATACTAATACTGCCTTTCACCAAAAATTACATTAATAATAAAGATTTCTATGCTTCGCATACAAAATCCTCACTGCACAAGAAGCGTGGTTCTTGTTTGTTCGCTAAAGCTTTTATTCACTGCGTTCATACTAATACTGCCTTTCTCCAAAAATGTCAGTGCCTATCCTTATAAAAGTGGCACCCTCATAGATTGCGTGTTCATAATCGCCGCTAGTGCCCATAGAAAGATGCGGAAGTTTGATGCGAAATTCTTGTTCCATCTTCTCTCTAAGCTCATACAATGCTTTGAAATACTTTCTACTATCACCATCTTTTTCTTGCAAAGGCGGCAAACACATAAAGCCCTCTGCTTTGAGTGTAGGCAAAGTCAAGATTTTTTCAAGCAGATGTGGGCAATCTTCAATGGAAACACCAGCTTTTTGCTCTTCTTGGGCAATATTTACCTCAATAAGCACTTTTTGCGCCTCTAATTCAGTAGAATGCAATTTTCGTTCCAAAACTTTATCTAATGCCAGTGCCAGTCTTTCAGAGTCTAGCGCGTGTATATAGGCATAATTGTCAAGCGCATCTTTTGCTTTATTTGTTTGTATGTGTCCTATGCTATGCCATTGTATTTGTTTGAATAATTCTTCAGAAAGTAAATCTTTCACTTGAAGTTTTTTTTCTTTAGCTTCCTTGAGATAGCTTTCAGCAAAATGAACTTGGCCAAGTTTTGCGATTTCTGCAACACTTTGAGCTGAATGAAATTTTGACACAGCTAAGAGTTCTAAGCTGTCAATTTTTCTTCCTGCTTTTGAGCAAATACTTTGTATATTTTCTAGGACTTGTTTATAATTTTCTTCTAACATAGCTCTGACCTTAATGCATGACAATGATATTTTTACATACCATTAAATACGTCATTTTCTCTTATGAAATTCGGATCTTCTATCCAGTTTTCTTTAACTTTTACCCAGAGTTCGAGATGAACTTTTGTGCCCACAAGCTCTTGAATGTCAAGGCGTGCTAATGTGCCGATTTCTTTGATTGTTGAACCTTGTTTGCCAATAATCATTGATTTATGCGTTGGGCGTGAAACATAGATAACGGCATGAATAACTGTTCTTTTCTTGTCTTCTTCCCATTGTTCAATTTCTACAGCAGTTGTGTAAGGCACTTCTTGGTGTAGTTTATCGAAAACTTTTTCTCTTATCATTTCAGCAGCTAAGAAGCGAAGTGGCGCTGTTGAAATTTGATCTTCAGGAAATTGCGCTTCTTGCTCAGGCAAGCGAGCTGTGATCAATTGCTTGAGTGTTTGAATGCCGTCTTCTTGCAAGGCAGACATAGGGAACACATCAGCTTTTGGGAAAAGATTGCTCAATTTTTCAACAAGAGGGAGCATACGTGTTTTATCGTGGAACATATCGATTTTATTCAATACTATAATAGCAGGTTTTTCACCGCTTCTGATAATATCGGCAACAGGCAAAAGATCTCTTTCCAAAAAGTCTGGCTTATTAATATAGAGGTGTGAATCAAGCATCAAAAGTGCCAAATCAGCTTGGCCAATACTTTGAAAAATGGCTTCACGCATAATTTTACCTAGATGTCCACGCATTTGCGCTCTATTGTGGTGAAGCCCTGGAGTATCCATAAAGACGATTTGACTGTTTTTTTCAGTCAAAATGCCTACGATTTGATTACGAGTTGTTTGCGGTTTTGGTGTGACAATGCTGAGTTTTTGACCAAGCATAGCATTGAGTAGTGTGGATTTTCCAGCATTTGGTGGTCCCATAAGCGCAACCCAACCACAATGAAATTTTTTTTGATTTTCTGACATATTTGCTCCGAAATTTAAAGGTGATCATTTGCCTAAAAAAAGAGGCAAATAAGAAATTTTTTACTGATGTTTAATGGCATATTTTAGAGCTATCGTCAAGTTATGAATCTCTGCTAATTTTATGCTATAATATTGATAGCTTAGCTTGGCTGTAACTTTGTAAGAACTATGTCGCCATAGGCAAGAAAATTATCGTTGCAAGAAGAAAAAATGCCCACTAGGCCGTGCCTTTCATGCTTTTTATACAATTCGAGTGCGTAATTAAAATCAGCTGGGCTTTTGATAGCATTACAAATGGCTGTTGCCATTGAATCAGCTAAGGCTGCATTTTTTGATAATATCACACATAATTCGGCTTTTCCAAATGATTTTGAATGGCCTATAGTCGCTGATGAAGCGGCAATAGAAAGACCATCAGTCTGCTCAATTTCAAGACCGAGGTGCAGATCCTTTTCAGGTTTGTCTAAAAGTGCGACAATTCTTTTTATTGAGGAAATAATATAAATATCTCCACCATTTTCAACTATAATATCAGAAGGTAGATCTAAGCTTTTTAGATAATCTGATAATTCTTTTGCCAAAAATTCAGCGACAGTGCCTGCAACTGAGGCAAAAGGGCCAATATTTGTAATCTGTGAAGCCTTTTGCATTTCATGAATAAGTGGTGTAAAGCTTAATGTATTTTTTAGTTGAAGAGGGGAGAGTGAATGTTCAAATTCTGGATAGAGCATGATAAATGCTTTTAGTTCATTTCTTAATCTTGAAAGAATGCTTCTTGCTTTTTCTTCAATACACTCTTTTTTTATTTCATTTGTCAGAAGAATCAAGAGATCACTTTCTTCAATAATAATATTGATTACTTGTTCTTTGTTTTTTGAATGATTTGCAGAAATTTTTTTTTCTGACTCATCTAGGCTTTGATCGGCTGTATAGAGCGAAATTTTATTTCTGTAGGCTCTATTTTTATTATTGTATACAGATTTTTCTTGCATATTAAATTTGACTTTATAGACTTTTTATGTTTGACTTTTTCAGTTCTTAATTCACTTATTTGGGGATAGATATGCACACACTTATACACTTTCGTGATTGGGGTTGTCAAGGCGTGAGAGATATAGTTTCTCAGGCTCTTGATTTTGCAACAAGAGAAGAAAATCAAGTACCTACATTTGAAGGTAGACTTGTATTTTATAGCAAAAAACTTAATGATGCTAAAAATCAAATTGAGCTTTGGAAGGAAGTTGCGGAGCTTTTTGCTGTGACTTTTGAATGTGTTGATGATTTACACAAAGTTGACAAAGCACAAATTATATCTGGCAAACTTGAAAAACTGATTCTTATCATTGATGATGAACTGATTGAAAGCGAAAAAGAAGAAATTGAGAATATAATTTCAGATAATGCCCTGATTGCTCAAAGTTTAGGCGATGATGTGATGTCTTCTAATGCGCTTGCTATGTTTACAAATATTGTATTCACCGCTCTTCGCTCAGGTAAAAATATCACAAAACTTTCCACTGCCTTTATAGGCGATGCCGGAAGCAAGAATTGTGAATATGCAAATTCTTTACTCAATGCTTCTATGTGCTTACGCCATGAATTAGGCATTTCTTTTGCAGATAATAAGGCTATGGAAAATGAGTGCACACCGCAAAAAGATCATTTAGACATAGCTATGCAGTCTGGCTCAAAAGTTTTCCTCACCTATGACCCAAACTTCTTGCCTGACAATCCAGATTTATTATATATAAATAATTGGAGCTATCAACAGCAAGGCAATTTCACTTCTCCAGCTCATCCCTATACTTATGACGCTATCAAGAGTAAGTTTGGCGAAAATACACAAGTTATTTCTCTTATCCCTGAAGTAGAGTCAAGCGCGTATGATACAAAACTTTATAAAAGAGCCACAGTATTCACTCGTATGGCAGCTCTCTTATATTTTCAAAATTCACTCGCAAAATAATGTAATATAAAAGGATTTATGATGTCAAAATCAATCAAAAAAGTTGTCTTAGCCTATTCAGGCGGATTAGATACTTCTGTTATTTTAAAATGGCTTATGGAAAAATATGGCTGTGAAGTAATCACTTTCACGGCTGACTTAGGGCAAGGTGATGATCTTGATGGCGTTGAACCAAAAGCTTTAGAAACTGGTGCAACAAAGGCCTATGTTTCAGATCTTCGTGACGAATTTGCCTCTGATTTTATCTATCCTATGATGCGTGCAAATGCTCTTTATGAAGGCCGTTATCTTCTTGGAACTTCTATTGCTAGACCACTTATTTCAAAGAAACTTATTGAAATTGCAAAAGCTGAAAATGCAGATGCTATTGCCCATGGCGCAACAGGTAAAGGCAATGATCAAGTACGCTTTGAACTTGCAGCAGCAGCTTTAGCTCCTGAAATCAAATGCATTGCTCCTTGGAGAGAATGGGATTTAATGTCAAGGACTGCTTTAAATGAATTTGCAGAAAAGCATGGTATTCCAATTACTTCTGGAGCTAAACATTACAGTATGGATAGAAATATGCTGCATTGCTCATTTGAAGGCGGCGAATTGGAAGATCCTTGGGAAGAACCAGAAGCAATGTCACACGTAATGGCTGTGCCAGTTGAAAAAGCTCCTGATACTCCTGAATATATCACAATTGATTTTGAAAAAGGCGATGCTATTGCTTTAAATGGTGTACATCTTAGTCCAGCACAAATGGTTTTGCAACTCAATGAAATTGCAGGCAAGCACGGTATTGGCCGTCTTGATATGGTTGAAAATCGCTTTGTTGGCATGAAAGCAAGAGGGGTTTATGAAACTCCAGGCGGCACAGTCTTACACGTCGCTCACCATGATTTAGAAGGTATTTGCCTTGATCGTGAAGCTATGGCAGTGCGTGATCTTATTCTTCCACGCTACGCAACAGCAATTTATAATGGCTTCTGGTTTGCGCCAGAGCGTGAAGCTATGCAGGCTCTTATTGATAAAACGCAAGAAAAAGTTACTGGCTCAGTACGCTTGAAATTGTATAAAGGTGTAGCTTTCCCTGTTGGTCGTTATTCACCGCATTCACTTTATTGCCACGATTTAGCAACTTTTGAAGAATGCGCCACTTATAATCATCACGATGCGGAAGGTTTTATCAATCTGCAGTCATTAAGAATACGTGGTTATAGAAAAGACTTAGTAAAATAATATTCAAAACCTTGATATACCTATAATGTTATTGTTATAGGTATATCTTTTTAATATATATGAAAGAGCAAAATTTTATCTCTATAGGTGCAAATGCCTTATTACCAGCTACTCCTGTGGCTTTTTTAGGTTCGTATGATGCTGATAATAAAGCAAATATTATGACAGCTGCTTGGTGCGGTATTGTGAATTCACAGCCACCTATAATGTCTGTATCAGTAAGAAATCAAAGAAAATCTTATTCCAATATATTGCGCCATAAGGCTTTTACACTCTCAATTCCATCAGCTCTTCAAGCCAAAGAAATTGATTTTGCAGGCATTGTATCAGGAAAAAGTCAGGATAAATTTGATATTTTAAAGCTCGATCCTCTTATGGCAGAACATATACACGCGCCCTATGTGGCACAATGCCCTTTTGTGGTAGAAATGGCATTGAGAAGCTATGAAGATTTAGGCTCGCACACTTTGTTTTTAGGCGAGGTTATGGATATAAAAGTGAATTCTTCTTATGTTGATTCAGACACAAATAGCCTTATTGGTGATATTGATACACTCTTGTATTGCCCTTTAACGCGTGAATATAAAGAAAAAGGCCTGTCAAAAGGAAGGGCTTTTTCACTTGGGCGAACTATAAAAAGCTAATAAAAACAATAATATAAATATTATTTTCAAAAAAAAATGAAAAATACTAGAAAAAGTTCAAATTTTGCTTGAATAATTTAGAAAAATAGCATAGTGTTTCTTAATAGATTAGAAGTGGTTTGATTGTAATTACTTTTATAATAGCATTATAAGGAATATATATGAATTCTAGAGAAGAAGCAGCGGCAAAGAATATTTTGCAAACTTTTCTTGATAAATCAATACCAGAATACATTAGAGATACAGCGCGAATGCTTATGAGTGAAAGCGCTGTAAGCAAAACAGATATTGAAGTAGTTGGCGATTACTTAAAAGTGCGTGCCATAGTAAATGGTGAAGACTTTCAAACCTATTCGCCTGAATTAAAATTGAATTTGAGCGATAAGCACGTTGAACATTCGTGTAATTGTATGGAATCATTCTCAGATCCTTGCAAGCATATTGCTGCGCTCACTTCGCATCTTGTAAAAACATTTGAAAGTCATAAACAGATTGATGAGGTAGTGCCTGATAAAGTGCGTACAGAATGGCGACAAGATTTTCGATCTTTTTATTCAGGCCAATTCGAACCTGAAACTTCAAGGCATTATTTTCTTTTCCAATTCTTTCCTGAAGTGGGTAGATTATCCGTCGCATTTTTCAGAGCAAGACAAAATAAAACTGGTATTTCATCAGTAAGACAAGAAGTTACTCTTGCACAGATTTTAGAAAACCCTGATTGGTGTGATCAATCGCCTGACTTACCGCATATTTTAGAGCTTATTGGACACCATTTAGACTATCAAGGGCATAAGGTGGAAATTCCTGATGGCCTATTGTCTTGGTTTTTATGGACTGTAAGAAATGAATACTATCTTTTCTGGCGTGACACTGAAATTCCTTTCAGAATTGAAAATGCCACTATGCGTTTAAAGCTCCGACCTGCTATGGAAGACGAAGGCTTAAACTTTGATATTCTTTTACAAAGAGAAGGCAAAGAGCCATTTTCTATTATTGATATTGATGAAGATGACCATAGGCCAAGTGATGAAGTTTCATTTCATGGGCAAATGCCTTTATGGGTGTGCTGGCATTACACACTTTATCCTGTGCAAACTTCTCTTAGCCATACAATTATTCATTCATTAGTGAATACTCCGCCCACAATTCCATCAGAAGATATACCTGAATTTCTCGATAGAGTGTGGACGCGCCTTCCTTCTTCTGAACTTTATGAGCAAGAAGAATTTTTACGCATTATGGAACCAGTTTTCCAACCAGCGAGTTATAATCCAAAGCTTTATCTTGATGAAGAAGGTTCTCTTCTCACTCTTGAGATTCAAAATGTTTACGAAACTGTGCATGGCGAATTTGCTCTTATTGGGCCAAACCCTGATTTTCAAACAGGTTCATATGTCTATGAAGGCAAAACTTTCTTGATTCGTCGTGATCAAAAAGAAGAAGCCGCCCTTATTCAAGAACTTTCTGATATGCGCTTCCAACCAAGAAGTAATAAATTATGGTTTATGGAACCAGAAGAGGCTATTACTTTCTTGCTTGATTCTTACCCATCGCTTATAGAAAGATGGCGTGTTTATGGCGAAGCAACGCTTTCACGTTATAATAAAGTGCATAAATCAACACCAATTATTTCAGCTACTGTTGAAAGCAATGAAAAAGAAAAATGGTTTTCACTTGATATTGAAGTGGAATACGATGGTCAATCCCTTCCGCTTGAAAGAATTTGGAGAGCTTGGCTTAAAGGCAAACGCTATGTTCAGCTTAAAGACGGCTCTTATGCTTCCTTACCTGAATCTTGGCTTGAAAAATTGGCGCACAAATTAAAAGTGCTTGGTCTTGATCCTACAAAAGCACCAAAGCATCAATTCAAGCAATTTGAAGCACCTACACTTGAATCTATACTTGAAGATTTGCCTAATACTCATGTCGATCCATTCTGGTCAACCCTTCGTGAAAATATTCAAAACTTCACCGAAGCCAAAAGTGTTGAAACTCCAGAAGGTTTAGAGGCAAGTCTACGCCCTTACCAGCTTCAAGGCGTATCATACATGAACTTCTTGCGTGAATATTCCTTTGGCGGTATTTTGGCAGATGAAATGGGTCTTGGTAAAACGATTCAAACACTTGCTTTCATACAACATATGAAAAATACTGGCGCAACTGGGCCTAACCTTATAGTAGTGCCAACTTCTGTTTTGCCAAACTGGGACAGAGAGGCTTCTAAATTCGTGCCTAATTTGACGCGCGTTATTGTTTACGGCACAAGGCGTGAAAATATCTTTAAAAAGATAGGCGATGCTGATATAGTCCTCACCACTTATGCTCTTTTACGCCGTGATATGGAAGAACTTGAAAAATTCTCTTTCAATGCCATTATTCTTGACGAAGCGCAAAATATCAAAAATCCTAATACCATAACTGCAAGATCAGTAAGACAAATAGATTCAAAAATCCGTCTTTGTCTGTCAGGTACGCCTATTGAAAATAATCTTTTTGAATTATGGTCTTTATTTGAATTCCTGATGCCTGGTTTCTTAGGGTCACAGCACTCTTTCCAACGTGGAATAATTAAACCGATAAAAGAAGGCGATCAAGAAACTTTAGCTTATCTGCGCTCAAGGGTGAAACCATTTATTTTGAGAAGAACAAAGGCTGAAGTTGTGAAAGATCTTCCGCCAAAAATCGAAAATATCACTTATTGCGATTTGTCAGACGAACAAGCCGAACTTTACAGCGCGCTTGCTAAAAAGCTCAAAGAACAAGTGCTTGCTGATGTCGATGAAAAAGGTATGGCAAAAAGTCAGATGTCTATTCTTGATGCCTTGCTCAAACTCCGTCAAATCTGCTGCCACCCTCGCTTATTGAAACTCGATATGCCAGGTACAACCCCGAGCATGACTTCAGGAAAATTTGAAGCTTTTAAAGATATGATTATTGATATTGTGGAAGAAGGACATAAAGTGCTTGTATTCTCACAATTTGTTCAAATGCTTCATGTGATTAGAAATTGGTTGCAAATGTCTGGCATTCCTTTCTGCTATCTTGATGGATCAAGTAAAGACAGACTAGAGCAAGTAGATAAATTCAATAATTCTCCTGAAATCCCAATCTTCCTTATTTCTCTTAAAGCGGGTGGAACTGGTCTAAACCTTACTTCTGCAGATTATGTTATTCACTACGATCCATGGTGGAACCCTGCTGTTGAATCTCAAGCGACTGACCGTGCGCACCGTATTGGTCAGAAAAAGCAAGTTTTCTCTTATAAGATGATTTGCCAAAATACGGTTGAGGAAAAAATTCTTCGCCTCCAAGAAATGAAAAAAGGCGTTGCCGAAGCCGTTATCCCGGGTCAAGACACGTGGAAATCGCTTACTAGAGATGATTTGGAAATGTTGTTTGATGTGTA
>CAYJFE010000037.1:0-15788 GCA_964369165.1 uncultured Desulfovibrionaceae bacterium | reverse complement strand
AAAAAAAGGGGAACTTTATGTTCCCCTCATTACTTTAATACAGAAAGCAAAATATTTTTTTGCTTATCTTATCCTTCAAAATCGTCTGGTAATTCAAAGTTTGCATGAACTTTTTGAACATCATCATTATCTTCGAGAGCATCTACAAATCTAAGAAGCTTTTCAGCAACTTCTTTCTCAACTGTAATGGAGTTTTGCGCAATGTATGAAAGTTCAGCTGACTGCATTTCAATTTCAGCTGTTTCAAGAGCATCACGCACTTGTGAGAAATCTTCCATTGAAGTTGTCACTTCAAATGCTTCGTCTGACTCAACCACATCATCAGCGCCTGCTTCTAAGGCAGCTTCCATGATTTGGTCTTCAGTATATTTGCTTTTATCAATAAGAATAATACCTTTTCTATCAAACATCCAAGCAACTGAACCACTTTCACCAAGGTTTCCACCATGTTTTGAAAACAAATGGCGTACTTCAGAAACAATTCTATTTTTATTATCTGAAGCTGTTTCTACAATAAAAGCAATGCCTGAAGGGCCATAACCTTCATAATTTGTTTCAAAAATATCGCCGCCTGCTTCTGCGCCTGTGCCTTTGCGGATGGCAGATTCAATTTTATCTTTAGGAAGGTTCACGGCTTTAGCAGCAGCAATTGCAGCACGCAAGCGAGAATTACCGGCAGGATCGCCACCATTTTTTGCAGCAATAATAATTTCTTTAGCAGCCTTTGTGAAAACTGCACCACGCTTTGCGTCTTGTCTGCCTTTACGGTGTTGGATATTTGCCCATTTACTATGTCCGGCCATAATAATCTCCTCTGATGTGACTTTGTTGAAGGAAAATAACAAGAATGAAATAAAGGGTCAACTTAAAATTCATAAAATTCTAATAGTTTGATATTCTTGTTTAAAAATTCTTTATTTTGTCTTTTCTAATGCGTCTATGCGCAATTTTACTACTTCAGGATTTGGATGACTTTCTAAAGCTTTAGTAAAAGACATGAGGGCTTTATCATTTTTGCCTAAAATCTCATAACAATCGCCTTGAAGAAAATACATTCTACCTCTCTCTGCCTTTGAAATGTTGCCAAAAGAAAGATAGATTTCAATATTTTTAATAGCATTTTCGTATTGCTGTGAAAGAAAACTATAGTTAATAAGTAGGTAATAATATTTGTTTTTCACAGGATCTATATTTTTGTTTTTTAAAGAGTCGAATATAATTCCTGCTTCACCAAAACTATGATTTTTTAAAGCGTATTCAATAATTTGCAATTCTAAGGCAATTTTCTCGCTTTCTTTAATGCTTTTTGTGCGCATTAATCCTTTTGTATATTCCATAGCCTTAGCATAATCTTGCTTATTTGCATAGGCTTTTACAAGTTCACTTTGAATAAAAACTTGCTCTTCTGATTTATTAAATTCATTAAGAGCATTTTCCAAAACATAAATAATAGCTTGATAATTTGAAAGATTATTGCTTGCCATTATGTGAATTTTTAATGCATTATAGCGTGTTTGAGGATCAAGCTCTTCCATTAATATTCTTTGAGCCATATGACTAGCTAAATTCCAGTCTTGCATAATAATAGCATCTTCTAATTGTTTAGTCGTGACTGAATCATTGTGTTTTTCACTTTCAGAGCAGGCAGTAAGAGAAAGTAAAACTAAGATGAAGAGAGGAAGTATAATTTTATTCATGTACGGTTAAACCTTGTTATTATTTGTATTGAGGTATTTTATTATTGAATATTGTCCAGATTGTCAAAATAAATTGAGCGCACTAATTGGAGTTGGGCTTCGCGGCTAAAATCTTCATTGTCTAATTTATTTTCTAAGGCAATGGATAATAATTCTTTATATATCTTGCCTTTAGGAATACCCATGTCTTCTAAATCGTTGCCAGTGATGTCAGCTTTTTCATCACGCCATTTGTATATATACTGGGTGAGAATTTTTTTCAAGTTTTCATCTTCGGCTCTTGCTATACAATAAAGAAGAACTTCAATAGGTTTTTTAGATAATAAATTATAGAGTTTAGATGTTTTATCTTTATTTTTAAACCAGCGTAAAAGAGCATTAAAAGTTTCTATAATGTAGGCTCTTAATGCCACAACTGACTCAGCCCTTTTTTCAATAAAGGCAAATCTATCTATAACTTCGTGCAGATCGCTTAAATGCGCATTTCGCATAAGGGCAACAAGAATAAGCGCGAGAGCATCAACAGTTTCATTTAAATAGAGTTTTCTATACCATTCAATATTTTCTAAAAGATTTAAAACGAGCAATTCTTTACTTTGATCTAATTTCAATTGGGGGTGAATAGAGTGCAGAAGATTAAATTCTTCCATACGCTTAAGTGCAAGAAATGGATTTTCTTCTTTTAAAATAAGTTCAAGTTCTAAAGAGATACGAAGTCCTGAAAGTTTGTCAATTAAATTCAAGGAGATTGCATTTTGCATAAGTTTTTCGCACTGTGGTTCAATAACAAAATTATATCTTTGTTCAAAGCGAATGGCTCTTATAATACGAGTAGGATCTTCAATAAAACTCAAAGTATGCAGCATACGCACTTTTTTATTTCGTATATCGGCTTGTCCTTGGAAAAAGTCCACTAAAGATCCATAATGTTCAGGGTTTAGGCGTATAGCCATAGCATTTATTGTGAAATCTCGGCGATATAAATCCATTTTAAGTGAGGAAACTTCAATAGTTGGCAATGCCGCAGGATATTCATAATATTCTAGCCTTGCTGTTGCGACATCAAGCTTGCATTGCACATCGGCTTTATTTCGAAAAAAGATAGTCGCTGTCATAAAAGCAAGATGAACACGTACTTTTCCGTTCAATTCCTTTGCAAGAGCATAGGCAAATTTTATGGCATCGCCTTCAACAACAAAGTCAATGTCAAGTTCCGACCAATGGCGTAATTTCTTATCCATGACCAAATCACGCACAAAGCCGCCCACAGCAGAAACTTGAAAATTAAGTGTTCTTGCTATTTCGCCTGCAAGCTTCAAGATATCGACACATTCTTCACCGACTCTATCGTATAAGGGTTTAGAAAGATTGCGTGTTTTGAGGTTTTTAGCCTTTGTTGGCATAGGAAGAATAGTGTTTTCGTCAGAAAAAAGGCGAATCAAGTCAGTTCTAGTCACAACACCAATGCAATTATGCACTTTATAGGTATCGTCTTTGCGCAAATCAATAGCTTCAACCACGGGTAAAAGTCTTTGTTTTTCGCCTATAATAATATCCATTATATCTTGTAGAGTAGCGTTTTTAGAGATGACTTTAAACTCTCTTTGCATATAGTCAAAAACAGGGCTATTCATAGTATATTGATTGAGAGCTGATCCCCTTGATGCTTGCTCTTGACTGATCCAACCTGTACAAATATTAGAATTTTTTTGAAAAACAGGAACAGCTTTGAGCCCAAATCGTACCATAGTTTTTGAAGCTTCGCCCATAGTGGTTTCTTCATTAACAAATATTACAGGGCTAGACATAAGAGCGGCTGCAGTTTTGTGTATATTTAATTGTACATAGATTTCTTTAATCAAAATATCTTTTACTTCAGATAAAGTCATGTTTTTCACTGAAGCAGAAGCTGCGTATTCATGGCCACCGCCACCAACAGCAGAGCATATCTGCCCAACATTTATTGATTTTTCAACGCTTCTTGCAAGCACTTGCACTTTTTCTTCCATCTGTGCTAAAGCAAAGAAGACTTTGCAGGGCTGCATTTCCATAAATCTTGGGGCAAGCAGAGCAAAGTCGTGGATATACGCATCCGAAGAAGTAGTAGCGATAACAACTTTTAAGTCAACTATTTCATGATATTCGCTACTTTCTAAGAGTTCATTTAAAGCCTTTATATGTGCAGGTGTCAATTCAGTTTTAAGATATGAACGTAAAATGAGAGGATCAACACCGCATTTCCAAAGATAGGAAGCAGCTTCAAAATCTTTTCTTGTAGTTGAAGAAAAAGTAAATGATCCTGTGTCAACATGAAGTCCAAGTGAAAGCAAGGTGGCTTCTTCTTCGGTCAAACTTTTATTCAACTCAGCAAGTTTTAATGCTAAAAGAGATGAAGTGGAACCAATATTTGCATGGTTGAGCTCTTTTGCTTGAATATCTTCATCTGTATGTGGGTGATGATCCCAAACAATGATTTCAATATTATCTCTTTCATAAAAATTTTTAATATGGCTTAAACGTGATTTTTGTTTAGTGTCAACAACAACTAGGCGTGTGATTTTATCTAAGTCTTCGTCTGACAAATCATTAAATGCCTTAGTGCTGAGAATTTGGAAGTGCGAATTTGCCACTTCTTCTATATATCTTTGCAGATTATTTTCTTGCGTGCCAGGAAAAAGTAGATATGCATCAGAATAGAGAAGGCTTGCACCTACAAGTGCAGCAAAAGCGTCAAAGTCAGCATTTTCATGGCAAGTTATTAATGTGTTCATAAAGATATTTTCGTCTTTTTCGGCCACTTTGTCAATAAAAGAAAAGATAAATTTTAGAGTGCAAACATTCAGTTTGTCGAATACATTTTAGTAATGGCAGATTTCTAAAATGTTCTAAATTAGAAATTTTTCAAAAACCTTGCCAAGGCTTTCGTTAATGACGATATCAGCTTTTGAATCGTAAGGAGTTTGAGATTTATTGATAAGCACTAATTTATTGCCTTTATAAGAATTTATAAGGCCTGCCGCTGGATAGACGACTAAAGAAGAACCGCCAACAATAAGCATATCAGCTTTTTCTAAAGCTTCAACAGCTTTTAAAACTATAGCATCATCAAGCATTTCTTCATATAGAACAACATCTGGCTTGATAATTCCATTACAAGAGCACCGTGGCACGTTTTCAGCATTGATTATTGCACTAATATCATAAAATGTATGACAATCCATACAATAATTTCTCAAAACAGAGCCGTGTAATTCGTAGACATTTTTAGAACCAGCTTCTTGATGCAAGCCATCAATATTTTGCGTGATAATTGCTTTTAATTTATTCATTTTTTCTAATTTTGCTAAAGCTAAATGCGTGGCATTCGGTTTTACATTATAAATAAATTTATCTTTATAAAATCTGTAAAATTCTTCAGTATGCGATTTGAAAAAAGAATGTGAGATAATAGTTTCAGGAGGGTAGTCGTATTCTTGATTATAAAGTCCATCTTGAGAGCGAAAATCAGGTATACCGCTTTCTGTAGACACACCAGCACCACCAAAGAAAACAATATTCTGAGATTGCTCGACTAATTCATAAAATCTATTTAACGCATCTAATGTATATGGCGACTTAGACATGAAAGACCTCAAAAAATATACTAAATAATGTCATCTTGCGGTAGAGGCTTTGCTTCAAATCGGCAAAGATTTGCGCCAGTTCCCCAACAATCAATCTCTTTAGCCGTATAGGTTTTTTTAGTATATTCTGATAAAATTGCTGCAAGGAAACCTGCATCGTATTGGCATAAAGGCTTAGAAATATTTGGCATTCCACTACAGTCAAGGTCTTCTTTAACGGTTATTATAAATTCACCCGTATTTTTATCAAAGGATTCAATATCTAAAAATCCAACTTTAAAGTCCACAAGAATATTTCTTACATTCTTTATAAATTCAGGATAAGGTAGGCTAAGGTTCAAATATTTACTTGTAAAGTTTGCTCCAGAAATTTGGCCAGCAAACATAAGCAGTTTTTCCATTTCGCCTTCACCATACATCTGTATTAAAGCCTCGCGCACAGAAAATTCAAATAATCTATACATAGCAACGGGCATTTCAAGGCCCATTTCTTCACGTCCAAGATGTAAATCACCAATTTTATTAGCTAAAGCATCATCAATGATGACATTTTTATTGGCTTTCACCACTCGATGATTTGTGATAAAATCAACAGCAGGCATTGGTTTAGCATAGAAATAACCTTGCACTTGCTCACAGCCAATTTCACGAAGAAAATCAATATGTTCTTGCTCTTCAACACCTTCAGCTACAGTATGTATATTCAAAGCTTTCGCCATGGAAATAATACTTTGCAAAACAGCTCTCGCACGGGTTTTATAACGATTATTTGTGAAGAAAGATCTGTCGATTTTAATAACGTCAACAGGCAAGTTTTTCAAGAGCCCAAGCGAAGAATAGCCTGTACCAAAATCATCCATAGAAAGCTTAAATCCAGCTTCGTGAAGATGATTAACTAGATTTTCAAGCGCGTCTTCATTATCAATCATAGTAGATTCTGTCAGTTCAATTTCTAAATATTTTTTTGGAATATCAAAACCATCGGCAATCTTTTTAATGTCATCAACAAAATGTGGATTATTTAAATGCAATCGAGAGAAGTTGACGGACACAGTGACAGGTTCTTTGCCCTCTTTAATCCACGCTTCAATAACTTCACAAGCTTTTCTAAACATATAAAAATCAAGCTTTGTGATAAAGCCATTTTTTTCAAAGATAGGAATAAACTCAGAAGGGTAAACAACTTTTGGATTGTTTGGCTCATTCCATCGCACCAAGGCTTCAGCACCAACGACCTGTTCATTAGATAAAGAATATTTAGGCTGTAAGTAGAGCAAAAATTCATTATTTTCTAAAGCAGATTCCATAAGATTTTCTATTTCTCTTTGACGAATGGCAAGTTTTTTCAAATCTTCATCATAATCGTAAAGTGGTGATATAGCAGAATTAACTTTAGCAAGGTTGTGCGCAGAATTAACTTTTTCAAAGATTTCATTGATGTTTTTATCATCATGCGTCAAGGTGTAACGACCAATTGAGAAATTGAGAGTAAGCCCTGTGCGAGCCTTCATCAGATCTCTAAATGGAAGATAAAATGAAGCTATTTGATCATTATTTGTAGAAAAATTAGTAACTTCATAAAAAACAACAAAATTATCTGCATTTATGCGGCTAAGAAGATCATTTTTTTCTTTAATGAAATGTTTCATAGCATCAGCCATAGCAATGATGATTTTGTCGCCTTCTTCTTGTCCGCGAGATTCGTTTATCAAGCTGAATTTATTGATATCCATAATCAAGATGGCGTATTTAGTATTTGGATTATCTATAAGAAGTTTTTGCGCATCTATTTTGAATTTGTTGAAATTTGGTAACTTAGTTAATTGGTCAAGATAAGCTAAGTTCCACACAGTTTTTTTATTATTTGCTTGCAAAAATATGATAAAGAGCAAGAAAAGAAAAGCAGTGAAAACTATAAAAATAAGTAGCAAGATAAGTTCTGTTTGATAATGTTTCAAAAAGTAAGAAAGCTGATTTTCATTTCTTGTGCCTGAAATTGTGTGCGTAAGAAAAAGAGAATCATTTTCTTGCTTAGAAAAGTTTAGAATTGCTTTATTAATAATGCTGAAAAGTTGAGGTTCAATAGACTCAGAAATAGCATAAGAAAGGTAATCATTAGTATAGGTTGCTGCAACAAAGATAAGGTCAAGGTATGCTGGTTGTTGCAAAAGAAAAGAGGCAGAAAATAGATTATCAATTGTAAAATCAGCCTTACCTGACACTATAGCATCATAGGCTTCTTTTATTGTATCTACAAGGAAATATTGGTTTTTAGGGTAGTGAGATTTGAAATAGTCTAGTTCAGTGTGGGACGATTTAGGGAAAACAAAGACATCACTTGGAATAATACTTTCTTCAATGCCAACAATGCTTATAGGTATTGATAGATAAGAATCTGATAATTTAATCTTATTATTGCTCACAATATTTGTATGACTTTCAACTGCAATCAAAAGATCTGCATTTTTTGAAGAAATAAGCTCTAAACCTTCTTCTACATTGGCGACAGGTTGCAATTTATATTTGAGCTGAGTTTGTTCGGCTATATTTTCCCAAACTTGAATATTTAAACCTTCGACCTTGTCATTTGCCACGCTATAAGAAGAAAATGGGCTTGAATTTTCAAGATAAAGCACGCGTAATGGCTCAAGCTTTTCTACATATTCAATTTCTTTTTGACTGAAATTAAAGACTGAATAATCGCTAGAAAAATATTTTTTAT
This sequence comes from uncultured Desulfovibrionaceae bacterium, assembly GCA_964369165.1. Lineage (GTDB taxonomy): Bacteria > Desulfobacterota > Desulfovibrionia > Desulfovibrionales > Desulfovibrionaceae > CAYJAZ01. The sequence continues at coordinate 7,746 of CAYJFE010000037.1, read as the reverse complement.
AAAGTTCGTCGATTAAAGCAGGGTGTTTTTCATAAAGCATGAGCTGAGTTGCATTTATTGTACTCATAAGCTCAGCTTTATCTTGCCTTGTCATAAGGTAGAAATTTCGCGTATCTATATTTGCAACAATTTTTTCATTTCTGCTAAGATTAAAACTCTCTTTAGCAGCTAAATCAATATTTTTTGCAGATAAAGCACTGTCGAGTAAAAGCACATTAGGGTAAGTATGCGTGAAAAATGTGAGTGTGTTTTTAGAGGCAAAATCTGAAAGTGTATCTGAAATATATTCACTTGTTATATGACCTATATTTTTTCCATTAAAAGATTGGAAATTGTTGAAATTAAATTCATTGTTATTGCTTGTAGTTACAAGCGAGAGATTTGTAAAGCCTGTTGAGAGTGTTGAGAATAAAAACTCATTTTCTAATTGCCTTGTTTTTACATTATGATCAAGTAAGTCGATATCACCTTTTCTAAGCATATTGACCAAAGCTTCGCGTCTGCCATAGATATAAATAAATTCTAAAGCACCAAATTCCTCAAGGTAGGAAAGATATTCGTAACTATAGCCAATTGGTTTTCCATCTTCTGTCACATTGTAAAAACTTTGGCTTTGATCAATGCCGATACGAACTTTTAATTTTTCTGCATAAGCAGTTTCAAAAAAAATGAATGACGCAAGAAAAAAGATAGAGAAGACATACAAGTGTTTTTTATAATTAAGGTGCATAAAGTGCCTCATAAACGATATTATCTCAAATTTGAAGTTCATAACAATTTCTTTAAAGTGATAGCTTAAAAGCTAATTAAGGTCAAGAAATTAGAGAAGGAATTAAATTTAATTTGAATGCAATTTATATGTAAAATTAGTGAGATAGATTACTATTTAAAAATCCTTAAAAAGAAATTTGATTGACAAAATAAAGGATTTGAGTAAAGTGAAGTATATAAAATGTTTACTGCTTTTCTATTATTTATATTTAAAAGGAGTTTTTTATGCGTTATCAGTTTACACCAGAATTAGCCACAGGCAATACAATTATTGACGCTGAACACAAATCTTTGTTAGAGGCTGTTGATGATTTAATGTCTAAAATTACAGCTGGTCAAGGACAAGAATCAGTTGTGAAGGCAACAACTTTTCTTGTTGATTACACCAAAAAACACTTCAAACACGAAGAAGAATTACAAGAGAAAAATAATTTTCCTGAAATGCCTAATCATAAAATTTGGCATAAAAATTATTTAGATGTTTTAGACAAGCTATCTGATAAAATCAAGGTAGAAGGGCCAACAAATCTGATTGTCCTTGACTTAATTAAAGCCATGGGTGATTTAGTTTCACACATCAAAACATTTGATAAAAGATTAGCGGACTATCTCAAGAAATAATAATAGTTTACTGTCTGATTTTACAAGATAATTAATTTATAATCTTCTTGTAAAGCTTTAAGGCTTCTTGGGCATTGTTTCCTAATTTATTGGATATATGCTCAAGGTTATCCACAGCATCGCAAGAGCGGACATAGAATGCATCTATAGTATTTTCTGCCTGCTCTTTTTCATTAGCTAACTTGAGCAAGGCATGAGCATTAAGAAAATTATTATATGTGTTCAGAAGTATAATTGATTTTTCATGCATAGTCTTAGTTGACAAATCTCTCAATTCTTGACTTATTTTATTCACACCACTACCAAGCAGATAATTGTTCGCGTAGGCTTTTTCACAAGAGCACAATTCTTCCAAAGCTTCATTTGGGCTTATAAGTCTTGTGTCGTCTACTTGTGTAGGTATTGAATTTTCAGCTGTAAAATCAGCGGAATGCACTAGATTTTTCTTTGCGTGCGTAATAACTCGAATGCGTGCATTTTCATTCATAGGTGCATTATGAGCAAGTGCGTATAGGTAATCAATCCCGACAAGTTCAATTTTTCTATCATTATTTGACAAAGCTCTTGCTAAGGCTTCTGCTGTCATCATACAGAGTCTAATACCTGTAAATGAGCCTGCGCCAACAATGCAAGCAATCTTTCTAATTGAAACAAGTGGTAGATTTAATTTGCTAAAAAGTTCTTTGATGTAGGGAGTAAGCTTTTCCGTGCCATTATTTGGGCAATCCCACTCTTCATGCGCAAGTAATTTGTTGTCGCTTGTGCCAACAACTATTTGTAAAATCCCTTCTGAGGCATTGAGTATAAGAATTGTATCTGTTTGCATCATCTATTGTATATATGTTAAATTTTTATCATAGAGTTTAATAGTAACTAGGGGGAAAATTGTAATTAAATCAATAATTTTATCTTGAGCAGTTTGGAAATCAGGGAAAGGACCAAGCCCTATAGTATAACCATCATCCATAGGGAATATATGATTTTCAAAATTTCCAACTTTATGCAGTCTATCGATAGCCTCTTGAGCTTGTTCAAGGTTTTGAGTTTTTACACATTCCACAAAAAAAGCAAGATTTTCATCAAGTGGAACACCTTTTGTATCGCTTACAGAAACAGCATGAATATCAATAACTCCTTTTTTCATGCCATCAAGTCTGATCATGGCTGCTTCAGAAAGATCAATAATTCTTGCGCCTATATATGGCCCTCTATCGTTTACTTGTACAAGAACTGATTTGTCATTTGCTAAATTTGTAATGTGTAAAACTTGCATAAATTTTAGAGACTTATGTGCCGCAGTCAACCCAAATTGATTATATCTTTGTCCATTTGCAGTCAATCTTCCGTGAAAACCTGGGCCATACCATGAAGCTTCACCTTTTTGATTGAAGGAATCTTTATAAATATTTTGTGCAAAATCAATTTCTTGCGCCTTGAGTTGACTAGTGGTGAGCAGTAAAATACATACAGTAAAGAAGAGATAAAAAAACTTTTTCATAAAAACCTAATTCATTAAACTTATTTTTCAAATATTAAAGCAACCCAAGTTTCGGCAGGCTTAATTTCGTTTGTAGCAATATTTTCAGGGCAGAGGTGGGGAATATCTTGCGCTTGCAAAACTTTTGGCGCGCCTAATTTGCTATAGCAAGCAATAACATCGTCTGCTTGTGATGATAATATGCCAGATAAAACTAAGAGTCCATTAGTTTTAATTTTAGAGATGATTTCTTCAGCCATAACTTTAAGTGGGCCAGCTAAAATATTTGCAATTACAATATCATAGCTATCTTTTACAACTTCAATACTGCCAACTTCAAGCTCAATGCCACTTTTTACGTCATTTAATATAAGGTTTTCATCTGAATTCGCTATAGCAATAGGATCAATATCTGTGCAAAGCCCTGTAAGACCAAGCTTGTGACAAGCAAGACCTAAAATGGCTGTGCCACAACCTAAATCTAAAAAATTCATGTCTGACTGGATTTTATTTTCTTCTGCTAATTGGCTTATTGCGTGCAAACAAAGGGCTGTAGTTGCGTGGTGTCCTGTTCCAAAGGCTGATTTTGGTTCTATATAAATTGGGATAAATTTTGTTTCTTTGTCCTTCTCCCATGAAGGCAAGACAATAAATTTCCCTGCTTCAACAGGAGTAAAATATTGCTTCCAAGCTTCTGTCCAATCTTGGTTTTCAATTTCTTCTTCAAAAAATTCAATATTTTGAAATGAATTTTTTAAACATTCTTTTATTTCTTCAATTGTATTTTTAAATTCACAGTGTAAGCGGATAAGTACGCGATTGTTAGAAAGATTTTCTTCTTCCCAGCCGTATTGAATATATTCAAATAAAAGAGCTTCTGCTAATTCGCAATCTTTTTCGTTTAGGTGAATATCAAGCCTATAAAGTATTGATGACATCATTTTATTCCTTTCTATTAAAGGTAAAGTTTATCCTTGGAAGATATAGTAAGAAATTCACTTTGACAAGTGTTTAATTAAATATTGCTTTTGCATGAAAAAATAATATGTTACTGGAGGATTGATGAGAATTCTCAGAATGGTTAGTTGTAGCTAACCTTGTGAAATATAATTTTTTATTGACCAAAATATAATTTTATATTAAATGTAAAGAGCTTATGTTTTTAATACTATAAAAAATAGGATTATGTATGGAAACTTTACAACTGAATAAAAGAGATCTTACCTTTTTGAAAGAGGTGGAACAAGAAAGTGGCGAAAAGCTTTCTCTCTGCTATCAATGCGGAAAATGCACAGCTGGTTGTCCTGCTTCATTTTTATATGACAAGCAAGTCAGCCAAGTAATGCGCTCAGCCCAACTTGGTTTTAGAGAAGAAACTCTTACCGCAAAATCACTATGGCTCTGCCTTTCTTGCTCAACTTGCACAGCACGTTGCCCAAATAATATAGATGTAGCTAAAGTTATGGACCTTTTACGCCATAAAGCAAGAAGAGAAGGTTATGTCAATCACAGACCTGTTGAAATGTTTTGGAAAGCCTTCCTTGACACAGTTCGCTATACTGGCCGCTCCTATGAGATGGGCACTATGGCTGACTTTATGATGAGAACAGGCCGCTTTTACACAGATCTTGATATTGCATTACCAGCATTAAAAAGAAATAAATTACCTTTCTTCCCACACCTTATTAAAGGTAAAGACGAAATAGGCAGAATTTTTGAAAGACACGCCCAATTAGAGGCTGAAAAAGAAGCCAAAGGGGGGCATAACTAATGGCAATTGCTTATTATCCCGGTTGTTCAGCACTTGGCACAAGCAAGGATTATGAAGTTTCAACCCAAGCTATTTTAAAGCATTTGGGTCTTCAAGTTCAAGATATTGACGATTTTTCTTGCTGTGGCTCAACTCCTGCACACACAATGTCACACGAATTATCAGGCGCTTTATCCGCAAGAAACTTACGCTTAGCTGCTGATATGAAAGCAGAAAAAGTGCTCACTTCTTGCCCTTCCTGCTTAGCAAACTTGAAAACTGCAAAGCATCGCATGGAAGATCCTGAATTTAAAGCTGAAATTGATAAATTACTCGATACCCCGACTGACTTCTTGCCTGAATCTTATTCAGTTTTACAATATATTACAGAAGAAGTAGGGCTTGAAAAAATCAAGGATAAAGTCACAAAGCCACTTACAGGCCTCAAAGTTGCTTGTTATTATGGCTGTCTTCTCACCCGTCCTAAAAAGATTATGCAATTTGATAATGAAGAAGTGCCTATGAGCATGGATAATATCCTTAAAGCTTTAGGCGCGGAAGTTGTCAATTTTCCTTTAAAAACTGAATGTTGTGGCGCGGCTCAAGGTATTCCACAAAGAAAGATGACATCAAATCTTGTGGGTAGAATATTAGAAAGAGCAAAAGAATTTCAAGTGGATATAGTTGTTGTAGCTTGTCCACTTTGCCAAATGAACCTTGATTTACGTCAAGGCCAAGCAGAAAATACAAATAAAGACACTTACAATCTTCCTATCCTTTATTTTACTCAGCTTATGGGCTTAGCTTTCAATCTTCCTGCTGAGAGCCTTATGCTTGATAAACTTATTGTTGATTCATCTTCTGCGCTTTCAAAAATCGGTAAAGCTACTGACAATTCAAATGGAGGAGCAGCATAATGAAAATAGGTGTATTTGTATGTAAATGCGGTTCAAACATTGCTTCAACTGTTGATGTGGATAAAGTTGCAGAAGCCGCCCTTAATTTCCCTGATGTTGTGTATTCATCCGTCAATATGTATACTTGTTCTGAACCAGGTCAACAATCAATCTTAGACGCTATCAATGAATATAAATTAGACGCAGTAGTTGTTGCTTCTTGCTCACCTCGTATGCACGAAAACACATTTCGCCGTACAGTTGAAAAAGCCGGCCTTAACAAATATATGTTTGAAATGGCAAATATTCGTGAGCACGTTTCATGGATCGGTAAAGACATGGACGCAAACACTAATAAAGCCAAAGATTTGGTTATGATTGCTTGCGAAAAAGTGCGTAATAATAGCCCTCTTTATAGTAAATCATTTGACGTTACCAAAAAAGTGCTTGTCATTGGCGCGGGTATTGCTGGCATTCAAGCTGCTTTAGATTGTGCTGAAGCTGACGTTCCAGTCGTTGTAGTAGAAAAAGATGCTACTATAGGCGGTAAAATGGCTCGTCTTGACAAAACCTTCCCAACTATTGACTGTTCATCTTGCGTTCTTTCACCAAAAATGGTTGATGTTTTGCAAAATGAATTGATTGATCTTCATGCTTTTTCTGAAATTGAAAAAATCGAAGGTTATGTGGGTAACTATACTGTAACTATTCGCAAGAAAACAACTTATGTTGATTGGACAACTTGCACAGGTTGCGGTGAATGTGTGGCAAAATGTCCATCAAAAGATTTTGATGCTTTCAACGAAGGCCTTGGCAAAAGAAAAGCTATTTCCATTGCTTTCCCACAAGCGATTCCACAACGTGCTAAAATCAATCCAGCTGCTTGTCGTCAATTACAAGAAGGTAAGTGTGGAGTTTGCGCAAAAATTTGTAAATCAAATTCTATTAAATTCGACATGGAAGATGAACTCATTCAAGTAAAAGTTGGCGCAATTATTGCTGCTACTGGCTTTGACTTGTATGATTATACACAGCTTCCTGAATATGGTTATGGTCAAATTCCTGATGTTATCACATCTATTCAATACGAAAGACTTCTTTCAGCTTCTGGCCCTACAGGCGGACATATCAAACGTCCATCTGATGGTATGGAGCCAAAGAATGTTGTCTTTGTAAAATGTGTGGGCTCGAGAGATAGAGCTATAAACCGCTCACTTTGTTCATCATTCTGTTGTATGTATACAGCAAAACAAGCTATCTTGACAAAAGATCATATGCCTGACTCAAATTCTTATGTCTTCTATATGGATATACGTGCTGGCGGTAAGGCTTATGATGAATTTACACGTCGCGCTATGGAAGAATACGATGTGCAATATGTGAGAGGTAGAGTTTCAGCTGTTCAGCCAACCATTGATGAACATGGCGTGACACGTTATGTCGTTCGTGGCGCAGATACTTTGCTTGGTAAACAAGTGGAAGTAGAGGCTGATTTGATTGTTTTAGCAGTTGGTGTACAAGGTGCTGAAAATGCTGAAGGATTAGCAGAAAAGCTCCGTATCTCTTACGATGCTGATAATTTCTATCTTGAAGGCCACGTAAAACTTAAACCAGTTGAAACAAATACAGCAGGTGTATACTTAGCCGGTGTTTGCCAAGGCCCTAAAGACATTCCAGCTTCAGTTGCGCAAGCCTCTGGTGCGGCAGCAAAAGCCATTGGTTTATTATCAAAACCACAACTTGTTGGCGATCCGCAAGTTGCGATGGTTAATATCAAGCGTTGTATTGGCTGTGGTAAATGTATAGATGTTTGCCCATACCAAGCGATTAAAGCCATTGATTTCCGTGGTATGCCAAAAGCAGAAGTTATTGAAACCATCTGCCAAGGTTGCGGACTTTGTAATGCAACTTGCCCACACGGTGCTGTTCAACTTTCTCACTTCACCGATAACCAAATTCTTGCAGAGGTAGAAGCTCTATGTCAGTAGATAAAGAATTAAAAATAGTCGCCTTTTTATGTAACTGGTGTTCATACGGCGGTGCAGACTCTGCCGGCGTAGGACGTTTTTCACAACCAACAGATATGCGCATTATCCGTGTTCCTTGTTCTGGTCGTGTTAATCCATTATTTGTATTGAAAGCTTTATTAGACGGTGCTGACGGTGTATTAGTTTCTGGCTGTCACCCTAAAGATTGTCACTATACAAGCGGTAACTTCTATGCTCGTCGTC
>CAYJFE010000036.1:0-25642 GCA_964369165.1 uncultured Desulfovibrionaceae bacterium | reverse complement strand
GTATCAAAAATATTTGTAATAAGCAAGCAAAGACAATAGAGCACTTTATAGCTATTTATGCGGAGAATTATGGCTTTTTACCTTCTATAAAAAACTTTACTTCTCTCTTTTTTTGTGTTTCACTTCTTTTTTTATTCACGATAAATTCGATAAGGATATATATGACAAGCGAAAGAGAACAACTATTTTCTAAAAATTTTATATTGATTACTGCATCGTCTTTTTGCGTGTCTTGGTCATTATATATAGTCTTGACAATTTTTCCTATATTTTTGATAGATGAACTAGAGGTAAGCGGCACTTTTGCTGGTGTAATACTTGCTTTATTCCCCTTAGGCGCGCTTTTATGTAGACCTGTCGCAGGTTGGCTTTCTGATTCTTTTCCTAAAAAAAGAACGGCACTTCTTTCTGTTTTCGGTTTTTTAGTGACTGGTGCTGGCTATTTCTTTTTGACTGATCCTTATGCCCTTGCTGTTTGCAGGCTTTTGCAGGGTTTTGTTTTTTCTGTTGGTTCTACAACTTTAAGCACAATTGCTATTGAAGTTATACCTGAAAGGCGCATAGGGACAGGGGTTGGCATTTATAGTGCAAACTTTTCTCTTGCTATGATTGTTGGCCCTATGGCTGGCTTTTTTATTTTTGATCTTTTCACAAATGGCATGGGGCAAGGCTATCAAGCCGTGTTTGCCCTTGCTGTAATTTCTTGTGTTTTTGGTCTTTGTGCTTTGTCTGTGCTCAAATTGAAGCCAAAGGTTCAAGTAAAAAAAGCTATCTTTAGTAGGGATAATCTTATATTAAGAACAGGCTTGTCTACAACTTTTTGCTTGGCTTGCATTGCGGTTTTATATTCTTTGCTATTGAATTATGTTGCCCTTTACGCTAAATCTATTGGCCTTGACAATGTATCCTCTATATTCTTTTTATGTATGGGGATTGGCCTTGTAATAAATCGTATGTTTTCGGGCATTATATACGATAAGGGCTACGTATTAGCACAAACCACAATTTCAGCTTTTGGTATGATTGCTCTTGTTTTTACTTTATTGCAAGTGCAAAGTGCTCATTTATTTTATGCAACGGCCTTTGGGCTTGGCTTTTTTTATGGCGCGCTTATTCCAACTTTTCAAACCTTGCTCGTACAATTTGCAAAACCACACGAAAGAGGGCTTGCTAGCTCAACTTATTTTATTGCTTTTGATATAGGCACTATGATAGCACTCTTTTTAGGTGGTGTTATTATTGAACATTTTTCAATTCCTACAGCCTTTATGCTTGGACTAGGCTTGCAATTTGTATGGCTTATTGTCTTCATCTTCTTTGTTATGCCAGAATATCGTAAAATGAAAGCAGCACAGAGAGCCTAGCGAATGTAGGGGGTAAGATTATCCCCTTTTTTTTGGCACATATCTTGCAAAATACTTCTCAAAGAGGAGAGAAGTATGCAATTTTTACCTTCTATGTTTGAAAATGTAGAGTCTAGCATAAGATCAACAAGATCTAGTGTTACTAAGGCTTATTCGGGCTTGCAAAATGCGCAATCAGGCTCATTTTCTGATTTTGTCAAAAAAGAAATCCAAGAAAGAGCCGATTATGACGCACAGCAAAAACTTCAAAATTACTACAATCAAAATGCGCAAAAAGCTAAAGAAATTCAAACTATGCTTTCTTTGAGTGATGTGCAAAATATTGCAAATTCAATCATGGAAGATTTTGAAGCCTCTGCCTATGGTATGAACGGCGAAACTTCTTCTGGCTTTATTTCTCCTTATTCTATGTATGAAAATCTTGATTCAATTTCTGAAGTGCGCTTTAATGAAAATGAAGTCAATGATTTGATAGCTTCAATGATTGAAGGTGGTTATACTAATCAAGCAGCCTTGGCAGCCCTTGAAGAAGCTTCGGCAAATCTAAACGGTAGCTCAAGTGAATATCTTATGCAGGTTGCAACAGCCGCATTAATTGGTGAAGAGCAAACTTTATCAAAATTAGAAGAACAGCAGCTTTTAGCTTTATCACAAAAATTGATGAATGGCACAACAAGTGGCGAAGAAATGTTCAATTCCTTGACTTCAAAAAGCCCTAGTGATGCACTAAATATGCTTTCAAATGCTATAGGCGAAAAAGGAAGCGTGAATTTATCAGATGATGAGCTGAGTGCGCTTTCTTCTATGCTCAATCTTTCTGATGCTGAAAAAAATAAATTAGCAAAAATGCTTGAAGGCATTGATAATGTTGAGCTTTCAAAACAAGATTTTGATGCTCTCATGGCTTCAGCAAGACAAGAGCTTGTGCAAAAGCAAAAAGATTTAGTCGAATTTAATAATGCTTTATCACAGAATTTAGAAAACCTTGAAGATGTGGCGCGCGAACGTATGGAATTTGAAGCTTCTACGCAAAACTTAGAAGATAAAAGAACAGAAATTTCACGTAAAACTATGGAAAATACACAATTAGAAGAAATTTTGAACGATTTTCATGTGAGTGAATTTGAAGAACAACTTTTTGTAGGTCAAGTGCAGATGCTTGAAGATGTGGAAAATGTTGAACTTATTCGTGATCCTGAAAGATTGACAGCCTCTGGACTTGAAACTTCCCTCAAATCTGCGCTTTCACTTTCAAGAGATTCATCAGAGAATAAAAATGATGCGAAACAGGAAAATTCTTCCTCTTTCTCACAATCCTTCCAATCTTCCTTTACTGAACAAGTAGGCAAAAATAGTCAAACTGTGACAGAAACAAGCGCGCAAAGATCTGATAGTTTTATCAATCAGCAAATAGAAGAAGCCTTAGCAAATGCGATGAAAGGCAATAAAAATAAAATAGAAGTTGAATTAAATCCTGTGGAACTTGGAGCACTTACAATTACTTTGACTTCTAAAGGTGGCGAGATTTCTGCCCAAATCCAATCTGAAAAATTAGAAACCATGCATCTACTCAATCAGCAAATTGATGTTATCAAGCGTGAACTTGAAGGTCAAGGTATTAAGCTTGAAAATATAGAAGTAGACCTAAAATCCAACGATAGTGAACATTTTGCCGAGCAAAACAATGGCCAAAGCAATCAAGAAGAAAGTATGCTTCAATACGAAACCATGAATCAACAAGTGAGTGAACTCAATAAGTTACGAGTGCTTGGACGTGGCATAGCAGAAGGCTGGGTTGACAAAAGTGCTTTGAGTGAAGAAGAATATGAATTGGCACAAAACTTGCTTAAGAATGAAGCAGAGGACACAAGTCTTCTTGGTTCACTCAATGACAGTGGGCAATTAATCAATACCAGAGCGTAGATAGCTAATATCATTCGCTTATGAGAGGTCAAAACTATGTCACAAGCAATAGCAAATTCATATAATTCCGCCTTTAACCCTACAGAACATTTAGCAGGGCAGGGCGATGAGCTAGATAAAGATGCTTTTTTGATGTTGATGGTGACACAATTTCAATATCAAGATCCATTAAACCCTTCAGAAGATACTGAATTTGTTGCTCAATTAGCGCAATTCTCTTCACTTGAACAAATGCAAAATATGAACTCAAGTATGGAGGGCTTGGTGGAAGCCTCTAACAAACAATTGACAGTAGGTGCGGCCTCCTTTATTGGCTTAGACGTTTCAGCGCAAGGTTATGGCTTAAGCGTAAGCGGTGGTGAATCAACAACTATGTTCTATGCGCACGATACTGATGTTGCGAGCGGTTCTGTTAATATCTTTGATTCAAATAGCCAAATGGTTGCTACTATTCCTCTCAATGCAACTACAGCTGGTGTGCATGAATTCAATTGGGATGGTAAGCTTGCTAATGGTGCAACTGCAGCAGACGGCGTGTATACTGTTTCTCTTTCACTTCTTGATGCTGATGGCGAACCTGTTGTTTCAGATGTGCAGGTAACGGGCACAGTTGATGGTGTAAGTACATATAATGGTGAACAATACCTCAGAATGACAGACGGCAGAGTAGTAAGTCTTGCTCAAGTTCGTGAAATCTTGCAGCCAGAAGCGACACCAAGTGTTGACTCTAGCGAAGATACTGATGCTGATACAGCAGTCGATCCAACTGAGGGCGGTACTGATATCAGCGTTTCAGGTGGTGTAGTGCCAAGTCTTTATTATACTATTGATGAAGATATTACAGAAAGCACAATCACTATTTATAATTCAGATAAAGAAGAAGTAGCTTCTGTTTCAGGCTCAGTTGCAAAAGGCGAGCATGAATTCTCATGGGCAGGAAATGGCTCAGATGGCGATTATACCGTAAAAATGTCTGCTGAAGATAGCGATGGTTATACTGTTGATATAGAACTACGTACAACAAAATAAATTTCATAAATACACTCCTTAAAAGGTAGTAGAGAAATTCTGCTGCCTTCACACCATTCTGATTTGCTTTCTATACTTCGTATACGAAAGCCTCACTGTGCAAAAAACGTCGTTTTTGCTTGTTCGCTAAAGCCTTTGTTCGCTTCGCTCTCAGAAAAAATTCTGATCTGCGAAGATTTTTCCCAAAATTAGAATGACGTGCTGCTGCCTTTTTTTATATATTTTAAAAACTTGACAATCGCTCGTATCAAGCATATAAATGTTTTTCACATGATGAATCGGGCGGCGATTACGCTGTGAACCCCGCCAGATCCGAAAGGAAGCAACGGTAGCAGTTGTGTCGGGTGTCCGATTCTTAGAAAGCACAAGATTTTTATTTTGTGCTTTTTTTACATTCAATGGGAGTTATTATGGCACATTTTTTTGAAGTATTGTCTGTGGAAGAAATTATCAATCTTTTAAAGGCGCAGAAAGCGCATTTTGAAGATAGAAGAAATAGTCTTGAAAATGAAGAACTTGTGCATATCACAGAGGCGGATAATAGAGTTTTATCACGCCCAATTCGCGCTAAAGAAGATTTGCCTTTGACGCATCGCTCTTCTATGGACGGCTATGCAGTCCATGCAAAAGACACTTTTGGCGCAAGTGATGGTAATCCGATCTTCCTAAAAAATGTGATGAATTTTTCTATTGACGATATTCCTGAAGGCCATCTCAACGAGGGCGAATGCGCGGGTATAGTGACTGGCGGTATTCCACCACAAAATGCTGATGCCGTTATAATGGTGGAATATACCGAAGAATTGGGCGATAATATGATTGAAATTAGAAAATCAGTCGCGCCTTATTCTAATATGATGTTGCAAGGCGAAGATGTGAAGGCAAATGCCATTGCTTTAGAAAAAGGAATATTTTTAAAAGCGCAAGAAATCGGTATGTTAGCTGCTTTAGGTATAAGCCATGTGCCAGTATTTCCTCATATTGAAGTAGGCATAATTTCAACGGGCGATGAAGTAATGCCTATAGAAACAAATATACGAAAAGGGCAGGTGAGGGACGTAAATTCTTATGCCTTGGCCGCCTTGGTGAAAAAAGTGCACGCAAAGCCCTATTTTTATGGCATAGTGCACGATTCACTTGAAGAATTGACAAATAAATTAAAAGAAGCCATTTCACAAAAGCACGATATCATTCTTTTGTCCGGCGGAAGTTCCGTAGGTATGCGTGATTTCACTATTGAAGTATTGAAATCTTTGCCAGGTTGTGAAATTTTGTGCCATGGTATAGCTATGAGTCCAGGAAAACCTGTGATATTTGCACGCTATAAGGATACGCTTATCTGCGGATTGCCAGGCCAAGTGACTTCAGCACAAATTGTTATGCAAAGGCTTGTTCTTCCTTATCTTCTTTATTGTTCGCACAATCCTTATGCTTTTGAGCTTGAAACTTGGCATTCGTGCAAGGCTATCTTAGATAGAAATATAGCTTCAAAGCATGGTAGAGAAGATTATATACGCGTGGCTTTGTATGAAGAAGATTCTTTGCTGTATGCTAAGCCTATTTTAGGGCATTCAGGCTTATTAAAAACTCTTGTAGAATCCGCAGGTATGGTGAAAATTGATGCTAAGCTTGAAGGCATTGAAGGCAAGAGCGAAGTGGACGTGCTTTTATTTGATTGATAATTTTTTGTATTAGTGCTATTTTTAGTTTACGATTTTTTGTGCCTTTGTTAGATTTATTTTATTCTATTTAAGGAGTTTTTATGTTTAAAACACTTACCCTTGGGCAAAAATTTTCTTCAAAAAATTATAACGAAATAGAAAATGATTTAAGAATAAAGCTGTTCAACCTTCAAAGAGAGTGCGAAGAGCACAAAATCGCTGTGCTTGTCACTATAACTGGAGTGGATTGCGCGGGGCGTGGTCAAGTGATGAATATGCTTGCAAAGTGGCTTGATAACAAAAAATTGCGCACGCACGCTTTTTGGCGTAAATCAGAAGAAGAAGCCACAAGACCAGATTCTTGGCGTTATTGGATAAGATTACCACAGCAAGGCGAATTTGGTGTTTTTTATGGCGGTTGGTATGCCGAGCCTATACGCATGGCGGCTTATGGAAAAATCAATGAAGATCAGCTTACTACAAAGATTTTGCGCCATATAGAACGTGAAAGAACCTTGGCAGATAATAATTATGTGCAGGCAAAATTTTGGTTTCATCTTGACAAAAAAGAGCATAGCAAAAGAATTAAAGAGCGTGAAAAAGAAAAAACCTCTTACCATTTTTCGCCGCTTGAAGAAAAATCTATCGAAACCTATCCAAAACTCGTAGAAACGGCTTCAAAAGTAATAACCATGACGGATAAAGATTTTAGCCCTTGGTATATTATAGATGCTTATGACAAGGAATTTAGGAATATTTCCTTTGCTAAAGCTCTTATTGAAGTAGTGGAAAACGCTATTGCCAAAAAGAAAAATGTAACTAAAGAAATAGAAGAAGTAGTAGAACAAAGAGAGAAATATCTTACTATATTAGATAGGGTTGATTTGAATAAAACTGTTTCCAAAGAAGAATACAATAAGCAAATCAATAAATTGCAAAAAGAAGTTTCACAGCTGACTTATGAAGCTTATAAAGAAGGCATTTCGTCTACTCTAGTTTTTGAAGGACTTGATGCAGGCGGAAAAGGCGGCGCAATCAGAAGAATTGTGGGCGCAGTTGATACAAGGATTGCAAAAGTTATCCCAATTGCTGCTCCAAGTTCTGAAGAATTAGCCCACCATTATCTCTGGCGTTTTTGGCGTCATGTGCCAAGAGATGGCTTTGTGACTATATACGATAGATCATGGTATGGCCGTGTGCTTGTTGAAAGAGTGGAAGGTTTTTCAAAACCAAGTGCGTGGAAAAAAGCCTATTCTGAAATCAATAATTTTGAAGAACAATTGGTAGAAAATAAAAATATTCTTCTAAAATTCTGGCTTCATGTTTCACCAGAGGAGCAGCTCAATCGCTTTAAAGAAAGGCAAGAAGTTGAGTGGAAGCAGTATAAAATAACTGATGAAGATTGGCGTAACCGCGATAAGTTAGACGATTATAAAGTGGCCGCTGACGAAATGTTTTTGCGCACAGATACTTTAAATGCGCCTTGGCATATCATTCCCGGCGACTCTAAATATTATGCCCGCCTTGAAATTCTTACCATCTATAAAAATGCTCTTCTCAAAGCATTAGGCAAAGAAGAGAAAATCGATGAAGATGAAGAAAAAAATGAAGTAATTGAAGACGATGGCCTTCTTACAGCAAAAGAGTTGAAGCATGAAGAAAAAGAGCAAAAAGAAGATTTAGAAAAAATAGAAAAAGCTGAAAAAAAAGCACACAAGAAAAAATAAATCGCTTTCTCAAAAAAATGGATACATTAAAAATAAAAGCTAAGGAAAATTTTCTTTAGCTTTTTTATTTAAATCTTGTCTACACTCTTTTATTGTGCACTTAAAGCGTAACGCCTTGCAAGCAATATAGAATTATATTTTGTGATTTCATTCTCGCTTCTGCTAGTGATAATTACAGGTACACCTGTTCCAACTACCATTGCGCCATTTTCCTTTGTGGTGAAGAGCGAGAAGCATTTATGCAATATATTTGCAGCATTAAGGTCATGGGCTATTAATATATCTGCTTGCCCAGCCACAGGATTGGAAATGTTTTTTTGCAAAGCCGCATGAGAAGAGAGGGCTACATCTAAAGCCATAGCAAAAACTTTAGCCTCACCAAAATGCCCAGCCTCAGCCATGTTAGAAAGCTCTTCCCCATGTACAGTTTCAGTAATTTTCTCTTGTACTATTTCAGTAGGCGATAATACTGCGACTTTTGGGCACTGTATTCCAAGGCTTTTCGCCACGTCTATAGCATTTTGCACAATATGAGCTTTTGCTTCAAGGTTAGGATAAATATTTATGGCTGGATCGCTTACTAAAACAAATCGATTATCGTATTGAAAAATTGAAACAGAAGAACAAAGCTTTTTAGGCGGAATGCCGTGAGATTTATTGAAGATGGCTCGTAAAACTGTGCTTGTTTCGGCCGCACCTTTTAAAAGAATATCTAATTTGTTTTCTTTTGCCATGGCAACAGCCAATTGAGCGGCCGTGGGATAATCTTTAGCTTCGTGCAGAGTAAAGGGTGCATCAAAACCAATTTCTTGCATAAGATTTTGTGTCTTTTCTTTATCGCCAAAGAAGTGAAGCTGTGCAATATTCTTTTTTTGTGCTTTTTGTGCTGCTATGAGTGCGTGTAAAGAGTTTGACCCTACAATGCCGAGGCGTATAGGGTCAAGTTTTGAAAGTTCTTTTTCTAGTGAGGTAAATAAGTCCATATAATTATTTTTGTAAGTTGTCGACTACATTTTCTACAAAATAATTCATTGAGAATAAGTCATCGACAGTAGCAACTTTTCCTTCGCGTATTTGCAATTTCCCTTTGTTATCATAAATTGGGCCAGTAAATACCATAAGGTCATCACGGCTAAACTTTCTTTCAAGAAGGCCAACTTCATGTGCTGTGCCATTTTTTACAATGCTGGTATTCACATCATCTAGTTCAACCATGCCTTTGTCTATTCCTTCAAAATAAGAACGAGATTTCCATCTTCCTTCGATGATTGACTGAACATCATCTATATAGAAGGTTGACCAATTGACTAAAATGCCAGTCAAATAATTGTTTGGCAAAAGATCTTTTACTGAAGGATCGTTATAGCTTACAGAATAAGCTCCGCTTTCATAGGCCCCTAATTGTGGCATAATTGTATCAGTGTGTTGAGTGATAATATCAGCACCATTTTGAGCTAAATCTTTGGCTAATTGCTTTTCTTTTTGATGATCTTCCCAAGTATTGAGCCACATCACTTCAATTTTTGCATTTTTATTCATACTTTGCACGCCAAGGGCAAAGGCATTAATTCCGCGAATAACTTCAGGAATTGGCATTGATGCAACATAGCCAATTCTATTTGTTTTTGTATTCATGCCAGCGACAACGCCTGTAAGGTAGCGCGCTTCAAAGTTTTTGCCTCTGTAGGTAGAAAGATTGTCTGAGTGTATATTCCCACTTGCATGGCCAAAATAAATGTCTGGATGATTTTTTGCTGCTTCTACAATGCCTTGTGCGTGCGTATCGCTGACGGCATAGATAACATTGCAACCTTCTTCGACTAAATGCTCAATTGAAGCAATAGTTTGATCTTTGCCGATAGCAAGAGGACCGACAACAGTTTCAACACCTAATTCTTTTGCAAGAGTCGTTCTAGCACGGTCATGTGCCATTATGTAAGTAGATTTACTTGGAGGGTAAAAATACACAAAGCCAACTTTAATATCTTGCTGAGAAATTGCTTTTAAAGGGCTAGAAGAAGCACTTTCTTTTTCAGTACACGAAGCAAAAAAAAGACAAAGAGAACCAATTAAACACAAGTACAACAATTTTTTCATTGTATACCTCATAAGAACCAAACCTTTAAACCTATAAAGCCATGGGTGAATTTTGTATAAAGATAAACGAAAAATGCATTTATGTAAAGTGATTTTTTAATGTTTTATATTTAATCAATAAAAACAAATCAATAGAAAATCTAAATTGAAGCTTGAAAAGCTTGCGTATTTTTTATGAAATAAAATTGATAGGCGCTTTTTTTCTTGCGGGCAATTTTTTATAAACTTCATTGTTATTATAACCAAAGCCTAGGATTGCATACACTCTTTGCTCTTTTTGTATGCCAAGACTGGCTTTAAGTGCGCTATTTGTATTGATAAAGCCTGCTAAAAAACCTAAGAAGCACGAACCAATACCCTTTGAATGCATAAGAAGTGTGGCAAGCGTGGTTTTTAAAACGCAATCATCAAGCGGTTTTGAGGCGCTCTTGTCTGAATAGGCTATAAGTAAATGCGGTGCGTCAAGCGTGATGGCATTTCTTACATTTTCAATATAGGCAAAAAGAGGGTGGTTAGCATCTGCTTTTTTGAGTTGTTTTAGGCAGATTTGGTATATTTCTTTAATTTTTTCTTTGCCAGTCACAACAATCCAACGCACTTCTTGATCATTCTTTGCGCTGCTTGTATAGTCTAATGTTCTTAAAATATCTTCAATGCTTTCATTGCTGATAAGCTCATCTTTGAAAAAGCGTATAGAACGATTGCTCATAATCAGCTCTTTTAAATCACTATAATCTACATTTCTCTTTGCAGGGGGAAGGTGAGTAGAAATAGCATTCAATTCTATAGCATCAAAATCACACATGGCTTGACAGTGCCCACAGTCAATGCATTCAAAGCCTTCTTTTATGTGTGCTTTTTTCTCATGGATAGCAATAACACCCATGGGGCAAAACTTCTGGCATTTTCCACAGCCTACGCAATTTTCAGATATTAATTGAATCATTCTCTTTAGTCCTTCATTCTTGATAATTACAATATCAAAGTGGTATACCTGTATCTTTATAAATAATCAAGAATTAGATTTTTGCTATTTAATTATCTATTCTCTTCTTATTTAGAAGTGTTATAATAATTTCTTTCGCTTGTGATTAGGCTGGATAGGCCAAAAAAATCAAAGAAAATTACTTGTTGCTAAACATTATTATTTAATGTATTATAAATCGAGTGTGTATTCTTTGAAAAGTATCTTTATAACTTAGATTAAAGTGAAAATCTTTTTATACGCACAATTAGATACTATTTCATGGGGTTATAGTATGATTAAGACAAGAAAGGTGATGATTATCGATGATAATGTCACCAATTTAAATATAGCAAGAAAAGCTTTGCATGACGAATACAATATTGTCTGCATAAAGGATCCTTGCACGGCTCTTGCCGAAATAGTAAACACAAATCCAGATGTGATACTGCTTGATGTTGAAATGCCTATACTAGACGGTTTTGAATTGATAAAGCTCATTAAGAGTGATTTAACAGAGCCTTATAGAAGTATTCCTATTATCTTTCTTACTGCAAAAGACGATGGAAGCAGTGAATTTCAGGGTCTTAATCTTGGTGCGGTTGACTATGTAAGAAAACCATTTTCTGCGGCTTTGTTGAAAAAAAGAGTAGAATTGCATTTAAAGCTTCACGACTATAATACTGACTTACAAAGAATGGTGAAAGAACAAGTTGCGCACATTGAAGAGTTACAATATGCAGTTGTTCACTCAATGTCTGAAATGGTTGAAAGAAGAGATCATACTACTGGCGGGCATATTGTACGCACAAGTAGATATCTCAAAGCTCTTATGCAGCAATTGATCAAAGATTCTCCTTATGCCAGTGAATTAGTTGGTGTTGATATCAATATGTATGCAAGTGCCGCACAAATGCATGATGTAGGAAAAATTTCCATTTCTGATACTATATTGTTGAAAGAAGGCAAACTCACGGACGAAGAATATGAACTGATGAAGCAGCACACTACTTTTGGCGCAGATATTATTATGTCTTCAGTAAAAGATGTGCGAAATTTCGTCTTTTTAGAAACAGCGGCCAGTTTCGCGCTGTATCATCATGAAAAATGGAATGGAAAAGGCTATCCTAAGGGATTACAGGGTGTGGATATTCCTTTATGCGGCAGAATGATGGCTTTAGCAGATGCTTACGATGCTATTATTTCAAGACGCCCCTATAAAGTGGCTAGACATCATAGTGAAGCTGTTGAGATAATTATGAAAGATAGTGGAGAGCATTTTGATCCGGTGATTGTAAATGCCTTTGTGACTATTGCAGACGAATTTAAGAAAATTTCACAGGAAAATATTGAAGAAGTTCTAGGCGATTAAAATAAATAACTAGCCTATAAGTGAGCTGTGTTTTAGCAAGTGGAGAAATCTATGTCATTTGATACTAATACGATTACAGTGGAGCATCTCAAAGAAACACTTTCGATCACAAAAGTGGGTGTTTTTATTTGGAATTTAGAAACAGATCACGTTATTTATAGTAAAGAATGGGCTGAAATTGTTGGCTATGAACTTGAAGAATTAGAATCTCATGTGTCTACATGGGAATCTATGCTTTTGCCTGAGGATTTAAAAATAGCAGAGCAAAGTGTTGAGAAATATCTCAGTGGTGAAGCGCCACTTTATGAAGCTGAATTTAGAATGGTAAAAAAAGATGGTTCAGTTATTTGGGGGCATGATAAAGGCAAGGTTACTAAGTATACAGAAGATGGTAAACCTCTTATATTATGTGGTGTTTTGCAAGATATTACTAATATTAAATTGACTGAACAATTGCTAAGAGAAAGCACGGATATATTAAATCTTGCTATTGAAGTGGCTGAATTTGGCACTTGGGATTGGGATATAGTGCAGGATAAAATTTCTTATAATGACGAATATCTCTTTATGCTTGGCTATACGCAAGAAGAAATAGATGGATCATTAGCCGAATGGGAAGCGATGAACCATCCAGAAGATCTTGTGATTGTGACGAAAATGCTTGACGAGTTTGTTGCAGGCAAAATAAAAAAATATGAATGTGAAATACGCATGCGCCATAAAGATGGCCACTATGTTTGGACAAAAGATGTGGGGCAAATTGCTTCTAAAGATGAAAATGGCATCGCAACTCGTGTTATTGGTGGCCATCTCAATATAGACAGCTTGAAAAGATCACAATCTCAATTAGAAGAAACTTTAGCCGAACTTGAAAAGCATCAAGAGCATTTAGAAAATGAAATTGAACTAAGAACAAAAAGCTTAACCGAGCAAGATAAATTGTTGTTTGCTGTTAATGCTGTTTCGCAAAATTTGCTTGCTGTAGATGAATCAGATGATTTCGACTCTATTCTTATAGAATCATTAAAAAGTCTTACCTATGCGTATAATACGTCTGAATTTACTTTATGGCGTTATAAAAAAATTGAAAATTCTGAATTTTTCTATCTCACACATCTTTACAGAAAAGAATTTGATGAAAAAATAATATTTAATGTGGGAGATATTGATCAATATATTATTAACTTGTTAAAGCAAGAAGAAGAGTTTTATATACATACAAGAGAAGATAATAATGTTATTGTACATTATAGCAAAGTACCAGAGGAGATGCGCCAAATCTTTGAAAGTGAAATAACAGTAAGAGATTTGATGTCAGGCTTAAATGAGCTTTGGAATGATGATGTAAAAAACAAAATTGAAAATAATGAAAGTAGCATTGTATCGCCTATCTTTTTATACAATGAACTTTTTGGCATTATTGCAACAGGCAGCACGTCAGAGGATATAATTTATTCTGAAGCCCATGAAAGTATGCTTAATATAAGCGGCAAGCTTTTTGCTAATGCGCAAAATAAGCATGAAATGGATGAACAATTACGCTCTGCCCACGAAGAAGCTCTTTTGAGTTCACAAGCAAAAAGTAATTTCTTAGCAAATATGAGTCATGAAATAAGAACGCCATTAAATGCTATCTTAGGTATGTCTGAAATTGTGCTTAGGGAGAGTAAGGGCAGGGCAAGTGAGGAATATGCCACAGAAATCAAAAAAGCAAGTGAAAATTTATTACTTATTATTAACGATATATTAGATATTTCAAAAATAGAATCGGGCAAACTTGAAATAATAGAAGTTGATTACACCATGTCTTCTTTATTGCATGATATTATAGGCATTTCAAAGATGCGCATAGAAGATAAACCGATTTTATTAACTACATTTATACAGTCGGATATGCCAAATATGTTTTTTGGCGACGAAATGAGAATTAAGCAAATATTGATCAATTTGACAAGTAATGCCATTAAATTTACGAAAACAGGCAATATTGATCTTAGTGTGCAATGCGAAAAAAATGATGACGAAGCAGTGCTGGTTCTTAGAGTTTCTGATACTGGTATAGGCATTAAAGACGATGATATGCAAAGACTTTTTATGCAATTTGAAAGGGTTGACACAAAAAGAAATAGAAATATTGAAGGAACGGGCTTAGGGCTTGCCATTACAAAACAATTGTGTGAAATGATGAATGGCTCTATAAGTGTAGAAAGTGAAGATGGCGTCGGGTCAGTCTTTACCGTAAGAATTCCTCAAAAATATAGAGATGATAGCTCAATTGCACAAAAGGCTGACAATATTAAAATACTCATTTATGAAGCAAGAGAAGTGTATGCAAATTCCTTTATGCAAACATTTGACGACTTGCATACAAAAAGTATGCTTTGCACAAATCAATCCGAGCTTACACAAGCGCTTTTAGAGCAAGAATACGATTATTTGCTTGCTCCTGCTGTCTACATGGATAAAATAAAAAGCTTGTGCTTGCAACTAAAGGTTGACCTTGACTTGATTTTTACAACTGATCCTGGTGATTTAAATTTTTATTCTGAAGAAAATATTGTGAATTTGCCAATAAACTGCATACAATTAGGGCAGATTTTCGGAAATGCAGACTTAGATATTAGAGATGAGGAAAAAGTATATAGTTTTATCGCACCAAGTGCTAAAATCCTTGTGGTTGACGATAATAGAATAAATCTTGAAGTTGCAAAGGGCTTGATGAAACCTTTTGATATGTCAATAGAAACTGCAATGAATGGAAGAATTGCCCTTGAAATGGTTCAAGAAAATATATACGATTTAGTTTTTATGGATCATATGATGCCAGAAATGGACGGCATCGACGCAACTGTGGCTATACGAAAACTAGAAGGGGATTATTATCAACAATTACCAATAATTGCGCTTACTGCTAATGCATTAGTTGGAGCGAAAGAGCTTTTTGTTAAGGAAGGCATGAACGACTTTTTAGCCAAGCCTATAGAAGTAGAAAAGCTTCATGAAATCTTGCAGAAATGGTTGCCTAAAGAAAAGCAAGCCTGTGTTATTATTCAAGAAAAGTCTGTAAAAGAGCACAATATCTCTATTGAGGGGCTAGACACAAATTATGGATTAAGCATGATTGGTGGTGAGTTGAGGGATTATAATGATGTATTAAATGCCTTTTTTATTGATGGTTTACATAAAATTGAAAAAATAAGCTCAATAGATTTAGAAAAAGATTTAGACAATTATAGAATTGAAATCCATGCGCTGAAAAGTGCCGCGGCTTCAATAGGTGCAAAGGATATTTCGCATGAAGCAAAGCTTTTAGAAGAAGCAGCGATGAAGCAGGATTTCAACTATCTTTCCATGAATGCAAAAGAATTTATTAGTCAGTTTAGCAAAGTTTTGTACGCAATTCGAGGGTATTTAAGTCAACAAAATCAAGAAAGTAAAGAAGGAAGAGCAGAAGGTGACACAGCCTTACTTCTTGCTAATTTTAAAAAGATTGAAGAGGCTCTTTCAACACTTGATATAGATTTGTTTGAAGAAGCACTTGAAAGCTGTAAAGACTATACTTGGAGAGGAAGCATTGAAGATATACTCAACAACATCAATGAATTAGTTGAAGCTTTTGAATATTATAATGCGCGTCCTCTTGTGCAAGACTTGAAAAATGAAATACTTGCGCAATACAAAGAATTAGAATTCTAAATAAAGTGCAAGTAGGCATTTTGTTGGGAAGTTTTTTGGCGAATTTTTATTCGACGGCCTTAAAGATATAGATTTGTGAAGTAAAATCTCCTTTATCTGTGCCTGGTGTGTAGCTTCCTGTAAAGTTTTCAGGCTGGATAAGGCCAGTAAATTCTGTTTCGCACAAAAAGCCCATATGCATAAGCTCATCACCAAAATAGGTGTTTTCTCTTTGCAGGCATTGATACTCTTGATTTTCGTCAAGTCCAAAGAGTTGAAGCTTTTTGATGGAAGGATTTGGCTGAGCCAAAATTTTATAATAGGCCACAATTGCCATTTTTTTGTCTTTTGAAACCACCATCCAGCTATAGGCATTTTCTCTTCCATCTTTCAATCGATAAAAGTCACCAAATTGGATAAGTTCACGGTATTCTTTAAAAAATTCAATTTGTTCAGCCACTTCACGGCTTTCTTCTTCTGTAAGTAAGTCAACATTTAATTCATAACCAAATGTACCAAAATAAGCCACATCAGCACGCATCTTAAGGCTTGTATTTCGTTTTACTTGATGATTTGGGCAGGCTGCCACATGACTGCCCATAGAAATTAAAGGATAGGCAAGGCTTGTGCCGTATTGTATGTGTAATCTTTCAACGGCATCGGTATCGTCGCTTGTCCACGCTTGTGGCGCATAATAGAGCATTCCAGCGTCAAAACGCCCGCCACCGCTTGCGCAAGATTCAAATAAAATGCGTGGATATTTTGCAATCAAACGCTCGTAAAGATCGTAGACACCAAGGATATATCTATGGAAAAATTCTTTTTGTCTATTTGCTGGCAATCCTAGAGAGAAAGCTTCGGTGATATTTCTGTTCATGTCCCATTTAATATAGCTTATGCGCGCACTATCAAGGGTTTCGCACATAAGATTAAATATATAATCCACCACTTCTTTTCTTGAAAAATCAAGCACAAATTGGTTGCGCCCATAGGATTTTCTTCTATTTGGAGTTTGTATAACCCAATCGGGATGAGTATTATATAACTCACTTACTTCATTCACCATTTCTGGCTCAAACCAAAGGCCAAATTTTAAGCCTATGGCACGCACTTTATCAGCCAAGCCACTGATAGCACTTGGCAATTTTTCAAGATTTACTCGCCAATCGCCAAGAGAAGTGGAATCATTTTCACGCTTGCCAAACCAACCATCGTCAAGCACAAACATTTCCATGCCTAATTCTTTGGCTTTCTGGGCGATTTTTAAAATACTTTCTTCGCTAAAATCAAAATAAGTCGCTTCCCAATTGTTTATAAGAATAGGGCGCACTCTGTCTTTCCATTTGCCACGCATAAGGTGATTGCGATAAAGATCGTGGAAAACTCGGCTCATGCCACTTAATCCGTCATTGCTATACACCATAACTGCTTCAGGCGTTTGAAAAGACTCGCCACTTTCCAGTGTCCATTCAAATTCAAAGGGATTTATGCCCATTGTCACACGGGTCACATCGTAATTATCCACTTGAGCTTGAGCTAAAAAATTGCCGCTATAGATAAGATTAAAGCCACGGGCAACACCAGTATTTTCAGTGGTATTCTTTCTTTTAAGCGCAATAAAGGGATTGTGGAAAGAACTGCTTGTGCCTCTTGCGCTTGAAATTGACTGCACGCCTTTATGCAAAGGGCGGCTTGACACATGACGTTCTCTACTCCATGCGCCGTCAAGTTGCACCATGTCATAGTCATGATCATAAAGATCAACACATAAAGACATAGCTCTTTCAAGCTTCACTTCTTCTTTGCCTTTATTGATAAATTCAGCACTGCGCACCATTGCGCCAACATTTGAAAATATATGATATTTTAGAATAAGATAGGTATTTATAAGTTCGTCTTTCAATGTGATTTCAAGGCTCATCACATCTTCTTCACTGCCATAAGTGTGAGGTAAACCAACTAAAGCTCTTTTTCCTCTATAGATTTCGTGCTTTTCATACATAAAGTCAGAGATACGACTGCCATTTTCAAGCTCAAGCTGATAAGCCGGTTCACGAAAATCTCCCGTTCCATAAGCAGGGTATTCTTGCTTTATCACTTCGTTTGAGAAATCAAGATCTCCGCGAAAAGCGCAAGGAGCAAGAATGCAACCTCTTAAGACAAAGAGGTGATCAAAGCTTTCTCTGTCATGAATTCTTTTACCAAAATAGAGATGCCCTAATTGCTTATTTTTCAACACCTTCATAATATAGGATACTTTTTCATTATATATATGAAATGTTTGTGTTTCTTTATGGAATAAGATTTCCATTGGTTTACCTCAATATAATTTATTTAAACTTTTTCTCAAGCATAAGTGAGAGGCTTGCACAAAGTAGAGCAACTAAAATCACAAGGATTAAGGTTGTCAAATTCATTCCGCCTTCTTGCGCCATACCAACTGATGAGAATACAACATACATGGAAAGCATCACAAAGATAACAAATCCACTTGCACGGAATCTATTGTCCCATGGTTTTGTATCAACAACATTATTATTAGGCAAAACAAAATCGTGGTCTTGCGGCATCACTCTTCCGATTACATACATGATAAGGCAAGAAAGTGCAAACAAAATTGCTGAGATATGCAAGAAATGTAAACCAGTGTCCCACACAAGTTGAGTCATAGCATAGACAGCAACAAAGAAAGTGATGCCCACTTTTGCGGCAATCGGAGGCACGCGTTTTGTTACATAACCCATGAAAATAATGGTGAAAATAGGCACGTTGAAAAAGCCGTTTACTATTTGAAGGTATTCAAATAAACCAGCTGGTGCATTCATAATAAATGGCGCGCCAAACATGGACATAAAGGCTATAATTGTACCAAATATTTTACCTTTTTTAACTAAATCAGCATCGCCAGCATTTGCGCCCCATTTTGGTTTATACACATTTATAGCAAAGAGGGTAGAGGCAGAGTTTAACACACTGTTAAAGGTAGACAAAATTGCGCCCATCATAGCTGCGGCAAAGAAGCCAGCTAAAGGAGGAGGCAAAACTTCTGCTACAAGCATAGGATATACTTTGTCAGGATCTTCTACATTTCCACCAAAAATTTGGAAGGCAATAAGGCCAGGAATAATAACTAAGATAGGTGTAAGAACTTTTAATAGACCAGCGTAAATAATACCTTTTTGCCCTTCTTTTAAGCTTTCTGCGCCAAGGCCACGCTGAATAATGGCTTGATCCGTACCCCAATAGTAGAGGTTTACAAGCAACAATCCTGTGAACAAAGTGCCTACAGGAAGTGGATCACTTGCCGAGCCAATAGCATTGAATTTTTCAGGAGTAGAATTGATAAAGGTATTAAATCCAGCAAAGAAGCTTCCTTCACCAAGTGCGAGTAAGCCAAATACAGGCACAAGCAAGCCGCCTATAATAAGGGCAATACCGTTGATAGAATCAGAAATAGCAACAGCTTTCAAGCCACCTGCAACAGCATAAATTGTGCCGATAATACCGATAAGCCACACTAAAGCCCAAATGCTTTGAGCGTCAGTAATGCCAAAAACTTCAGAAATATTAAAGATTTCGCCCATGGCAACAGCGCCTGAATAAAGGGTGATTGGCAAAAGGTTGACTATATAGCTGAGAAGAAATAAAATTGTCACAAATTGACGAGTTCCAGCATCAAACCTTGCTTCAATGAATTGCGGAATAGTTGTAATGCCTTGCTTTAGATAACGTGGAAGCAAGAAAAGAGCTATCAAAACAAGTGTGACACCAGAGCCAACTTCCCAACCCATAACACTGATATTTGCGCTATAGGCCTGAGAAGACATACCTATAAAGCTTACTGCGCTAAGATTAGTAAGAAGCAATGAGCCAGCTATAACTTTTGCTTTAAGGTTTCTGCCACCAAGAAAATATCCGTCACTTGTGTCTAGGTTTCCGTCTTTAGTTTTTACATAGGTAATAATGGCCACTATTGCTGTAAATAGTATAAAAAATCCTAATAAATTTATATTCATAAAGCTATACTCCTTGCTAGTTATACACTTGCAATTTTTTAAAACCACTCTATGGACACGCGTTCATTCTAAGATAAAAATTAATGAACACGCGTTCATTTTACTGCAAAAAAACTTTGAAAGAAAAAAGTGGTATAAAATCAATCTATTGTTTTCACACTCATTCTTTCAATAATCTTCACATCGCACATAGTGTGCGCTTTCTTTGCGGTATCATCAAATAGCAATCTCACACTTTCATCAGCAATTTGCTCTAAATTTGCCGAAACTGTTGTGAGTTTTAAGTTTAACCACTCCGCTTGTTCAAGATTATCAAAACCAATAATTGATATATCTTGCGGAATTTTAAGGCCTTTTTCAACAATAGCCCGCACCACACCAAGCGCCATTATGTCATTGGCAACAAATATTGCTGTGGGCTTCGCTTTTGAAAGCAGTGCAAGTGTTTGATTATAGGCAATATTTTCTCGATAATCGCCTTTTACAATCAAATCTTTGTCTACTTCAATGCCGTGTTCCTTCATTGCCTTAAAGTAACCCAATTCCCTTTCTACAGAAGAAAGTCTGTCATCACCTTTCACATGGGCAATCTTGCGATGACCATGCTCAATCAAATATTTTGTAGCGGTATAACCACCTTGAATATTATCGGTATTGACAATTTTGAACTCTTCTTCTTTGTCATCGTCAAAAGTAAGCTGGTCTATAAGCACAATATTGTTTTTTTCTTGCGCTAGTGTTTCAAGCTGACTTGTGCGATAAGGAAAGCCAACAAATATGCCCCCAAAAATCATTCTATTCTTGAAATAGTGTGCCATCTGCTTGCATTCATCAAGGCTTCCTATAACATCAACCAAGGTAAGGTAACCCCTCTTTTTACAGCTTGCAATCACCTTAGCCAAAAGCTCCATATTATAAGGCGAATTTATGCCAACCCACCTATTGTCGCTGTCATGCCTATTGATATCCGCTACAAAAATTCCAATGATATTATTTGCTTTGCCTGCAAGAATTCTGGCTGATACATTTGGAGAATATCCATGTTCATCAATAATTTTTTGAATTTTCTCTCTTGTTGTTGGTAGAACATTCGGATAATTATTTAAGACTCTTGAAACGGTGCTTCGAGAAACATTCGCAAGTCTTGCAATTTCCTCACTATTCACCTTTATTCCTCCATAAAAAAATCTTATTTTATTGAATATACTCTATTTTGCCAAATATAACAAGGAATAATTTATTTTTTACACTAGATTGATTGAACACTCAATGTATTTTTATTGATATTTTAGCTTGTTAGCTGTGAAAAATATTTTAATTTATTTTTCAGCGCCCATACTTTTCATAAATCTATCAAAGTGAAGACTGTCTTCATTGAATACAGCACAAGAGGACAAAACCTCAGCAAACAAAAGGCCTATTTCTTTTTGAATAATGTCGTCAATAGTGCTTGCATTTAGTTTTGGATTTCTTTGTATAACTTCTTTGATCCAGTGGCTATGCTTTTCAATATCTGCATTTTTAGAAAAATCTTTACTATTTAAAAGACAATCTTTGATAATTTCGATTTCGTCTTTTAAGCGCGCAGGTAAGATTGCAAGACCCATAACTTCAATGAGTCCAATGTTTTCTTTTTTGATATGGTGCAGATGCGCGTGCGGATGGTAGAGCCCTAAAGGATGCTCTTCTGTTGTGATATTATTACGCAAAACTAAATCTATTTGAAAAGCCTTTCCTACTCTTCGTGCAATGGGGGTGATAGTATTATGTGCTTCATTGTTTGAATGAGCAAAAATAAATGCTTCCGCGTCAGTATACATTCTCCAACTATCAAGTATGCTTGAAGAAAGTTTTTCAAGTTCTGCTCTGTTTTCTGCTGTGAGGCGAATAATAGAAAGCGGCCAATGCAGTCTTTCTATTTCAATATTTGGAAAAGCTGCAATTTTATATTTTGCAAGACTTTTAGCTTTATCCAAAGCAAAGGAGTAGCGCCCACCTTGAAAATGATCATGACTCAAAATCGAACCACCAACAATAGGCAAGTCGGCATTAGAACCCACAAAGTAATGCGGAAAAGCTTCCAAAAAGTCGAACATTTTAGAAAAAGTTGCGCTTTCAATCATCATAGGTTCGTGCTTACTACTGAATAAAATGCAATGCTCGTTATAGTAGACATAGGGCGAATATTGTAAATACCAATCTTTATTGTCAATGGTAATAGGTAAAATTCTATGATTTTGCCTTGCTGGCTGAGTCAAACTTCCGCAAAAGCCTTCATTTTCTTTGCACAAAAGGCATTTAGGATAGCTTGCAGATTGTTGAGTTTTTGCTAATGCAATGGCTTTAGGATCTTTTTCAGGTTTTGAAAGATTTATACTTATATCAAGCGTGCCGTATTTTGTTTTTGCTTGCCATCTTTTATCTTTTATTATGCGATATCTGCGTATGTAATCGGTATTACAAGAAAAATCATAAAACCAATCCGTCGCCTTTTGAGGGCTTTCCTTATAAAGCGCATTGAATTTTGCAATAATCTCACGCGGAAATGGTGTCATTGCGCCCATAAGTTTTGTATCAAGTAAATCTCTATAGACTATACTGTCCTCAATAAAATTGCGCTCGACTGCATTATCAAGAATAATTTTAAGAATTTCTTCAAGCTCCATGGCTTGTGTTTGCTTGTTTTCATTTTTTGGTGGAATATATTCGTGCAGGCCTAAAATATCTAAAAAAGCATTCATCACAAAAAGCTTGTCTTCCTTTTGGATAAGCTCTTTTTTTATGCCGTATTCAAGCAAATTTTCAAGGGCAATAGAGAGCATTATTCTTCCCCACCATAGCCATTAGGGTGAGATTTATGCCAATTCCACGCTGAAGATATAATTTCTTCTAAACTTTCGTGTTTTGGTTTCCAAGCAAGTATATCTTTAGCTTTTTGGCTTGAAGCAATAAGCCTAGCTGGATCACCTGCACGCCTTGGGCTTTCGATGGCTGTAATGGCGTGGCCAGTCACTTTTCTTGCAGTTTCAATAACTTCACGCACACTAAAGCCAATGCCATTGCCAAGATTAAGAATAAGGCTTTCTTTGTTTGCTCTAAGGTGTTCTACTGCCAAAATATGCGCCATAGAAAGATCTGTCACGTGGATATAATCGCGTATGCAGGTGCCGTCTGGCGTGTCATAGTCAGTGCCGAAGATATGCACGGCTTCACGCTGATTATTTGGCACTTGCAAGATAAGGGGGATAAGATGACTTTCAGGTTTATGCGCTTCACCTATTAGGCTAGAAACATCTGCGCCACAAGCATTGAAATAGCGCAAGGAAACAAATTCAATGCCATAGGCTTTATTTGCCCATTTGAACATTTTTTCCATGGCAAGCTTTGTTTCGCCATAAGGATTGGTAGGGGAGGTAGGATCATCTTCAAGAATAGGAATAGACTGCGCTTCGCCATAGGTGGCAGCTGTAGAAGAAAAAACAATTTTTGAAACCTGAGCCTGCACCATAGCCTCTAAAAGATTTTTAGTTTTACAAAGATTATTTTCATAATATTTCAAAGGCTCGGTCATGCTTTCGCCAACAAGAGAGTAGGCGGCAAAGTGGATGATGGCATCGACTTTTTCTTTTTGGCAAATGCCAACTATAAAATCACAATCGCCTATATCGCCTTCATAAAATGTGGCTCTTGTATCAACTGCTTTTTTATAGCCTGTGGAAAGATTATCAACAACAATCACTTTTTCATTTCTATCACAAAGCTCTTTTACTGTGTGAGAGCCAATATATCCTGCTCCACCCAAAACTAAAACTGACATAATCCACTCCTGCAAATAGCATTAAATTTATTGTATTTTGATTTCAGTGCCGCCAATACTTCGTATCGACAAAACATAGCAAGTGTCTTTGCCTAGAATATTTTCAATGCTTTTTTTGAAATCATCTAGCATAGAAAAAGGAACAAAGGCTTCTATTGTGCCTGCAAAGCCGCCGCCATGCACACGATATGCCCCCTTTCCTTGAAGAAATTCTTGGCATAAAGAAAGCGCGACAGACACTTTTTGATTATATACATCTTTTGCCGAATAAATATTTTGAAGATACATAAAGGAAGAATGGCCAGATTCTTTAACAAGTTTTAAAAATGTGGCATAATCTTTTTCTTTCAGCGATTTTGCTTCATCTTTTGCTCTTTCGTTTTCGTTTTGGAAGTGCATCGCTCTTAAAAATGCTCTGTCAGAGGTAGTTGCACAGATTTCTTTTGCTTTTTCTAATAAGTCATTTTTGCTTATTTCTCTCAAATATTTTTGCCCAAAAACATTTGCCACAAGAGCCATTTCTTCTGGGATTGCAGCATAATCTTGTGTAAGATCAGCATGATCTCCGCCAGTGTCAATAATACAGAGGGCATGCCCCATGTCTTCTGGAGAAAAATCGACTTTTTCAATAATGGGCTTTTGTGGATCTTTAAAGTCAATAGCCACAACATTGCCGACAGAAGAAGCCATTTGATCAAGTAAGCCGCAGGGCTTGCCAAAATAAACATTTTCAGCATATTGCCCAATTTTTGCAATATCTATAGCAGAAATTTGATTGTCACAATAAAGAGCATTGAGGGCTGTGCCTAAAAAGACTTCAAAGGCAGCAGAAGAGCTTAAGCCTGACCCGCCAAGCACGCTAGAAGTGCAGTAAATGTCAAGTCCGCCAACTTCAAAGCCCATTTCTTTCATTTTTTTATACACGCCGCGTATAAGGGCATAGCTTGTATTTTGCTCTTCAACTTTCATTGTCAAATCAGAAATATCAAGCATGATAAGCCCATAGCCTTCTGATTCAAGGCGAACAATGTGCTCATTACTTTTTTTTGCAGCTCCAAGCACATCAAGATCTATGCTAGCCGCAAGCACGCTTCCTCTTTGATGATCTGTGTGATTTCCGCCAATTTCCACTCTTCCTGGTGCAGAAAAAATTCGTATATCTTGTGTTGAACCGTATTGCTTTTTAAAACCTTCCATCACAGAAAGTATTCTATTTTGATAATAGCTTTTATTCTTTTCGTATTGTGGATAGACTTTTTTCATCCATCTGCTATCAAGATTTAATTGCATGAATTTTCTCCAGGCATTATGGTATTCTACTGTTCAAATGAATATGAACGCGCTTTCATTTTAGATATACTATACTATATTTTGACTAAATTCAAGCGAGAATAAGCTCTCTCTCTTTTTTGGGTGGAGAAGCTTTTTAAAATTACACTTAGATCTATTCTATGCTCTTTACCTATTTTTGCTGTTTTATCAGAAGCATACAAAAAAATCTCCTGCACTTGTGGGCGCGCAGGAGATTTTGATATTAAGTGGAATATTCTTCTTTAGAGAATATATCTTATTTGATTTATTGAAGTTTTGTACTTTCAATTAAGACGGTTATTTGTGTGGTATCGCCTTCTGTATTAGTAAAGTCACCTTTAAATTCAGCATAACCATCATTATTAGTATCACCAAGATGTCTATCTAAAACTGATGTATCAACAGAAACTTTGCCGTTTTCGTTGGAGATTCCAAGCGAATCAAGAATAGCATCTACAGTGAGATTTTCTTGGTTTAAATCAAGTAAACCAAGATCTTCCATTCCTTCAAGGCCATTAATAACTATTTCTACACCTTTGATTGTACCATCGCCTTTGCCATCATAGTTAAGTTGAGGTGATGTATTATTTGGGCCAGCATTGATAAATAGAACATCTAGGTCATTACCACCGTCAAGTTCTAAATCTTTCAATTCTCCAAAGAGAATGTCGTCGCCTTCGCCACCA
>CAYJFE010000035.1:19767-25775 GCA_964369165.1 uncultured Desulfovibrionaceae bacterium | reverse complement strand
TGAAAACGAGGTTTTTCACGCAGTGAGGATTTTGTGGCAAGGCCCAAAATCTATATGATAGATGTCATAGGCTGACTATATTGGCGTGAATCCTCAAGGTCCTTATAAGGCAGATCACTACAGATATTAATCTATAATAATAAATGATGTTTTGAGGAGATAGGAATATCTCCTCTTTTTTTGTCTTGCGAAAATAATAACAATAATCATATCAAGAAAATAGACTCTAGCCTAAGAAAATTTTTCAAAAAACTAAAAAGCACTTGCAAAGAGTATAAATTTAATTTATAAAAGAAGAGGTTATACGAATTTTCTTCCGTCATTTTGCGAAAAATTTTTTCGTTAAAATGTAAAATAGTAGAAAATAAAAGGGTTTGCAGTGCTTCTTTGCAAGATTTCTGCTTTTAAAAGACCCAATCGGCTTTGGTTTATTTATGCAAGGACTGTATAAATATTTTATTAACTTCAACCCTGCGAGGCATCGGGTATGGGGGAAGTCAACAACACTACGCAAGCATGTAAAAAGTCATGCTTTTGCGGTATGATCCCTTTTTTAGTGGGATTGGTTGTGGCAATGTTATTTGGGTGGTTTGCCTACCCTTCGTTTATGTATACCAGTCAGGAGCAACCTGTAGTATTTAATCACGTAGCACACGTGGAAAATGCTGGCATGGCTTGTGTCGACTGCCACTATTTACGTGAGGACGGAACGTTTAGCGGTCGTCCTACAACAGAAAGCTGTGCGATGTGTCACGCTGTAGCTGTAACAGAAAGCCCAGAAGAGGCTAAATTTGTTGCTGAATACGCTGACACAGGCCGTGAAATTCAAGATGAATGGCTTATTTACGCAAAACAGCCTGATAACGTGTTCTTTCCACACGCAGCTCACTCTGTTGAAAGCTGTGCGCGCTGTCACGAATACGTCTATCCACTTACTGACGAAGCAACTTTATGCGCTGAATGTCACATAGATATGTCTACTTCAACGGCTTCACCTACATATCATCAAAACGTTTTGTCTACTTACTCAAGTGAAACAATGATGATGTGGGAATGTGAAGAGTGCCATGCTCTTCCAGGACACAGATTTGGCCAATCAACAGCAAGTAATGCTTGCTTTGTGTGCCATAAGTAAGGGAGTATGATATGATAGACAGACGTAGTATATTAAAATTAATAGGCGGCGGTGCTCTTGGTACATTCCTTACTCCTATGCCTTATAAACTCTTGTATGATGCTGCTTATTGGACACAAAACTGGTCATGGATTCCTCGCTTGAAATATGGCGAAAATGCCTATGTTCCAACAGTAAGCAAGGTTTGCCAATCAGGCTCAGGTCTTTTGATTCGTACAGTTTCAGGCCGTCCTGTTCGTGCTTTAGGTAACCCTAATAATATCTTAAGCCAAGGCGCAATGACAGCTTTAGCCGCTACTCAAACACAGTTAGCTTGCGCTCCAAGTCGTATTCAAAAGCCTTTGAAAAGAAGTGCTGACAATGCTTTGATTGAAATTTCATGGGAAGAAGCTATGCAGCTCTTCACTGAAAAAGCTATGGAAGCAAAATCTTCAGTTGCCGCTTTATCAGGCGATAGCACTGGCTCAAGCAAAAATCTTTTCTCAGCACTTTTAAGTAAAATGGGTTCAAAAGATTTTTATCTTATGCCATCAGAGGAAAGTGTTGCGCAAAAAGCTTGGAAAGAAATGGGCGGACGTGGCAGAATTGGTTATAATATCAAAGATGCTGATTATGTCTTCTCAATAGGCGCAAACTATCTTGAAAATTGGGGACCTGTGGTTTACAATCGTCAAGATTTTTCAGCTAAACGCCCAACAAATGGTAATAAAGCACTCACATTAGCCTATGCTGGCCCTGCGCAAACAAATACAGCTTCTTGTGCGGATTTTTATCTTCCATGCAAAGCAAATTCTGAATTTGTTATAGCTTTGGGTGTGGCTCACCTCCTTATTAGAAATGGAAGAAATTCTTTCACTATAGGTTACGGTGATTTTGCAGACCTTACTTCCGCGTATACACCTGAAAAAGTTGAAAGCTTGACAGGCGTTCCAGCACAAAAATTAATTGCTGCTGTTGACGCTATGCTTAAAGCAAAAAGCCCAGTTGTTATAGTGGGTGGCGAAACTTACGGCACTGTTGGCTCATTGCCAATTATGGCAGGTATTGCTTGTAACTTATTGTTACAAAAAGGTCTTTTGAAAGATAATGGTCCTCTTCGTGCCCTTCCTTTCCCTCCAAAAGCTTTAGACGATTCTATGAGCTATGAAGACATTCTTATGAATGACTTTGTTGCTTATGCTGAAGCTGTTGCGGCTGACAAGAAAGAAGCTCCAAAACTTCTTCTTACTTACGAAGCTAACCCAGTGTATGCTTTGCCTAAAAACTCTGGCGTAGAAGCTCTTTTAGCAAAATCTGGCTTTGTTGTTGCTCTTTCCTCTTTCTTAGATGAAACAACAAAAGAAGCTGATTTAGTTTTGCCTGCTGCAATGGATTTTGAACGTTTTGACGATATCTACACACCATACGGTTCTTCATTTGTGAACTATGCTGCAGGTCAGCCTGCTGTAGAACCAGCTTATGAAGCTCGCCAAGCTACTGATATTCTTTTTGCTCTTGCAAATAATATTGGTAAAGGTTTTGAAATCAATAATGGTGCTGAACTTATCGCGATGACAGCGGAAAAAATCGGCGCTGATATGGGCGATTTATTAGACGGCAATAGCTTTACTCTTGATATGACTGCGCCTATGGCTACTTTACACTTCAATGTAAGTATGCTCAAAAAAGGTGTTCAAGATCAAAAACAAGATTTAGCTGTTTGCGTTCAAAATGTTATTGGCTTCGGAACACCTGCTACAGGTATTCCGCCTTTCTCCACAAAAATTATCACAAACGATCAACTTATTGGCACAAGCATGGTTGCGCAAGTAAACTCTGCTACAGCGGCAAAGTTGAATGTTAAAGAAGGCCAAATGCTCAAGCTCAGCAACGATTATGGTGCTGTTGTAGCAAAAGTAGCGCTTTATGAAGGTGTTCAAAATGACACCTTGCTCCTACCTTTAGGCCTTGGGCACACTGCTTTTGACGGTTTTAGTCAAAACAAAGGTGATAATGTTATCGATCTTACAGGCATGGTAAAAGAAGCTGGCACTGATGTGGCTGTTTTTGCACCTATGTATGTAAGTGCTCAAAAGATATAGGGGAAAAATATGGCTAGTCCAATAGAATTAAAAATGAAATGGGGCATGGTTATTGACCTTGACAAGTGTACAGGCTGTGGAGCTTGTATGGTGTCTTGTCAGGCTGAAAATAACCTCGCACCTGAAATAGATGCAAGTAATAAAGTACGTTCAATGACTTGGATGCTTGTGTATAGATTGACTAATGGCAAGCAATTTCCTGACCATGAAGTTGCCTATCTTCCGCGCCCTTGTATGCAATGCGGCAAACCTTCTTGTGTATCTGTTTGCCCAGTTATTGCTACTGACAAACGCGAAGAAGGTGGCATTGTGAGCCAAGTGACACCACGTTGTATCGGTTGCCGTTATTGTATGGCTTCATGCCCTTACCACGCTCGTTACTTCAACTGGTTCGATCCTAAATGGGAAGGCGATTTGGCTGAAACTCTCACACCTGATGTTTCTGTGCGCCCACGTGGTGTTGTAGAAAAATGTTCTTTCTGTCACCATCGTTGGATGGCTGCAAAAGATCAAGCTCGTGTAGAAGGCCGTGATCCTTACAAATTGGCTGAAAGCGATTATCAAACATCATGCACACAGGCTTGCCCTAATGGTGCTATCACATTTGGTGATTTGATGAATCCAGCACATAAAGTATATGAATTGTCACATTCAGAAAATGCTTTCAGACTTTTAGAGCGTTTGGGCACAGATCCGCAAGTGTACTACACTACACAGCGTGAATGGGTACGCCGCCTTGGCGACAACTATCTTGAAAACGAGCAAACCGGTCAGCCTCTTGGCAATATCGCGGGCTCAGGACATTAAGAGGTTAAATTATGGTTAATTATAACGAACCTATTGATGCAAAGTTCTTCCCTGAAGGTTGTACACGCTGTTCTTTCACCCAATTTTCATTTTGGATGTTAGGGCTTGGCATTGTATTTCTTTGGGGTGCGTACGCAGCATTTATCACTTTGGCAAATGGCCTTGGCGTAACCGGTCTTGACGATTATTTCGGCTTTGGTCTTTGGATTACCTTCGACTTAGCAGTTATTGCTCTTGGCGCAGGTGCATTCTTTACCTCACTTCTTCGCTATATCTTGAATATCGACGAATTGAAAAATATTGTAAACTTAGCTGTTGTGCTTGGTTTCTTGTGTTATTCAGGCGCAATGCTTATTCTTGTGCTTGATATTGGTCAACCAATTCGTTCTTGGTTTGGTTATATGTATCCAAACGTGCACTCAATGCTTACAGAAGTTATCTTTTGTATCACTTGTTATTGTGTTGTTTTGATTATCGAATCAATTCCATTAACACTTGAAAACCGCCAATTTATGAAAAACAAAGTTATTGCAGCTTTGGCTCACAACTTCCACGTTTTCATGCCTTTATTTGCTGGTATTGGTGCTTTCTTGTCAACATTCCACCAAGGTTCACTTGGCGGTATGTATGGCGTATTGTTTGGCCGTCCTTATGTTTACCGTGAAGGTTTCTTCATCTGGCCTTGGACATTCTTCCTTTTCATTATGTCTGCTATTAGCGTTGGCCCAATGTTCACCACGCTTATCGCTAGCCTTATGGAAAAATTGACAGGCAAAACCTTGGTTTCATGGGAAGTAAAACAACTTCTTGCTAAAATCGCTGGCACAATGCTTATCATCTATTCTGTCTTCAAATGTCTTGACAGTATAGTGTGGGCATCTGGCCTTTTACCACGCGAAGGTCTAACCTTTGATCAACTCTTCTACGGAACAATCTATGGCGCATGGCTCTTCTGGCTTGAACATCTTCTAGCCGTTATTCCTGCTGTGCTTCTTCTTATTCCTAGTTTTAGACAGAACAAATTCTGGTACTACACACTCTTTATCTTAGCTTGTACTGGTATCACAATCAATAGATACGTCCTCACCGTTCAAGGTCTTGCAGCTCCTGTTATGCCTTTTGATGAGTGGAAAATCTATATACCTAACTGGGTAGAATGGGCAGCTTGTGCCTTAGTTGCTTCATATAGTGGCATTATTCTTTCTTTGGCATACAGATATCTTCCTGTGTTCCCACAAGAAGCTGAATTGAACAAATAAAAAGTTTGACATTTATAGTATAGATTTTGGTCTTTGACACAAAATCCTCGTTTACAAGAAACGTGGTTCTTGTTTCACTCGCTAAAGATTTATTCACAAATGTTCATAGCAATAGAATAATTTAAAAAATGAAAGAGAGCTCGAGAAATCGGGCTCTTTTTTTATGCAAAATTATAATAATTAAATATGTTGACAAAATGAGTAGAGTAGTTAATTCATTAATAGTTTTAAAAAAATAACATTTAGCAAAGGATTCTTATATGGAAGCAGTAGAATTACTCAAAAGTCGTAGAAGTATACGTAAATTTAAAGACGAAAAAGTAAGCCGTGAATTGATGAAAGAAGTTATTGAAATTGCGCGCTTTGCTCCATCTTGGGCGAATTACCAAGTAGCTCGTTATACCTTGATTGATGACAGAAAAGTGATCGAGCAAATCGAGTTAGACGGTGTGAAAGGTTTTGTTTACAATATAGGCACTTTGAAAAATGCTAAGAATGTAGCTATTTTAAGTTTTGTGAAAGGAAAAAGTGGGAAATTAGATCTTGAAAAAGACGAATACGCCACTTCTTTAGGCAATCTTTGGGAAACTTTTGATGCTGGTATTGCTTGCCAACAATTCTGCCTTGCTGCACACGCAAAAGGCTTAGGCACTTGCATAATGGGTGTTATCGACAATGCAAATTTAGCGAAAATTGGCAATTTGCCAGAAGAAGAAACCGTTGCTG
>CAYJFE010000035.1:3468-19667 GCA_964369165.1 uncultured Desulfovibrionaceae bacterium | reverse complement strand
GACAATGCAAATTTAGCGAAAATTGGCAATTTGCCAGAAGAAGAAACCGTTGCTGCACTTATTGTTTATGGCTACCCTGAAGGTGAAGTGCCTGCAACAACAAGAAAAGAAGTAGATGAACTTGTACGCTTTGTAGGTGAAGCATAAAAAATAAGGTTTTACTTCATAGACCTATGCGAATATTTAACCTGCGCATAGTTTATTCTAAAAAGCAATTAACAAATAAGCCCTTAATTTCCTAAGAAACTAAGGGCTTATCTTATGAAAGAGTACCAAATATGGAGTACCAAATATGGTTATAGTAATGCAAAGAGATTAATATCTTGATGAGTTCATATAAGCTTTTGCTGCTTTAGTAGTTTTTTGGCTGGCAAGAATATTACCACGAATGCTTTCTTTCAAGCTTTCGCCTACTTCGCAGATGAGTTGATTATAACCTTGAAGAGCGATAAGCTTAATCACATAGTCTTCATTGTTTACTTCATCGTGTTGATTGTACGCAAGGCTAAGAAGCTCGCTTCTTTCCATAAAATAACTTTCAGCTTCCTCTACATTGCCTGCGTTTAAAGCTTCTAATTCGTGCTGTGCCAATATAAGTGCGCGGTCAAGCATGGTTAATACAGCTGCCATAATAGTTCTCCTAGAATAAATCTTCTTCTGTTGTATGTTAACTCTATAATTTTCTAATCGACAAATATTCTAAGAACTTTAGATAATAGCTTTAATATCAGAGTGTAGTTTGTCTAAAATGCTTTCCCAACCTTGGCAAGTTGGTTGAAATTCGTATTCAAGAAGGTCAGCCAATAAGAGCCAATCTTCACTTGCTAATACTTCATTCATTTCTCCAAGGATTTGTGAGATTGCTTCAACATGATTTACAAAGCCAGCATCAACAGTATCAATAAATTCTGTGCGCAAAACGGCAATCATGCCCATAAAGTTACGTATAACATTGATAAGATCTAAGAAGAGTGGAAGGCCATCTTCAGTGTTAACATTTCTAAAATGTGTAGAAATTTCTGTGCTGGAAACTTGCATGATTTTACTTACTTTATAAAGTTCTGTCGTAATATCAAGTGCCATTTGTGTATAATGGACTGAGCGGATTTCAACGCTTTCAAGTTCGTCAGATTCGATGTCTTCTGATTGGTGCGGGTAAAGTTCGCTAAATTGTTCATTGTTGACTAAGATGTCTGTCACAACTCTGCCATTCATCTCGTCGCAATTTGAAACGCTTACTAATAATTGTTCAAGATTTTCAAAATTTGTAATT
The DNA here is from genome assembly GCA_964369165.1 of uncultured Desulfovibrionaceae bacterium. GTDB lineage: Bacteria > Desulfobacterota > Desulfovibrionia > Desulfovibrionales > Desulfovibrionaceae > CAYJAZ01. Next base: position 18,394 of record CAYJFE010000035.1, on the reverse strand, counting down.
GAAAGTTCTGTTTGTCTTCCATCGATAATAATCATAATAATACTCCTAGTTCATAAGTTGGTTTTTTTGGCATAATTTTCCTTATGTCAAAACTTTTTCTTTCATGTTTAGGAGTATGCAACAAGCGTGCCAAAGTTGAATTTATAGGGCTCTTTTATTCTTCACAAAGAGCTTTTCTCCATTTTTCCATAATGTTTTTCACTATTTCTGTAAATTCGAAAAAAGAAGACAAGTCTTCGCCATAATTTTCCATGCCATAGTTCCACATATAAGAAAGGGGGACTAAATATTTTATATCTTTGAGATAAATTAATATTTTCTGATTTGTTGCCAAAAAAGCCTGCTTCATACGAGGAATTGTTGTAAGCAATTTCCCTTGCTGCTCTAGAAGGAAGAAAAGTTCTAGGCACGCGTCAAGATTTTGTCTTAATTTCTGGCTTTCTTCAGTTCCGATTGCTTCTAAAGGAGGAATAGAGGGATTTAGTGCCTCTCCTTTTGCTTTTTTAGCCAAGAGGTTAAGCAATTCTTTATAGACAATTCTTTGCATATTGTAGATAGCGTATCTCTGATTTTTTTCTACTATATCTAAGGGCTCAAGTGATAAAAATCCTTCACTATCTCTTATGCTTTTCCAAATTCTTGTGTGTTCTGAAAATGCTTGTTGCCACACATTGCTTTGCAATCTTTCTTTAATAAGCCCGCCAATAATTTTTGCAGGAATTGATTCTCTGCACATATTGTTATGAGGGCATTTTGTAGAAAAATCACAAGGGTGACAGGGAAGATTTGGCTCAACAAGGCAAGCATCTATGCTTACAGGGCCAGTATCCCAAGGCTGTGCTGTGGCTAGAAAAATGCCAAGAATTGGTGTGCCAACAGCGGCAGCTAAATGCATAGTGCCTGTATCGTTAGTGACAAGGAGTGCGATTTTTGTCAAAAGAGCGGCTAATTGGTGAAGATTTGTTTTGCCAAGGGCATTTTTTGCCGCACCGCCTTTGAGGTAAAATTGTTCAGCAAGATGTTCTTCTTCTTTTGTTCCAAGTAAAACAGGAATATAGCCTTCTTTGACAAGAATTTGACTTAAGTCAGCAAAGTTTTTCATGCTCCACTGCCGAACTTCATTACTTGCGCCTAATTGAAAAGCAATAAAGCCTTTAGGGGAAAATTGTGCAGAATAATTTTCAAAGGGGAGAGTGTAGAGGAAGTTCTCCATTTCTTTAAGGATTTCTTGATCTATAGGCTTGATAAAAGCATTTTGTGCACTTTCTTCTTTCAGAGAGTCAATCCCAAGTAGTGAAAAGCCATCAGATATATTAAAAGGGCTTGAAATACGGTTTAGAGTGACAGCTTGAATGTAATTTGCCCAAACTGTTGAATTTTTCATATAGCCGTCATTGTCGAGGCCAAAACCAAGCATAGGCAAAATTTTCCCACTTCTATTCGAAGGCATGGAAAGGCGCTTTGCTATGAGCCTAGCAATATTCATAGGTGTCAAATTCAAAATAGCATCAGCTTCAAATTGTTTTTCAACATTTCTTATATAAGCTTCAAAGAGTGAAAGTGCTTTATGCCAAGTATTTTTGTCTTTGCTTTGGCTGTCTTGATGCATATAAGCCAAAAGTTTTGCTGAGGGCAGAGGAAATATTTTGTCTATACCTTCAATAAGTTCTACTGCAGTAGTGAAATTTTCAAGGCAAATCCAAGCCAAAGTATGCCCTTGTGCTTTAAGTGCGTGCACAAGAGGTTGGCTTTGCAAAGTGTCACCAAAACGCGTGAAATTTATTATAATAATGCGCATAAGACCTCTTTATGAACTGATCTCAGTGGCAGCTTGTTGAATGTGCAGAGGAAGGCTAGTCATCAAAAAGGGTGAATGATCTAAGGTGACTGCCATAAGCGAACCGAAGGGAATATTGAGAGGATAGGATGAAAAGGGTAAAGGTTTTTTTGTCCAAAGAAAGGAGGGAAGATGCAAGGCTGTGACAAGCTTTGTAAGATTTTCTTCTTCATTACTATTCGTATATGTATCAAGTTTCACGAGTTTACGCAAAAGAAGAGGGGAGAGAGCTGGCTGAATTTTTGTGAAAGCAAAGCTAGAAAATTCGAGAATACACACACTTTTAGTCGAAACTCTTTGCGCTTCTTGAATAATTTTTTCTAGAACTTGCTCAATTTCATTCTGACTATGGTAGAGCTTTTTCCTTTTAGCATCTTCAATGCTACTGCCCAAACTATGCGTGAGGACAACATAATCAAAAAGCTTTTCGTCAAAAGGTAGATGCTCGCTCTTCCCTATAAAATATTCAACTTTTTTGCCATTTCTTTCTTGGCATTGTTCTAATTCTTTTTGAGTGGCGCATAACACGCTCACATCAAAGCCCATCTCCCAGAAAAAACTTGGCTCAACACCATGATTTGCATAGATGTGCAAAAGGCGATTATTTCTTTTCTGCCAAGGCTTTAATAGGCCTGACAAAAAATCAGCTCTCACGCTGTTGATATAGTTTTTTCTTGAAGTTTTCATTCTACTTATTCTTTGTCAGCTTGTTCAAGCCAAATTTGCAAAGTTTTTACTAATTCTTTTGCTTGCTCTTTGCTTGTGAGGGCAAATTTTGCTTGCGTTTTGTATTCGCCGCCTCTTTTTTGATAGCGACGTATGGCATATTTATCTTCGCTGTATTCTTCTTTTTTTGCGTTCCAGTCTTGATAGCGGAAAAGCACAGTCACCCACGCGCCTTTTTTACTAAGAACTTCTTTTTCTAATTCTTTAACTATTAAAATGCCTTCTTCTTCATAATTTATGCTGATTGCTTCGACTGTATCTATCATATTTTTCTCCAGTATTTAATTATTTTTCTTAGAATTGTTTTTTTGTCTATTTCGTTTTTAAGCTTATTTTTTACGAGCTTCAATGGCCTGCGCATGAGCTTCAAGTGATTCAAGGCGCGCAAGTCTTGCTATTGAAGCGGCATTTTGAGCCACAAATTGTTTTGAAATGGAAAGCACATTTGATTTCTTGGTAAAGGTAGAAACGCTGAGCCCTGAGGAAAAGCGCGCGGTTGACATTGTAGGTAAAACGTGGTTTGGGCCTGCAAAATAATCGCCGGCTGATTCAGAGGAATAAGGGCCTAAAAAGATTGCGCCCGCATTTTTGATAAAAGGCAAGGAAGCGAAAGGTTCGTCTATCATGACTTCTAAATGTTCAGGTGCGATAAAGTTTGAAAATTCAATGCATTGCATAATATTTGGCAAAACAACTAGGCCTGACCATTTTTCTAAGGCTTCTTTTGCAATATCTTTTCTAGGAAGGTTTTGTAATCGTATTTCTAATTGTTTCAATACCTTATCAGCTAGATATTGGCTGTCTGTCACTAAAAGGGCTGAAGCCATAGTATCGTGCTCGGCTTGCGAGAGCATATCTGCGGCAATATAGTCAGGATTTGCTTTTTCATCAGCAATAATTAAAATTTCGCTAGGGCCAGCCACCATATCAATGCCCACTTTTCCTTGAAGCATTCTTTTCGCGCTTGCTACATAGGCATTACCAGGGCCAGTAATAATGTCCACAGCCTTGATAGTTGGCGTTCCATAAGCTAATGCGGCTATAGACCATGCGCCACCTACTGCATAGACTTCTCTAATATCAAGAAGGTAGGCGGCGGCTAGAATGTAGGGGTTTAGCGTGCCATCTTCACGTGGGGGGCTTACTACAGCAATTTCAGAAACACCGGCTACTAAAGCAGGGATTGCGCCCATTAAAAGCGAAGAAATAAGGGGAGTGTTGCCTTTTCTGCCTCCAGGAACATAGATACCAGCTCTTTCGATTGGTTCAACTTTTTGCCCAAGAATTGTTCCATCACTTTTTGTATGAAACCAAGATTTTTCTTTTTGCATCTCGTGAAAATACGTGATGTGCGAAGCGGCATCTTGTAAAATAGCATAGTCTTGCGGCGGAATGCTTGCGGCAGCTTCTGCTATATTGTGTTCGGGCACACGAAATGAGCCTTGAAAATGAGGGGCATCAAATTTTTGTGTGTATTCCAAAAGGGCATTGTCATGATTTTCTTTGATATTTTTTAGAATTTCAATAACTTGCAAATCAATTTCGGGGCTAGATTCATCTCTAGCAGAAAGAGAGGCAAAGAATTTTTTTGCTTCATTTACATCAGTATATTGGTATTTAGTGCATGGCATAGCTTGCTCCAATTTGGATTTCTTAGTAATTTTTCAATCATTATATAGAGAATGACGGAAAATGTCGAGTAAAATCCTGCTTGACTTTTTAATAAAAAGTGAGAAAATACACGAAATAATTAAAGGGAAATAGTATGCAGCATACAAGTATAAAAGAATTATTGAACGCACAGGGTCCACAAGAGGGTATCACTCTTTGTGGTTGGATTAGAACAAGAAGAGATTCTAAGACCTTTAGTTTCTTAGAAATTAATGATGGCTCTTGTCTTATGAATATACAATGCGTGCTTGATGAAGGCACAAAAGCCTATGAAGAATTGACAAAAGAAAATGTGCAAATCAATACAGGTGCTGCAATTAAAATTATAGGTGATTTGATTGAATCGCCAGGTAAAGGGCAAAAATGGGAAGTACGCGCAAGTGAAATGACAGTTTTTGGTCTTGCCGATCCCGAAACTTTTCCTATACAAAAAAAGCGCCATACTGACGAATATCTTCGCACTATAGCACACCTTCGCCCTCGCTCAAATAAATACGGTGCGGCCTTTAGAGTGCGATCACAAGCGGCAAAAGCTGTGCATGATTTTTTCAATAATCAAGGTTTTTTCTATGTGCATACGCCTATTCTTACAGGTTCTGACTGTGAGGGTGCAGGCGAAATGTTTAGAGTGACAACGCTCAATCCGCACGAAGACGATTTTTCTAAAGATTTTTTTGCTAAGCAAGCACAGCTCACGGTTTCAGGGCAATTAGAAGCTGAAACTTTGGCTATGAGCCTTGGTAAAGTCTATACTTTTGGGCCAACTTTTAGAGCTGAAAATTCTAATACTCCAAGGCACGTTGCCGAGTTTTGGATGATTGAGCCTGAAATGGCTTTTGCTGACTTGGAAGACGATATGACTTTAGGCGAAGATTTGACAAGATATGTTGTTGACCATGCCCTAAATAATTGCATGGAAGATTTGACTTTGTTTGATAACTTTGTTTCAAAAGGCCTTTTGGATAGCTTAAAATCTTTGCAAGAAGGCAAATTTCACCGTATTCCTTATTATGATGCTGTTGATATCTTGCTAAAATCCAATAAGAAATTTGAATTTCCCGTTATTGCTGGGCAAGATTTACAAACAGAACACGAAAGATTTTTGACTGAAGAATATTTCAAAGGCCCTGTGACAGTTTATAATTATCCAAAAGGCATCAAAGCTTTTTATATGCGCATGAATGACGACAATGAAACTGTTGCCGCAATGGATTTGCTTGTGCCACGCATAGGTGAGCTTATTGGCGGTTCTCAGCGTGAAGAGCGTTTAGACGTTTTAGAAAAACGCATTATTGAGCTTGGACAAAATCCTGCCGATTATTGGTGGTATCTTGATTTGCGCCGTTTTGGTTCAGCCCCTCATGCTGGTTTTGGCATGGGTTTTGAGCGTATGCTTATGCTCCTTACAGGCATTTCAAATATTCGAGATGTCATCGCCTTTCCGCGCACACCAGGGAGTTTGGAGTTCTAGATGTTTGGCTTCGGGAAGAAAAAAGTGACGAGCAGGCTCAAGTATCAAAATGTTTTGATTGTGGGCGCTGGTGAAGTGGGTTCACAGACGGCAAAGCGTCTTTCTAGAGATGGTTATGTGGTCACTGTGATAGACTCAAAGGCTCAAAAGCTTGAAAATCTTCAAAATACTCTTGACGTGCAGACTATTTGCGGTTCAGGCGCAAGTCCTAAAGTTTTAGAGGAAGCAGGCATAAAAAAAGCTGATGTGTGCATAGCGGCCACAAATGACGATGAAGTGAATGTGCTTACTTCTATCTATGCGGCTGTGCTCAACCCTAATATAGTGCGCTTAGCAAGAGTGCGTGAAGACGAATATGCCAAATATATGCCTAAACTTGATGAAAGAGATATAGGTATTCATCTTATTGTAAACCCAGAAGAAGCGGTGGTAAGGCTTATTGACCGCCTGCTTTCATTGCCACAAGCTCTTGATTATGCTGAATTTGCTCAAGGTCAAGTGCGTATGGTTTGCTATAAAATAGAGGCAGGGGTTTTTATTGGCAATCCTCTTATGCATTTTAGAAGCATTATGGAAAGCAATGATATTTTAGTGGCGGCAATTCGCCGTGAGGGCACGCTCTTTATTCCTTCTGGAGAAGACACAATTGAAAAAGACGATATTGTCTATTTTGTGTATAAAAGCTCACAACAAAGGCATTTATTGAAGGCTTTGAATAAGCATAATGCCTTCTTTTCCTCGGCTTGCATAGTTGGTGGTGGAAATATTGGGCTTTTGCTTGCACAAATTTTTGAAAGCAGAGGTCTTGACGTCAAACTTATTGAAAAGAATGAACAAAGAGCAAAATATCTTGCGAGTGAGCTTAATTCTACCTTGGTTTTATTAGGAGATGCAAGAGAAAAAGAATTGCTAACTACAGAAAATATTGGTAAGATGGATGTGTTCGTTTCAGTGAGTGAAGATGAAGAAACAAATATTCTTACTTGTTTGCTTGCAAAAAATCTTGGAGTGCGCGATACTGTTGCAAGGGTGAATAAGTCAAGTTATGTGTCCTTGCTTACAAATATTGGTATTGACCATAGCGTAAACCCACGAACTGCTGCAGTAAATTCTTTTGTGAACTACATTCGTGAAGGAAAAGTATTTACTTCAGTAAGCATAGGATCGGACGAGGCAGAGATTATGGAAGTGGAGTTTGAAGATAATTCCGCACTTCTCAATAAAGAAATTAAAGATTTAGACTTGCCAAAAGGCGCGCTAATCTTAAGTATATTAAGGAAAGGGATAGTAATTATTCCTCAAGGTAATACTGTGATTGAACCAGAAGACAGAATTATTGTCTTAGGGACAACTACAGCATTGAAACATCTTTATAAAAATCAATAAGGTTTTAGTTTATGAAAAAGAAAAAACAAAATTCTACTAAAAAGAAACTTCTTGCAAAAAAAGAGCATTCTTCTAAAAAACAGCAGTATAATAAAGAGCTTACTAAAGTTATACACGAATGTTACGAACTTATCGATGCTGCAGTAAAACACACTGAAGAATCAGCACACGAGCTTTTAGCTGTTGTAGAAAAACAACTTGATAATCACACAGAACGTGAAGAAACTATACTCTTTCCTGGTTTAGCGCCAGAAGTAAAAAATAAGATTTCTGCGCTTGATGAAGAGTTGAAAAAAGATTTAACTGAAAGCTTATCCTTGCTTTCTTTCCAAGATTTAGTTGGTCAAAGATTGAAAAAAGTTGTGGCAAAATTAGAGCAAGTGGAAAGCTCTATACATAATAAGGTTTCTTTAATCGAAAGAGAAGAAGAAAAACTCACAGGTCCAAGAGAAGATACCGATCAAGGTAATATCGACGACTTGCTTGCAGGTTTTGGCTTGTAGGCTACTAATTTTTTTGTTTTTATTCTAGGCTATTTTATTGATTTAAGCTCTCTTGGTCTTTGCAGAAAATTTATTTTTTCCAAAGGCTAGGGGAGCTTTATACTTTTTTTAAGGCTATAATGTTTTATTTTAGGCTGAGTTATTTTTTTTGAGATTTTTGAAACTGAAATTTATTTTGTACCCTTGTCTGTTTGAGCTAGCTTTTGCAAAGCTATAGGCACAATTATACCAAGTGATAAGCACAAAAATGCATAAAAGAGAGAGATATTCATTTCAAGCTCTGGCAAAGCAAGGGTGATGCGTTTCAATGAGCCAAACATAATGCCGAGTAATAAGGCAATAGTTATATTATAATAATGGCTTAGCGCATAAGAGAGAATGCGCACAAAGGAAAGGATGCCACACACCGCACCTAGTGCAAAAAGCAAAAGTGTAGTGCCATCAAATTCAGTAACAGCTTTAAGAATTGTATGGTATTTCCCTAGTATTACAAGTAAAAATGAACCTGAAATACCCGGTAAAATCATAGCACATATAGCAATTGCGCCAGATAAAAATATAAAAAGCTTAGTATTTGGAGTTTCAATAGGCGTGAGCGTTGAGATGAAATAAGCAAAAATAGAGCCAAGAAGAAAAATAATAAAACTCTGAATATTTTTTTTAGGAAGTTCCTTATAAAGAATGAAAACAGAAGCCAAGATAAGGCCTAAGAAAAATGTCCAAATAAAGAGTGGGTAGTTTGTCAATAAAAATAAAATAAGCTTTGCCAGCGAAAAAATAGCTGTAAAAATGCCTAATAATAAAGGAATAAGGAAGGCAAAGGGAATGCGAGAAAAAGCGGCTTTAAAATTGCCTTTAAAAAATAATTTAATGAATTCTATGTCTAAGCTTTTTATTGCATTGAGTAGGTCTTGATAAATGCCTGTAATAAAAGCAATTGTTCCGCCTGATACCCCAGGGACAACGTCCGCCGCACCCATTGCTAAACCACAAAGATAGACTTTAAGGGGCTTTATTTTATTTGATTTTTGCATTATACTCTCCTTAATGAAGGTTTAGTGAGTGTATAGCATACAGCAAAAAAGTCAATACTTGTATAATTTGAGTCTTTGTTGTAATATTAATGTAACAAATTTGATATATATATTGGGTTATTAACATACGGAGCTTACTATGTCAGATACGAATAATACAAAAGAAAAGAAAAATGAAGTAAAAGCAATTAAAAAACACGCTACTTCACCTGTGCTTGATGATCAAATATCTTCAGAAGTTGAAAAAAATCCAGACTGTGTTGAGAATCTCTCATGCCCTGAATATTATTTTAATAGAGATGTCAACTGGCTTGATTTCAATCTCAAAGTTTTGAACGAAGCTTTAGATACTTCTAATCCATTGCTTGAACAAGTAAAATTCTTGGCTATCTACCATAATAATTTAGATGAATATTTTATGGTGCGTGTTGCCAATGTCTTTTTACAATATTTGAATAATGTCGACTCTATTGGCCCTGATCAAACAAAGCCGGTAAAGCAGCTCGCTCTCATCAGAAAAGCTGTCTTAGAGCATTTGAACAAGGGGTATACGCATTGGAATAATTATATAGTAAAACAATTAGCCGAAAAAAATATACATATTAAAAAATATTCTTCACTCACGAAAAGGCAGAAGAAATTTGTCGCAAATTATTTTCATACTGAAATATATCCTGTACTTACGCCGCAAGCAATCGACCCAACTCACCCTATGCCCATTATTTCAAATTTGAGTTTGAACTTTATTGTCAAAATTGAAGGTGATGCAACACAAGACTTGTATGCACGCCTCAAGTGCCCGAATAATTTGCCTCGCTTTATTATGGTTCCACGTCAAAAAGATTATGAAGAATTTGAAGATTATGATGGTGGTTCAGGGCTTAGAGATTGCGATATTATTATGCAAGAAGACATTATTCGCGCGCATATGCAGGATCTTTTTGTTGGATTTAAAGTCATGGACGTAAGTCTTTTTAGAATTACTAGAAACACCGATATTAAGCTTGAAGAAGACGAAGCGCATGATTTGCTCCGAACTGTGCAAGATATGATCGATCAAAGACGCTTTGGTGATGTGGTGCGTCTTGAAGTGCATAATGGTATTTCATCAGAATTATTACAGTTTTTAACACGAAAATTGATGTTGCGCTCAACGCAAATCTATAAAATCAAGGGCATACTTGCTTTTTCAGAAATGTTTGCACTTTCAGGCCTTGATAAGCCAAATCTCTTGTATCCTCCTTATAAAAGATACACAAAAATACCTTTTAGAGAGGAAAATGTAGACACAGTTTTCGATTATCTGCGCCATAACGACGTATTCTTGCATCTTCCTTACGATTCTTTCACGCCAATTCAAGAATTTTTGAATAAGGCAAGTGTTGATCCTCAGGTGGTGGCCATTAAGCAAACCCTTTATAGAACAGGGAAAAATTCGCCAATCGTGCAAGCTTTGATGGAGGCGCGCAGGCAAGGCAAGCAGGTGACAGCCGTTGTTGAGCTCAAAGCTCGCTTCGATGAAGAACAAAATATCACTTGGGCTGAAGAGCTTGAAAAAGCTGGCGTTCACGTGGTTTATGGCTTGCCAGGCATGAAAATCCATGCAAAGCTTTGCCTTGTTGTGCGAAAAGAAGGCACAAAAGTCAATAGATACGTACACATAGGCACGGGTAACTACAATCCTAGCACAGCAAAAATCTATACAGATATGGGCATAATTACTTCAAATGTGGATATTTGTTCAGATGTGAGCGATCTATTTAATGTGATGACAGGCTATGCTAAAAAAGATAAATACCGTGAAATTTTTGTTTCGCCTTCTTCATCAAGAAAAGAAATTCTCAAACTTATAGACGAAGAAATAGCTTCGCACAAAAAACATGGCAATGGACAAATTTTTATCAAATGTAATCAACTTGTTGATGAAAAAAGTATACAAAAACTCTATAGAGCTTCACAAGCTGGTGTAAAAATTAAATTGCAGGTGCGTGGGGTTTGTTGTCTTCGTCCAAATATCCCAAAAATAAGTGAAAATATTGAAGTAACTAGCATTGTCGGGCGCTTTTTAGAGCATTCGCGCATTTTCTGCTTCTATAATAATGGTACACCGAAAATATCGATAGGCAGTGCTGATTTGATGCAAAGAAATCTTGATAGGCGCATTGAAGTTATTACGCCTGTTTTAGATCAGAAAATATCAAACTATATCTATAATACTATTATTCTTGAATATTTTAGAGAGGATAGTAATGCCTATTATCTGCACAATGACGGCACTTATGCGAGAAAAACAATTGATGGCAAGCCTTTAGCAAATTATGTGAATGTGCAAAGTGAGCTTATAAAGAAAGGTGGCAAAAGGTAGATGGAAGATTTTGATTTTGTTGAGGAAGGTCTTGAACCTGCGCGAAAAGTCATAGATGTCTTGAATCAATCTTTACATCATTCTTCTCATGTGGCAAAACTTTCAGATTTGTTGTTTGACAAATTTGCTTCCTTGCATAAATTACCAAAAAAGTATAAAAAAATCTTGCATAGGGCTTCACTTTTGCACGATATTGGCTGGGCATACGGGCAAAGATCGCATCATAAAGCCTCGTGCGCTATGATAGTGCAATTTTCTAAAGACAAGAAGTTCTTGCCTCTTTTGGCAAGGGGGAAAGATTTAGACAAAGAAGTGAGTAAGAAAATTAATAAAGTGCTCACAAAAGGCGTGGGGAAATTTTCGAAAGAGGATGTCCTCATAACGGCTCTAGTCGCACGATACCATAGAAAATCTTTGCCGAGTGAAGAGCATACTCTTTATGCTTCTCTTTCAAGAAAGCAGAAGGAAATTGTGTGTAAGCTTGCAAGTTTTATGCGTTTAGCCGATGCCTGTGATTACAGCCATGGAGCAAAGGTGAAGGATTTTATTGTCAATATTGGTGAAGAGCGAGTTGTGCTAAACCTTTTGAGCGAGGAATTTTTCCTTACTGAACTTATGCGTGTGGAAAAAAAGAAAGACCTTTTTGAACAAACTTTTAATTCGCAGCTTATATGCGAAGTCGTGGATATGCAATGGAAGAAATAGCTTTCGATGAGATTGTGAAAGATAATAAAAATAGCGAAATGCGAGAGTATAATCTTGGCATCATCGATCTTGGCACAAATTCAGCTCGTTTAATGATTGTAAATATCAAGGAAAATGGCTCTGCTACAATACTCAAGCAAGTAAAGTATATGGTGCGCCTTGGCGAAAATTCCTTTGAAAAAAGGCAATTGCAAGAAGAGGCTATGCTGAGGGGGATAAGCGTTTTACAGGCTTTTTCAGATACTTGCAAGACTTACAATGTGGCAAAGATGGAAGCTGTGGCAACGGCGGCTGTTCGTCGTGCAGGAAATGGCAGAGAATTTGTCAGACGAGTGGCAGAAAAAACGGGCATAGAGCTTGATATTATTTCAGGCGCGGAAGAAGCTCGTCTCATATATCTTGGTGTTTCAAGCGGCTTGTCGCACACTTTTGGGCAACGCGTTTTTATTGATATTGGTGGCGGCAGTACGGAAGTGATTGTTGGAAATTCAGTGGAATATCAATTTCTTGACTCACTCACCTTTGGCTGTGTTATGCTGACAAATAGATTTGTGCCGCATAAAGATAAAGTAAAAAGTGAAGAATTTGAAGCGATTAAAGACTATGTGCGCCAATCTTCTGCCCATGCTTTTCAATCTTTGAAGAATTATTCTTTTGTCGATGTTGTGGCAAGTTCCGGCACAGCTATTGCCTTGTATGAATTGTCACAAAAGCTTGATTTAAAAATTAAAACTCCACTTGAGCATAATATTCTTTCCCTTGAAGCCTTGCAAGCTGTTTCAAAATATATTTGCGATTTGACGGCAGAAGAAAGAAAAAATTTACCAGGCATTTCGATGAAAAGATCGGAAGTTTTACCAGCAGGTGCGGCAATTTTATTGACTCTACTCGAAGAATTGAAGATGACAAAGATAAGTATCAGCCATTTAAATCTACAAAATGGGGCGCTTGTCGATCATCTCAATACTGTGCACACGAAACATAGCCCTCATTTTTCTCAAAATGGCACGCAAGGAAGTTTAAATAAAGATGTGATACGCAAAAAGAGTGTTGAAGCACTTGCCAAAGCTTTTCACTATGAAGAAAAACATAGCGAGCACGTCAAAAATCTCGCTCTTATGTTGCACGATTCTGCTGTTGATTGCGAACTTATCGAGCATAATAGACTTTGGCGTGAATATCTTTCCTTTGCCGCAACTCTGCACGATATTGGCATTTCTATAGCCTATAGCAGACATTTTTCACATAGTTATTACATAATTACGCATAGTGAGCTGATTGGTTTTACGGAAGAGGAAAAAGAATATATAGCACAGCTTGCTTATTTTCAGCGTTCAAGGCCATCGTCTAAGCATGCTAAATATACTGCTTTGCCTGAGAAGATTCAAGAAAAAATTCTTAAATATTCTAGCTTCTTATCTCTGGCTGAAAATATGGAACGTTTGCACAGACAGCATATTTATGAGGCGGCTTTTGTTATTGAAGAAGATGAGATTGTTCTTTATGCACAACAGTTTGCGCCAAGTTTAGTCGAGGAGTTTGCAGTGCGCTCGATGCAAAAATCTTTAGAAAAAATCTTCCATAAGAATGTGACAATTCATTTTTCTACATAAAAACATAATAATTCAACTAGTTAAAAATTATGGAATAAACGATGCCCTTAGACGATAAAAAAATTGCGCGACTGACGAGGGTTGCGCGTATGTATTATGAAGAAAATCAAACTCAGGACTGTATAGCAAAAGCTATAGGGGTTTCTCGTCCTATGGTGTCGAAATTACTTACAGAAGCGCGTGAATATGGCATTGTTGTTATTACAGTAAAAGAATTGAAGAGCAAGCGCGAGCTTCTTGTGAGTATGCTCAAAGAGTATTTTTCACTTAAAGATGTTATTTTGGTTGAGAATCCGCGCGAAAGTGTAGAGTATAAAGAAGAAATTATCAAAGTATTTTCAATGCTTGTACAAAATTATTCAAATTGCCAGCTCGCTATTAGTTGTGGTTCTGCTCTTGGCAACTTTGCTGATTTTTTTATAGATAAAAATATACATTTTAATGGCGATATTTTCCCATTAATTGGGGGTTTTAAGGCTACTTTTAGAAGCTATCACACTGATGAGCTTGTGCGCTCAATTGCCCATAGCACAAAACTTAATCCCCACTATCTCTATTTGCCTGCCTTACTTGGTTCAGAAGATGAAAAAATGATGTATAAAAATACTGATTTATACAAGCATATAGAAGGTTTATGGAAGACTATCGACTTAGCTTTAGTTAATATTTCTTCAAGCTTTTCAACGCCTGACTTTGCTACTTCAATCCGTTTTGGTAAAAAACTTATTGAGGCTAAAAGCGTTGGACGCTTCTTGGCCTATTATTATGATATTGAAGGCAATTTGATCACTCCTTATCAAGACAATGTTATACAAGTTGATTTGAGTAATTTGAAAACATCTCAAGATGTTGTGGCACTTTGCTTGAATTGTTTTGATGTCAATTCGGTTATTGGCGCAATGAATTCAAAGATTTTCAACAAGGTTGTCTTACCTTTAGATTTGGCTGAAAATATTCTTGATATTATAGATTAGGTTACAAATGTAACTTTATTTTATCTTCCTTCAATGTTTATTCTTTTTTATTTAAGGCCTTGAAATTCTACGTCAATACATAAAATCTAAGCTTTTATAGAGAAAGTCTATTGACAGTTTTATTTATTTTATGCTAGTCTATAATCATACAAAAGAAATGTGAGTTACATATGTAACTTTTTAGATTGATATAGGAGGACTGTCTGTGGATATTAAGCAATTTGCAAGTATGATGATGCAAGGCTGCAACAAAGTGATAGCGGCTGAACAAGAACTTACAGATATAGACGCAAAATTTGGTGATGCTGATCATGGACTTACCATGAATAAAGTGATGACAAATGTCAAAAAAGCTTTAGAAAATACTACTGATGACAGAAGCTATAGGGCTTTGCTTGACGATGTTTCAATGGCCGTGATGTCTATCAATGGCGGATCTGCAGTGCCTTTATGGTCGACTTTCTTTGAAGGTATGAGCGAAAATGCGCCTGAAAGCTCCATTATTGAAGTGGCTGAGTTTAAAGCAATGTTTGTAAAAGGCTATGAAACCTTAGCTGTGCTTTCAAAGGCGCAAGTAGGCGATAAAACTATGATGGATTCGCTTATTCCTGCTGTGAAGGCCATGGAAGAGGCGCAGGGAA
>CAYJFE010000035.1:1373-3368 GCA_964369165.1 uncultured Desulfovibrionaceae bacterium | reverse complement strand
TATATTTTGTGGCAAAGTCCAAGAATTATATAATAAAATAAAAAACTTAAGGAAAGGAAATTATTATGAAAATGAAAAAATTCATCAACGATCCAGCTAACTTGACAAATGAGCTTATGGCTGGCTATGCATTAGCTGCTGCAGATTATGTAGATGTTTTAGAAAACAATACTGTAGTTTCTAAAACCTTGAAAGACGCTGACAGAGTCACTATAGTTGCTTTTGGTGGCACTGGTCATGAGCCTGCTGTTTCTGGTTTTGTTGGCGATGGAATGTTAGATATTTCTGTTCCAGGTGATATCTTTGCTGCGCCAAACCCACAAGCTGTTTTTGAAGCTGTGAAATTGGCCGATAAAGGCAAGGGCGTTTTACTTTTAGTGTTGAACCATGCAGGTGATATGCTTACAGGTGAAATGACAATGAAGCTTTGTAATAAAGCTGGCATGAATGTTATAAAAGTTGTGACTCAAGAAGATATTTCAAATGCTCCTCGTTCAGACGGTGAAAATAGACGTGGTCTTGGCGGTGCAATTCCTCTTTATCACATTGCCGCAGCAGCAGCTAAAGAAGGCAAAAGCTTAGAAGAAGTTGCAGCTTTAGCTCAGCGTTATGCTGATTCAATGGCAACAATTGCAGTTGCCGCTCATTGCGCAACTCATCCAGCTAATGGCGCACCTTTTGGCGATCTTGGTGATGAAGATATGGAAATTGGCATGGGCCAGCACGGTGAAGGTGGCGGCGGTCGTCAACCAATGAAATCATCAAAAGACACCATTGCAATCATGGCATCAGCCTTAGTAAAAGATATTCCACTTCAAAAAGGCGACAAAGTTTTCATTATGATCAACGGTTCTGGCGCAACTACTTTGATGGAACAATTCATTCTCTTGAACGATTGCAAACAATATTTAGAAACACAAGGCATGGAAGTTGTTGCAAATATGTGCGGCAATCTCTTGACTGTTCAAGAGCAAGCTGGCTTCCAACTCAATCTTGCTAAATGGGACGATGAATTCCTTTATTACTGGAATAAACCTGCAAAATCATTTGCGCTCAACAAATAACTAAAAAAAGGAAATAAAATGGCAGACGCTATTGGAAATAAAATTGCAAAGAACTACTATCTAGATGTTGAACCCGTTATGACTGGCTTTCATGCAAAGGGTTTGAATCACTCTGGATGGGGTATGAAAAATCGTTTATCAAGAATCTTCAGAAAAGATACTGGTAACACTGTAATGCTTGCTTTTGATCATGGCTATATTATGGGTGCAACAGCAGGCCTTGAAAGACTTGATCTTGCTATTCCTTCACTTTTACCTCAAATTGATGTGCTTATGGCCACAAGAGGCGCACTTCGTACTTGTATTGATCCAGCGACTGACAAAGGTGTGTGCCTTCGCGCAACCTATGATTCAACAGTTTTGTTTGATGATATGTCAATAGGTAATGGTTGTGGGATTGACATGGAAGACGCATTGCGCATGAATGCGGATTGCCTTGCAATTCAATGCTTTATAGGCAGTCAAGGCGAAGCAAGATCGCTTGAAACCTTGTGCCGTGCTGTCGACGCGGGTGAAAAATATGGTATGCCAGTTATGGCTGTTACCGCTGTTGGCAAAGATATGGTAAGAAATGAAAAATACTTTATGCTTGCCACACGCGTATTAGCTGAACTTGGCGCACATTGTATAAAAACCTATTATTGCGATGGTTTTGAAAATGTGGTTGCGGCTTGCCCTGTGCCTATTGTTATTGCTGGCGGCAAGAAAACCCCAGAACTTGAAGCTCTTGAAATGTGTGATAAAGGTATGAAAGCCGGTGCTAGAGGTGTTGATATGGGAAGAAATATCTTCCAATCAGAATCACCAATCGGTATGGCTACTGCTATTGGCAAAATCGTGCACGAAAACTATTCGGCTAAGGAAGCGTATGACGTCTTCTTAGAAATTAAGAATGCGAAATAAATTGAGAGCTTAAGCGAACAAATCTTTA
>CAYJFE010000035.1:0-1273 GCA_964369165.1 uncultured Desulfovibrionaceae bacterium | reverse complement strand
TTCTTAGAAATTAAGAATGCGAAATAAATTGAGAGCTTAAGCGAACAAATCTTTAGCGAGCGTAGCAAGAACGACGCTTCTTGCAAGCGAGGATTTTGCGCTAGCAGCCAAAATCTTTACGATAAATGTCGCGTATGACGTCTTCTTAGAAATTAAGAATGCGAAATAAATTGAGAGCTTAAGCGAACAAATCTTTAAATGAAAATGAGAAGTTTGCGTACAATCTTGGCGGATGGCGCAAACTTCTCAAGACAGGGAAAATCCCTAAATGTTTATTGGCATATATCTTCCTTTTTGTCAATTATTAGGGATCTCAGTGAAACTTTAATATTTGAACAAGGAGCATACTATGACTTTTAAACAATTTCTTCCCATTCCAGTGATGATTGCAACTCTAGCCTGCATTATGCAAGCTTTAGATCAATG
The DNA here is from genome assembly GCA_964369165.1 of uncultured Desulfovibrionaceae bacterium. Lineage (GTDB taxonomy): Bacteria > Desulfobacterota > Desulfovibrionia > Desulfovibrionales > Desulfovibrionaceae > CAYJAZ01. Next base: position 847 of record CAYJFE010000035.1, on the reverse strand, counting down.
GCTAGCCGCAAATACTGTCATAGGACAATTGTTGGCTGGCGGCGGTTCTTGGATTGCTTTCCAAGCTTGGGCTGTATACTTTCTAGGCGGCTGCAATGTGATGGGTGGAATTAAGGGCTTTATATCTTATACTGTTGGTATTGCTGCATCTATTTGCATTATGATGCTTGGCGGTTCACTCAGCGGCGCATTAGGATTCTTTGGGGTGCCTGCTGCTGTATTTATTGTGGTTATTCCTGCAATCTGCTGTGAAAGAGTAGCGATTTTGGACTATCTTCCTGCGCTCTTTATTGGTGCTGGCGCATACTTCGGAATTATGGGTTATATATCTGGTTCGCCATCGGTAGCTCCTGAATATGCAGGCAATTTCTATGCTTTTGGTGCTGTTGAATTGTTCTATTGTGCATTTGGCCTTGTTTGGGGCTGGCTCACAGTAACTTTCCGCGGTATGTATGAAAATTCATTAAAAAAATAATATTTTATAAATAAGAATGGAGTAAATTATGTTTGAAATAGTACATATTGGTGTTCCTACAACACAAGAAAAAGAAGGCGAAATTTTTGTAGAAGGTGCGAAAATCTATGTGACTCCGCCTGAAAAAAGCCCTTTTGCTATTGAATATGTAAGATTTTTGCCAGGCACAATCTTCCCTGAAGAAATGCACTACAATACACACGTTGCCGCAAAAGTTGATTCAATCGATGAATTTGTAAAAAAAGCAGACAGCGTACTTGTTCCTAAAATGGATAATGGCGATTGCTATCTCTGCTTTGTCAAAAAAGACGGTGCAATTATCGAATTAATCGAAATGAAATAGTAAGACTTGAGGGGGAAGAACCAAACTTT
>CAYJFE010000034.1:0-25978 GCA_964369165.1 uncultured Desulfovibrionaceae bacterium | reverse complement strand
AAGTTGTATCAGATTTTCTACTGGAATGCACTACTTTTTTTAGGGAGTATTACCATCTTTACTTGTTAGAACAGAGGTTTTCCTTGACTAAATAATACAATATTGCTAACTAAATTGCCCTTAGAGTATAATAAAAAACTTAGATAAAATTAGTTTAAATAAGCACACCTTTTAAAATCAAGCGCACAAAATAAGTCCGGAAGAAATCATCAGTAACACTCAACCTAATTTACAAAAATTAAGAAATCACGTGAGAAGTCTATGAAAAAAATAATTTTAGTACTGGGAATGCACCGAAGTGGAACAAGCCTCCTGTCTAGATCTATGGCTATTTTTGGTGCACAACATGGGGAAAATCTTTTTACAAGTTTAATTGGAAATCCAAAAGGACACTGGGAAGATAATGATATTTTAAACTTTGATGAAGAGATTCTACATCACTTTAATCAAAAATGGGATAATCCTACACCTCTTACATCTGAAAACATAAACACTCTGCACATAGAGGGATATTTTGATAGAGCAACAAGTTTAGTAAAGGAAAAACTAGAAAAAAATAGCTTATGGACCCTCAAAGAACCACGCATAACAAAACTTCTCCCTTTTTGGAATCAAGTTTTTGAATCCTTAGAACTAGATGTCAAATATGTGTTTGCTTTTCGCCACCCTTATAGCGTTGCACAATCACTTAAAAAGCGAAATAAATATAATTTGGATTTTGGATTGTATTTTTGGTACAGTTATAATATTTTTGCCTTATATGAGCTGAAAGGAAAAAATGTATTTTTTGTCAACTATGACGATTTTTTGGATAATACAGAAAACTATTTTAGTCAGCTTGAGTTATTTTTGGAAGAAACAATTAACGCTGAAAATAAAGACTTTTTCCTTAATAATTTTATTGACTCATCATTGAGGACATTTCCTTCAAGCGATGCCCAGGACGTATCTCCTAAAATTTATGATGAATTATTTCAACAATTAAAATCCTATGTAAATAAATCAGTAAAACTTTCTGAAGAATTTGATAGCTATGTTTCAAACTTTTATAATACAGCATATGAGTGCTTGCAGCAACAAGTGCAGAAAACCACAGCACTACAAACTGATATTTCACAAAAAGAGCAAACTATAGCTGAACTACAAAGAAACCAAACTCAAAATATTACGGATTTTAAACAAATATTCAATGAAAAGTTTCTCTTACTAGAGCAAAAAATAAACCAACAACTCAAAAACAACTCATCGGAAATAATTACGAAAATTTCGAATACACATATCCACACTAATGCCAAAGTCACCTTTTTCCAATCCCTCAAAAATATAATATTACAACCACTCCTCAAGAAAAAAGCTTTCCATCTATGCAATACTGGACAAATTTACGAAGCAGAAGGTATAGCTTTGAGCTTCATATTAAATAATCCTTATATCTCGTGGAGCTATTATATCTTAGGAAAAATCAACGCACAACAAGGCAAAAAAGAACTTGCTATCGCAAATCTGCAAAAAGCCATAGATATTGATCCATATATTACTTATTATAGAACCTACTTATCTTCTATTATGAGATAAAAACCATGAGAATTTCATTTTGACAAAAACTTCACGAAATGCTACAAAAATTCTTGCAAATAGCAGTATATGATAAGTAATAATAGCACAAAGGATTCAGCAATGAAAACAATACTTGTAACAGGTGGCACAGGCTTTTTAGGCTCTCATCTTTGCAAACGATTTGTCAAAGAAGGGCACAAAGTTATCTGCGTTGACAACAACCAAACAGGCAGAATGAGTAATATTGCCGATATTATGGATAAGCCAAACTTTACATTTATTGAGCATGATATTTGTGAACCTCTCTATGTAGCTGATAAAGTCGATCAAATATACAATATGGCCTGCCCTGCTTCTCCACCTGCTTATCAAGGCGAATTTGCTATTCACACAACAAAAACTTGCGTGCTGGGCGCAATCAATATGCTTGGCATGGCAAAAAAACACGATGCAACTATCATGCAGGCTTCTACATCTGAAGTCTATGGTGAGCCTTTAGAGCACCCACAGCCAGAAGAATATCGTGGTAATGTAAATCCTATTGGTATTAGAGCTTGCTATGATGAGGGCAAAAGATGCGCTGAAAGTCTTTTCTTCGACTATCACCGTAAACACGATGTCGATATAAAAATCGTACGCATTTTCAACACTTATGGGCCACAAATGGATCCAAAAGATGGTAGAGTTGTCAGCAACTTTATTTGCCAAGCCCTCAAAAATGAAGATATTACTATCTATGGCGATGGCATGCAGACACGTTCTTTTTGTTATGTAGATGATTTAATAGAAGTATTTGTGCGAGTTATGAATTCGCCAAAAGGTTTTACTGGACCAATAAACACTGGAAACCCTGGTGAATTTACGATTAAAGGACTTGCAGAAAAAGTTGTGCAAAAAATCGAAACTTCTTCAAAAGTTATCTATTTGCCTATTCCTTTAGACGACCCAACCCAGAGATGCCCTGATATTTCTCTTGCCAAAAAAACATTTGGCTGGGAACCGCAAATTAAGCTCAATGAAGGCTTAGATTTTACTATAGAATATTTTAGAGAAGAACTTAAAAGAACAGGCGAGTTATAGAATGAAAGTTGCAGTTATTGGAACAGGTTATGTAGGATTACCGACTGGTATTGGTCTTGCTGAACTTGGGCATGAAGTAGTTTGTATTGATAGAGAACAAGCAAAAATTGACAAATTGCGCTCAGGCGTGATTACTCTTTTTGAAGAAGGCTTAGAAGAACTTTTCAAAAAAAATTTAGAAGCAAAAACAATTTCTTTCACCACTTCTATGGCAGAAGGCGTACAAGCTGCAGATATTGTGATTATCGCTGTTGGCACACCGCCGCACCCTGTCACAAAAGAAGCGGATATGAAATACATTCATGCTGCTGCCACAGAATTAGCGCCGCATATCAAGAAATATACAGTGATTGCGATAAAATCTACTGTTCCAGTAGGTACAGGCGATGATGTGGAATACCTTATCCAAAAGACAAATCCACAAGCAGAAGTTGACGTAGTTTCCTTACCAGAATTTTTGCGCGAAGGATTTGCCGTTTATGACTTTTTCAATCCTGACCGCATAGTTGTGGGTGCAAATACTGAAAGTGCCATTGCAAAAATCAAAGAAATGTATGCACCTTTTGAAGGTAAAACGCCTCTTTTATTTGTGAAGCGTCGCTCATCAGAAACCATCAAATACGCTTCAAATGCCTTCTTAGCGGTGAAAATCCATTATATCAATGAAATGGCAAATTTCTGTGAAAAAACTGGTGCTGATATAGCTGAAGTAGCTCAAGGTATGGGCTTAGACAGCAGAATTGGCGCTAAATTCTTACGCCCCGGCCCTGGCTATGGAGGATCATGTTTCCCAAAAGATACATTAGCTCTCAATTATATGGCGCGCCAAAACGAAACTGATATGACACTTGTACAGGCAGCAATCAAGGGCAATGCTAAACGTAAAGAAGAAATGGCAGAGCGTATTATGCTTGCGGTTAAAGGCATTGAAGAACCACGTATAGCTGTTCTTGGGCTTGCTTTTAAAGATGGCACAGACGATTGCCGTGAAAGCCCCGCCATGGAAATCATTGGACATTTACTTGAGCGCAAGGTGAATATTATCGCTTACGATCCAGAAGCCATGGAAACAGCCAAAGAACTTATGGGCAATAAAATTTCTTACGCAAACAAAATGAATGAAGTAGCTGATGATGCCGATATTCTAGTTGTTTTGACAGAATGGCAAGAGTTCAAAAATCTTGATTTGAAACATTGCGCTTCTGTTATGCGTGGAAAGAAAATTTTAGATTTCCGTAACATTCTCAACAAAGAAGAAGTCACGGCTTTAGATTTTTCGTATCAAGGAATTGGATAAAGGTATTGGATAGTTTATGATTTTAGTAGTTGGTGGAGCTGGTTATATAGGTTCTCATATGGTGAAGCATCTTCTTGAATATGGCTATGAATGCCTTGTTTTGGATAATCTTGTCTATGGTCATCGTGAAGCAGTTGATGCAAGAGCTAAATTTATCCACGCTGCTTTGGCAGATAAAGCAAGTTTACAGAATGTGTTTCAAGAAAATGATATAGAAGCAGTAATACATTTTGCCGCTTATGCTTATGTGGGCGAAAGTGTTCAAGAACCACAAAAATATTATCAAAATAATGTTGTGGGCACATTAAATCTCCTTGATACCATGCTAGAAAACAACGTAAAGAACATTGTATTTTCAAGTTCTTGTGCCACTTATGGCAATCCTGAATATATGCCGATGGACGAAAATCATCCACAAAAGCCGATCAATCCATACGGCAAAACAAAGTTGATGATTGAAGAAGTTTTTGAGGATTACCGTAGAGCTTATGGCTTAAATTATATTGCTTTGCGTTATTTCAATGCAGCAGGTGCAAGCAAAGATGCTAGTATTGGCGAAAGCCACGAACCTGAAACGCATTTGATTCCGCTTGTACTAAAAGCTATAAAGGGTGATATCAAACATATAAGCGTTTTTGGCACTGATTATGACACGCCAGACGGCACTTGTATTCGTGACTATATACATATAGACGATTTAGCTTCTGCGCACAGGTTAGCTCTCGAAAAACTGCCTACTTATAGCGGATCTATCAATCTTGGTACAGGTCTTGGAACTTCTGTCAAAGAGATTATTGAAAAAGCTGAAAAAGTTACGGGTAAAAAATGCCCTGTCGTGTACGGCGATAGAAGAGCTGGCGACCCTGCTAAACTTTATGCAGATAATAAGAAAGCTAAGGAAATCCTTGGCTGGGAAATACAATATCAAGACGTAGAAGATATTTTAAAAACTGCTTGGAATTGGGAAATAAATAAAGGGTTTTAAAAGGAAATAAAATGGAAATTATTACAATTTCAGAAGAAAGTAAAAAATGCTTAGAAGCTCTTGATCCACAATATAAAACAGTGTCTGAAATGGCAGAAAGTGAAAGAGAGTTTTTGACAGAACTTATTTTACGCTATAAACCTAAAAAGGTGTTGGAAGTTGGTATTGCGGCAGGTTCTTCTTCTGTTGGAATGCTCAATGCTTTGAAATCCAATCAAGAAAGTTTTGAATTCCATAGCGTAGACTATTCAAAGCAATATTATAAAGATAGAGAGAAAAAAACTGGTTTTATCATTGACCAATACCCTGAACTTGCAAAGCATAGAAAACTTTATGCTGGCGGTTATGTTTCAAACTATCTCGAGGAAATTGGTGACAATATTGATTTTTGTCTAATTGATACAGTACATTCTTTACCTGGAGAAATTTTAGACTTCCTCATGATTCTACCATATTTACGAGAAGATGCAATTGTTGTTTTTCACGATACTAACTTGCACACACGGGAAAAACATCCACACGCATATGTTAATAACTTATTGGTGAGTGCAATAAGTGGTAAAAAGCTTCTTCCTGAAACATATAATAAAGTCTTTTCAAAACTAGATAATGATAAGTTTAACAATGATTGTTTTCCAAATATCACAGCTATTCATTTAAATGGTTCACAAAAAGAAAACAGTTGGGATATATTTAATTTACTCACACAACATTGGCTATACAGCCCAAAGCAAGGAGAGCTGACGCAATTAACTTCTTTTGTAAAGAGACACTATGGGGAAGAATTGGCGAATTTTTTTGCTAAAATAATCACGCATCAAAGGCTCCGTTTAAATAAAGCAATACAAGGCGCAAAAGAACAAACAAGTTCTACAGAAATAACTGAGAGCAAGAAAAATCTAAATAAATTACACGACATTGTTATAAGAGCAGAAAAAATGTCTTCACCTGTTTCAGGTGTTGCAACGATGCTAAGTTCACAAGAACAAAATTTACTTTACCTTATCGCTAAAGAATATTTTACAGGCGAAGGTGCAATTTTCGATGGTGGTTGCTGTAATGGAGGGTGTGTACAGTCTTTTGCTAAAGGCCTTCATGACACGAATGCACCAGTGAAAAACACCATTTATGCATACGAATGGGGGCAAGTAACAAGTAAATATCTTCAAGATTTTTTCAAAAAAAATCATGGGATAGATTATAATATTGGTGACAGTTTTATAGAATTAACCAAAGGAAATTTAGAAAATTGCATTGGTAGTCAATATATTAAGTTTTTACCTGGTGATATTTTAGAACAAGAATATCCTGAAAAAATTGAAATTTTCTTTCTTGACGTTTGTAAAGCTCCGGATGTAAATCATGCCATGATACAATTATTGGAGCGCTGCATTCCGGAAAAAACGCTCATTATTCAACAAGATTATAAATGGTATGGAACGCCTTGGCTCAATATTAGTATGGGATACTTAAAAGACTATTTATACACATTCGAGTGCAACATTCCAAACACACAAGTGTTTCTATTAAAAAAAGCAATCCCAAAAGAAATTTTACAGAAAGAGACATGGAAAGAGACGTCGCTCGAAGAAAAATTAAGATATTTTAATTGTTTTCAAAACTTTATAGCTATGAAATACCGCTTGGCACTTGAATCTAATAAGACATTACTTTATAAACATCATGGCTTAGCCGACGAAGCAAAGACTCTGCTTGACTATATAGCCACTTATAAGTCTTTACTCTCGCAAAAGGGTAGTGTATATTTCCCAAAATTAAACCTAGACAGTTTGAATTCTAAGGACACTTTATTTTCTTATGTGCAAAAAGAAATTCTCGCAAAAAACGTTGAAGAACCAACACAACAATTACCAAATTCAAGAATAAAAACCTCAGCCTTTCATGCACTAAAAAATTGGATATTCCAACTTCCTCTCAAGAAAAAAGCTTTTACACTCTGCAACACGGGGCAGATTTATGAGGCAGAAGGTATTGCTTTAAATATTGTAAAAAATACCCCTTACATTTCGTGGGGATATTATATCTTAGGTAAAGCATATTGGCAACAAGGCAAAAAAAAGCTTGCAATAGAAAATATTGAAAAAGCTATAGAGATAGATCCACATATTACATATTATAGGACTTATCTAGCTTCTATATTCCGAACTAAAAAAAATTCTATCTAAAATTCATTTAGTAAAATACATCTTCCATTTTCAAAATATCAACTTTCACTTAAGTTTAGAATTTCAAGAGAAATAATGATGGGCAACATAAAAGCACAAACAAATCAATTTGACAAAACATCTAATAAGAAAACTATCCCTGTAATCTTTTCTTCCGACGATAATTATGCTCCCTATTTAGCTGTTATTATCTTATCAATCGCCAAAAATGCCTCGCAAGAATATGAGTATGAGTTTTCAGTTCTAGAAACTTCCATTTCTCAAAGTAACAAGGATAAACTACAGCAAATAATTATTGAGTATGATAATCTCACTTTACAATTTATCAATGTTCAAGATATTGCAAAAGATAATCCTTTCCAGACAAGCACATATTTCTCTGTTGAAACATTTTACAGACTCTATATTCCTTCTCTATTCCCGCAATATGATAAAGTGATCTACCTAGATGTTGATATGATTGTTTTAGATGATATTGCAAAGCTTTTTGCCATTGATATTGCTGATGCACCTATTGGTGCAACAATAAACTTATCAAGTTTTGATATATTCACTAAAGAAGAAAGTTGGAGAAAGTATTTTTTTGAGGAATTAAAATTAGAATATGTCGAAAAATATTTTCAAGCTGGTGTTATGATAATGAATTTAAAGAAAATGCGAAAAGACAAAGACCAACAAGCACTGATTAAATTTGCCTTATCTCGAAAATTCAAACTAGTGGATCAAGATGTATTAAATGTGTATTATAAAAATAAGATTTATTATATAGATCAAAGCTGGGATGTTGAATGGCTTATGCTCCATTTTTCGTTAGAAGAATTAGAGCGAAATTTTATAGGAAAGCCAAACTTATTTGAAGCATTTTTGTCCGCAAGCAAAAAGCCTAAAATTATTCATTATGATGGAGCTCAAAAACCATGGAAACATCCAGAAAAAACATTAGCTCATCACTGGTGGCAATATGCAAGACAAACTCCATTTTATAATGAAATTTTGTTGAAAAACATTCCCAAATAGCCTAGAATAAATGATATCTAACAGTTATTCGAAATTACCAACTAAAATATAATAAAATATGTGTAAAAAAATGAAAAATACCCCACTTATATCTATTGTTATTCCTGTCCATAACGCAGAAAAGTTTTTAGCGCAAACATTACGCTCAGTTTTGCTTCAAGATGTTCAAGAAATTGAAGTTTTAGCTGTGTTAAATAATTCGACAGACAAAAGTGAGGAAATTCTTAATGAATTTGCCCTTCGTGATGATAGAGTGAAAATATTTACTCAAAACGAAGGAAGAGTCGGGGCCGCACGTAACGTAGGAATTAAAAATGCTCAAGGTAAATATATATCTTTTTTAGATGCTGATGATTACTACGCAAATGAGATCTTTCAAAAACTATATACTACAATGGAAAGCAATAATGTTGAGTTTTGCTCATTCGCTCTCCAGATTGTTTCTACAAATACAGTTTACAATGAGAATAATGAAAACTTTTTTAAGCTAAAACTTGATGGTGTAATACCTTCGTACGAAGTTTATCAAAGTAAAAATTTTCAAGACGTAACTGTTTGGAACAAAATTTATTCACTTTCCTTCTTAATAGAAAACAAAATTTTATTTAACGAATATAGATATAGTGAAGACATAGATTTCATATTGCGGTGCTATCTTTATGCTAAAAATACTTATTTTATGAATGTAAAACTCATCAACTATCGCAAGCATACAAGTTCTTCAACTAAAAAAGTTCACCTGCAACTTTTAAAACGCATTGAAGATTTCTATGACATGTATGTTGAATTATATGACGAAGTGGTTCAAAGCGGGAAAATGCATGATTTTGCTAACATCTTCATAAATTCTATGAATAATCTGTTTGCTTTTTTGCGTAATAAAAGTTGCCCTAGTCAATATGAAGCAAGAGCAAAGCTTATTGAGAAAGGACATATACTTTGCACATTGGTAAAAGTATCTTTAAATACAATACAGGCAAAAAAGTTTTATTTAAACTTAAAGCAGGGCAATAAATACTTCTTTGATATTGTAGACAACTATGACCGTATTTTACTTGAACCAATTGTGGAAAAATCAATTCCTATTACCATGCTTCTAACGGCAGATACAACGTGTGCTGTAGTTGTGACCATTCAGTCCATCATAGAATCATCTGATGTAAATAAAAAATATCATTTGATTATACTCTACACTGAAATAACAAGCACTATTAGATTCAATCTTCTTCAAATGGCAAAGGGCATAGAAAACCTTGAATTATTTTTTTACGATTTAGGTAAATTTAAAGAATATTGGTTTCCAGAAGAATTTACTTTAGAAAAGCAATTTGAAATCAAAAAACACTTGGAAATACTTGTTCCAGTTATTTTTGGAAATTATAGAAAAATACTTTTCTTGCAAGAGGATATAATTCTGAAAAAAGATTTATCTGAAATTTTCGAAGCAGATGAATGTGATTCAGCTATTAAAATTATAAGTACAGAAAAATTTAATAATCAAAAAATAGAAAATTCAATACTCATATATGACATTGAAAAAACAAAGAAAAATATCATACCAAATATTTTAAGCAAAATAAATTCTCGAGATAATAACGCAAATCAATCTATCATTTATGAAATGCTTATTGATCAACTGAATACTGAGCTTTTAGTAGTTGATAATCTGATAGAAAAACAATACACTAATCAAGACAAGAATAAGAAAACTGATAAATATTGGTCTTTAGCTATGCAAACACCTTTTTATGAAATTTTGCTTGCTAAGCAATTAAAAAATTAAATAACAAAATAATAAACAGAGGAAAAATTATGTCAAAAAAGATATTAATTCTTGGTGGTGATGGCTTTTGTGGGTGGCCTACAGCTTTGTTTTTGTCAAAACATGGTTATGAGGTTTCAATAATCGACAACCTGTCACGCAGAAAAATTGACATAGACCTTGGGGTCGAATCATTAACAAAAATTGCCCCTATAGCAGATAGAATTGACAAGTGGTACGAATTGACTGGAAAGAACATAAAATTTGCAAACTTTGATATTGCAAAAGAATATGACGCTTTATACTCTTTTATAGTGGACGAAAAGCCCGATGCAATTATACATTTCGCTGAACAACGTGCTGCACCATACTCTATGATTGATCAAAGAACCAAAAGGTATACTGTTGATAATAATTTAAGTGCTACTCATAATGTTTTGTGCGCAATAGTTGAAAGTGGTTTAGATATTCACCTAGTACATCTTGGAACAATGGGAGTTTACGGGTATGAAACTATTGGTATTCAAATTCCAGAAGGCTATCTTCCTGTTGTAATTAAGGACGGCAGCACTGAAATTGAAAAAGAAATATACTATCCAGCAAGTCCCGGCTCAGTTTATCATATGACTAAAACACAGGATGCACTAGCTTTTTATTTTTATAATAAAAACGACCACGTGCGTATTACAGATTTACACCAAGGTGTTGTATGGGGGACAAACACAGATGAAACATTACTCGATGAAATGCTTGTAAATCGTTTTGACTATGACGGTGTATACGGGACAGTGTTGAATAGGTTCTTAATGCAAAGCGTGATTGGGCATCCACTTACTGTTCATGGAAGTGGCGGACAGACAAGGGCATTTATTCATATCAGAGATACTGTGAAATGTATAAAAATTGCTTTAGAAAATCCACCACTCAAAGGTGAAAGAGTACAAATTTTAAATCAAGTAACAGAAACTTATACAGTAGCTGATTTAGCAAAACTTATATCTAAACTTACTAAGTGTGAAATTAGATACTACAAAAACCCCAGAAAAGAAGCTAGTCAAAATGAGTTAAATGTTTCTAATGCTAACTTTTTAAAGCTAGGGTTAAATCCAACAAAGCTAGACGAAAAACTCTTACAAGAAATACAAGAAACTGTCGAAAAAAATAAAGACAGATGCAATTTTGCGCATATTATTGCAAAATCATTGTGGAGTAAAGAGCAGGCTACAGACACTGTTGGCGCTTCAGCCCCTGAAGAGAACAGTTAATTTGAAGGATAAAAAATATGTTGCCTAAAGAAAATCAATGCGAATCTGCGCCAATTCCAGTATTCAAAAAAAGTGTCAATGTAATTTTTTCTATCGATAAAAATTATGTGAAATTTTTCCCTGTTGTGCTGCAATCACTTATCACCAATTCATCGGTTGAAAACAACTATGACATTCTTGTCTTATATACAGGAATGGATGAAAATCAGCAAAAAGCTATACTCTCTATGGTGTCAAAGAAGCATAATTTCTCAATACGTTTTTTTGCAATAGATAAAATACTTTCAAACGATGACCTCTTCGCTCTTCCCGAGGCAGGGCATCTTTCTTTAGCAACATACTTTAGGTTTTTTATCGCTGATATTTTTATCAAATATGAGCGCGTGCTCTACCTTGATACCGATATAGTGATTAATGATGATGTAGCAAAATTATTCTATACAGATCTTGGTAATTACCCATTAGGAGCTTGTCTTGATCAAGGTTTGTCAAATTTAGATTTATCATCGCCATATTATCAGGAATATCATAAATACATGAAGGATACTTTTGGATATGATGACTTCAGCACGTATTTTAACGCTGGTATTCTACTTATTGATATAAAAGGTTATAGTAAAGTTGGTTCTGCACATCTACTTTCTTTAGCAAAAAAGAATAAAGGACATTCATGTGACCAAGACAATTTAAATCCAGCCTTTCAAAATAATTATTTTATTCTTGATCCAACATGGAATTTTCAATGGCATATACCGCATGCAAGGAAAAATTATAGAGAGTTTCTTCCTGAAAATGTTTTAGAATTCATAGAAAACTTTGATGATCTTCCCGCTATCATACACTATACAACTCCCGCAAAACCTTGGAACACACTAGAGTGGAAATTTGCTTCTGTATGGTGGGAATACGCTCGTAAAACTCCATTTTATGAAGAAATAATTTTTGCAAATTTACCCCAAAGAAGTGAAAACAAAAAAGAAGAAATTCAAACGACAAAGAAAGAAAATATTAATCCAAAAAAAATTTTCAAACCTGTAGTAAAGTTTAAACTATTTGGCATTCCCATACTTACGACCTTAAGAAATAACTTCCATGTATCATATAAATTATTTGGGTTTACTCTATATAAAAAATTCTTAAAATATGAATATATTATTGAAAAAATACAAACAGCAATCACCCGTAATTCTCAACAATTAGAAAACAAAGTAAATGAACTTAGCGTAGAGCTACAAAAACGGCAACATAGGCAAACCTCATATATAGAGAACAAACTAAAAGAACAAAGCTCATATATAGAGAATAACATAAATGAACAAAATTCATACATTGATACAAAACTAAACACGCAAAATGTATTCTTTGAAAAAAAGATGCATACTATAGTTGCTGAAGAATCCTCACGAGCATTGACCGTATACAATTTACATCAACAGGTTTTTCCAAAGTATAAAAATATTCACCAAGGCAAAGATGTTGTGCTTGTTGCAACAGGTCCAAGTTTGAATGATTATATTCCAATTGAAGGAGCCATTCATATTGGTGTGAACAAAGCATTTGAATACAATAAAGTACAATTTGATTATTTATTTTTACAAGATTTTTCAGAACCAACATCAAGCTACATAAATAGTTTTATAAACTATAACTCTAAAGGAAAGTTTGTTGGAATTTTAAATCATGGCTTTATTGATTCTTGTCTGATACCTGAAAAATTTTCAAACTGTAATGGAGTTGAGCGCTATTATCTAGATACGTTACAACAAAAGAGGACTTTCCCCTATGATATAACCTCAGAAGCACTTGGTGATGCACATTCAATTGCTTTTGCAGCCATGCAATTTATTTTATGGACGCATCCTAAACGTATATATTTAGTAGGCTGTGATTGTTCAAGAGAAGGTTATTATACTGGTGATATAGGCAATTACTTAAACATAGAAATTGTTCTTGATGGATGGAAAAGGTTAAAAGAATTTATAAATATATATTATCCAGATATTGAAGTTATTTCAGTAAATCCTGTTGGACTTAAGGGAATATTTAACGATATTACAATGAAGTAATAAAACTATCTAATATATAAAAGTGGTAACACATGGAATACATTAAACAATACGAAATCCTTCATGCAGAAAAAACTGAATATGGTATGTCCTCTATAAAGTATGTACCTGAAATTTCTTTGGTTATAACTTATCTCAAGCCCAAAACAGTACTAGATTATGGTTGCGGTAAATCTTTTTTAGTTAATAAGTTATCCGAACTGCACAAGGATATTATTTTCTACCGCTACGATCCGGCTATTGAGGAAATAAATACGCTTACCCTCGACCACTACGATTTAATAATAAACACTGATGTGTTAGAGCATATCCCCGAAAAATATTTTGATGAAGTTCTAGAAAAAATAGCTTCCATCTCTGACAATGCCTTTTTTGTTCTTCATCACACTCTTGCTAATCAAATATTACCAAATGGTGAAAATGCTCATTGTACCGTGCGTCCACCACACTGGTATTATAAAAAATTTCTCAAAGTTTATCCAGAACCATACCCATTAAGAAGTAGGGGAGTTGAACTTTCTGCTTTAATCACATTTAAGCCAGATTATAAATTTTTAGTAACATATAGTGATATAGTCGATGGGGCAAGAAACGCTCCACTACACTCAAAATATAAGAAAGAGCTTTCAACTGAGTTATTTCGCGAACTTGATAATAAAATATTACAAGATCCAGTTCTATCACAAGGCATAAATATTATTAGACTTTACCTTCAAACTAAACATACATTCTACTCTATCTTATCAAAAATATGTTTTGGAAAGAATAAAAAAAGTTTATACTAAAACAACAAAATTTTAAAGAATTACTATTATCAATAAAACAAAAGTAGAGTACTACTCTTCTGCTCTTCGCGGTGCTTGTTATGTGAACTTAGGAGGGGCAAATGTATGACTAATAACAAGTTTATCTAACAACAAGCTATAGTTGTTATAGAATTGGATTTTACTATGAAAAAAATATATCTTCACTTAGGATTTTCTAAAACAGCGTCAACTTCTTTCCAAGTAACTTGTAAAGAAAATATTAAGGTATTAGAAGAACAAGGTTTTGCCTATCCATTATTCAATAGTTCCGCAATCCAGACTAATTGGGTAAAAAACATTAAAAATCATGGGCCTATATTCTATTCACTTTATTGCGAAACTCCCGAAACTTTTGTTGGAAATATACGCTATAAAGTGAGTGATTATGATCAACTTCATAAAGATTATATCTCTATTCTTGAACAATGTCTTTCAAGCAATAAGAAAGTAATACTCTCTGGAGAAAGAATTGCAGAATTACCTCTTGCTAAATTATACGAATTCAAAAACTACCTTTTAAAGTTTAATGCTGAAATAATTCCACTTGTTATCGTGCGTAGTCCTTATGAATATCATTGTTCACAATATCAGCAGGCAATTAAAAGTGGATTTGTAGTAGACTTTACACAATGGGCATCGCAAGCTATAATCATAAAAAATGTGAAAGAAGTTTTTCCTGATACTGAATTTTTTCCATTTAGGCAAATATGCAAACATAAATTTGGTCCCTCAGGTTTTTTATTTGAAAAAATGGGCTTGTCATGTAACGCTATTAACTTTCAAAGTTCAAATGAAGGGAAACCTAATACATTAATACGTCTACAACAAGCATTAAATAAAGAAGAGTCTGTTTTTAATGGAGAAGTAAGTGAAAACTATCTTTTACAAGTATTGAATGATCAAAACCCACATATTATTAATGGGAGTCTGAACGATAAATATAAGGTCATACATAATATAGACAATGAATCCTTTCAGTCAAAATTTTATTTAACAGAAGAAGAATTTGAAAAAATTAAAGAAAATTTTGAAAAAGAAAATAAATTCTTTATAGATGTTTTTGGTAAAGAATTTTGTGATACTAACATAAAGTTTAGCAGCACAGAGAACTTCTTGAAAGAATTAGCAAAATATGTATTCAGTGCAAATCAAAGTATTAAAAAAAATAATATCGAATATTCAGCTCTTCAAAAAAAACTTGATACAGCAGATAAAGAAATTCAAACACTAAAAACACAGCTCAACTCATCTAAGAAAGAGGAAGAAAATATTGCACAAGCTCTAAAAGAATTCTCTCAAAAATTAAATGATACAAAAATAAAACCTTCGGTTTTTTACGCACTAAGAAACTTAATTTGCCAAATCCCTCTCAAGAAAAAGGCATTTTCTCTATGCAATACAGGAAAAATATACGAAGCAGAATGTATTGGCTTAAGCTATACATCAAATAATCCCTATATTTCATGGGGCTACTATATTCTAGGAAAAGTATATTGGAAGCAAGGCAAGCAAGAGCTCGCACTCCAAAATTTAAACAAAGCTATAGAAATAGATCCACACATTACCTATTATAGAGTTTTTGCTGAATCATGTAAAAAAAATTATTCTAAAGCTCAAAAAACTTCCATTGCTACAGCAAAAATCACTCAGCATAAAGAAGGCGTAGCTCAACAAGAAGCAGACAAACAGTCCTCGCCACCTCCTATTACAACACCTATAACTACTACCCCGCCTGCAACATTTGATAACGAACAATTAAAAATTCTTTACAGTTTACAAATTGCGCTTTTTAATGCACAAATGGATAAAGAGAAGGAAGTTTATATCCCTACATTTGATAAACCTTCCAAACTTGTTAAATTAGAGAGAACTACTAGTGGTGCATTATGTTTTGCCTCAAACATATCTGGACAAAATTATCCTCCTATCGCTATAGTGACAGTTCCTAAATCTGGCACGTATTTGCTTGCGAGATTTTTAACAAAACTAGGATATATAGACACACGTACACACATCTCTGCTGAAAGCTTTAATGATCATAGAGAATATAATATCTATAAATTTGCTGACGGAATTGCGCGTATTAAACAAATACCTCTTGCCACTCAAATGCAATTAGTAGCAGAGGGTTCATTTTTCGCGAGTCATTTAATGTATCAGCATGCTGAACTCCTTCAAGGAAAATCAATACTGCTCTCTGTTAGAGATTTGCGTACATCACTTGTTTCTTATATGCGTTATATGATAATGAGGGATCCAAAAAGAAACAATAAACCTGCTGAATTTACAGAATCTGAACTGTATAACTTCATGTTGTCATCAGGACGAGTAACCAATATGCTCACCCGAGCTAAATCTATGGTAATATTTAAGAATAAATATCCAAAGAATCTTGTTCAATTTGAAGAAATTGCACAAGCCCCCCTCAGTGAACAATTAACCAGCGTTAAAAACTTAGCACATGTTTTAAATAGAGATATTTCAGAAATTATTTCTGCCTTAGCAGAAGCAAGAGGCGAACAAACCCTTACCTATTCAGGTTCTCACTCTTCACTTGATGGCCTTTGGTCTGAACGAGTTGAAGCAAGATTTCAAGAACTTGGTGGACACGAACTAAATGAAAACTTAGGCTATGCCAGAGAGTGGAAAAAATCTTAACTAATACTTAGCACAGGAAACAAATTAGATGAGAGGCTAATCTGCTAGTCTACGGAAAAACTTTTACCATGCAAAAACCTACTTATAAAATACTTATAGCTTGCCACAAGCCTACACTGCTACCTAAAGGTGAGAATTATATTCCCATCCATTGCGGAAGGGCGTTAGGCAGTCTTTCGCATAAAGATGGAACTATAAACGATGAAGAATATCAGTGGCTTTTAAACAATACTTGTGGTGACCATGTAGGAGATAACATTTCTCTCTTAAATAGGCAGTTTAATGAAATAACTGCCATCTATTCAGCATGGAAAAATTATGATCATTATGGCACCCCTGATTACATTGGCTTGTGTCACTATAGAAGAATTCTCAAAGATGAGGATGTGTTAGATTATCAAGAATATGAGATAATCGCTAACTTTGAAGACTTAGAAGAAAGCATTATTGAGCATTTTTCTACCTGTCACCATGTTGACACACTAGATAAAGTATTAGCGAAAGTAAAAAAAATTGATGGATATGCAACTATCACTGATGAATTCAAAAAACAAAACAGGGGATATTTCCGAAATATATTTCTTATGAAAAAAGAAATATTCTTCGAATATTGCGAATTTATTTTCCCCTTGCTTTTTGATTTACACAATAATTTAGATTATACAAAACTTTCCTACTATAGTCAAAGAATGCCCGCTTTTATTTCTGAAAGACTTACTTCTTTATTCATCTTAAAAAAAATGAAAGAAAATAAAAAAGTCAAAGAGATAGAAGTTGAAATTGCCGATATTCCTGCATTATTACCTCTCAAGCCAACTTTCAAAGAAAATAATATCCCTGTGGTATTTTCATCAGATGAAAACTACGCTCCTTATTTATGTGTTGCGATAGCTTCTTTAGTTGAAAATGCCAGTGAAGATTATAATTATGATATTTGTATTTTTTGCCAAAACTTTACAGAATCTATCAAGAATAAAATCTTAGAATTTAGCAATGCAAATATCTCTATACGCTTTATTGATATTGCTCCATTGCTACACAAATATTCAACTATAGATTTTCATATAAATTCACACTTTACTATACTCACATATTTTAGGATATTTATTCCTGAATTATTTTCATCGTATAGCAAAGTACTTTATCTGGACTGCGATATTATTATTCTTGAAGATGTTTCAAAACTATACTATGAAGATATACAAAATTATGCTTTAGCAGCTGTATGCGATATTGAAGTTGTCAGGCAAACATTTAATCAGACGCAAGAAAATGCTTCTATGCTAGAGTATATAAAAAATACTTTGCAACTTACAAAACAACTTCGATATTTCCAAGCAGGTGTGCTCATCCTTGATATTCCTAAACTGATAGATTTTGACTTTACACAAAAATGCCTAGCAAAACTTAGCGAAATAGGTAGTCCACGCTATGTTGATCAAGATGTGCTCAATAGCCTCTTTGATGGAAAAATATATTATTTAGCTGTCGAGTGGAATGTCGAGTGGCATATACCTCTTGTATCCAGAAACCTTATGAATGAACTACCTAGCGATTTATACCAAGAGTATATGCAATCACGAAAGTCACCTAAAATAATACATTATGCTGGAATCTATAAACCATGGCAAAATGCCAACGTAGAATTAGATTTAGCGCATATTTGGTGGCAATACGCTAGAAGAACTCCTTTTTATGAAAAATTTCTAAGAAATCTAGATAGTAATAAAACTAGCAAAGCCATACAATCTATTGACGCCATAAAAAAAGATTTGTACTTCTATGACAAAATTCGTCTAAGCTATTATAAGCATAAATTTTTATCTGCAATTACCTTTGGAAACACTCGTAAAAAGCATCTCATGCAATGCCAATCTTTAGATAAACGCATCAAAGCAGTGCGTAGATATCTTAGTAAACCTCTCTAATTTTGACACTGACTATACAAAAACCGTGCGCTGACTCTGCTTACAAATCCGTCTTAATTGTATAAGTTTTATTTTCTAGGCTAAGATTTGGCGAATAGTAAGGGTCTAGCAACAGTTTATCAGCATAAATTTTCTGCATATAAGCCCTTTCTTTTGCCAAGCTTTCTTTCTTTTCTGAACTATCTTCATACCCACGACTTAATGATACATAGTGATAGAGTTCAGCATAAGGGGTAAATAAATTACGATAACCAGCATCTCTAACTCGTAAACAAAAATCTACATCATTGTACACCATAGTCAGTTCAGTTTCATTGAGGCCACCAAGGCTTTGATAAATTTCTTTACGGACTAACATACAAGCACCAGTTACAGCTGAGAGATTATGTATTGTAACAAGTCTTGAAAAATAACCTCTAGAATTGCGGGGCAAGAATTTAAAAGCATTTCCGGCAACTCCATCTTCAGCACCTAAAATAAGACCTGCATGCTGAATAGTATTGTTTGGGTAATAAAGCTTAGCACCAACACAACCAATTTCAGGCCGCAGTGCATGACTCACCATCTCACAAAGCCAGTCGGAGTTTATTACTTCAATGTCATTGTTTATTAATCCAATTACTTCACCTTTTGCTTGTCCAACCGCAAAATTATTGATTACTGAATTATTACATTCTTTACTATATTCTATAATTCGCACATTGGAATAATTCTTCTTAAGAAAATCAAAATAAATCTTTATTTCCTTTTCTTTACTACCACTATCAACAATAATTATTTCATAATTTGCATATGTAGTTTTTTCAAGTATACTTGATACGGCTCTCTCTAAGGCACCTTTATTATCTTTTGTGAGAATAATGAGCGACACAAGAGGGGGATTATTAGGCAAAATCCATTTCACTCTATAGCAAAATCCACCGTCAACTTTAGAGATTTCAACCTTTTTATCCAGTGCAACAAAATAATCCTTTAATGCATTAATGCTAGCATCTGAAGCATAGCCTTTATTATCGACACTGGTTGCCGTACTCCCAGGAATAGCCCGCCAATGGTATAATATTTTGGGAATATGCAATATTTCTAAATCTGTTACATACAAAAGACAGCGTAAAAGAAAGTCATGGTCTTGGCTACCTTCATATCCTTTTCGACAGCCTTCTACTTGCTTTACAACTTCTGCTTTATAAAAAGTTAAATGACAAACATAATTTTGTGAATAAAGTAAATCTGGATTCCAGTCTGGTTTATAGTGCGGATAAAATCTTTTCCCATTCATACTTATCTTATCTTCATCACTATAAATTATTTTTGCATGAGGGTTGTTATTTATGCATTCAATAAAATAAGCAAATGAATATCGTGGCAACAAATCATCATGATCAACAAAGGTTATCCAGTCACCAGTAGCTAGAGATAGCGCTGTATTACTAGCCTCTGAGATATGTTTGTTTTCTGTATGAAAAGCATATTTTATTCTTGTGTCTTTGCTTGCTAATTCTTTAATGCTTTCTCTTACCTTTTCATTAGGAGAGCAATCATCGACAATACAAAGTTCTATATTAGAATAAGTTTGAGAAAGTACAGAATATACACATTCTTTTAGTATGTTTAAATCTGTATTATACGTTGGTATAATAACGGAAATCAAAGGAGAATGCTTAAAATCGTGAGGAATTTGCAAATTACTTTCGTTATTATGCATCCAAAGGGAGTAGTTATCTATCTGCTCTTCTACTTGCTGCAGATCTTCCACATAATTTTCTATCTCATCAATTCCGCAAAGATACAATCCTCGCTCTAAAACTAACATTCCAAATATAGTTTCCAAGGAATGAGCTAAAGTTCCAGTTTGATGAGAACCAGCATTATCAGCAAAATCCTCATCTGAAAAAGCCGTGTCACTAAAGGGCCTTAGCACTGAGCTCCTTGTCAAAAACATTGTTCCACAAACAAATGCAGCGTCTGGGTTATAGTCAATACACATGCGCTTGCAAAGTTCTTTAGTGTTTTCCCTTTGTGAAACGTGCTCGTAAGAGCGCAATAACTTCTTTGAACCTATCATACCTATATATGATTTTGTTTCCATGGTATGCAAAATAGAGAAGAGCTTCTTACTACTGTCTATAAGTGCATCAACAAGAGTATCTCGCCATTCGTAGCCAGCAAATTCTATTCCTTTATTTTTCCATGCAATTTCCCTTTTACTTTTTGTGTGAAGCTTTAAAATATAACTATAATCATCAAGCTCTATTTGCTGTAACACTTGCCAAAATGGATAGACATCATAGCCAAGATTCTTAACTTTAATGAAGTGAGCATCTTCTTTGAGAGCTGAAACCTTAACTTCACTCTCTTTATTTTCTTCTACAAATGTAACATAAAGATCGTAATCACTTTTTATATTTTTAAGCTTATCTAAAAAATAATCTACTTGCTCATGATAGTAAATATGCAGATGAACCAAAAGTTTTATCGTGTGTATGTTTGAAGAAAATTGAATGCTTCCGTAAAGTTCCTTTGCCTGCTGACGGATAATTTCAAGCTCTGCATTTGTGCGACAAGCTTTTATTATATCATCATAGTATTCTTTTGTGTGTTTCTGAGCAATTTTGGTTTTTCCTAAAGTACTCAATTCTTTACGCCTTGAATTGCCAAAACTTTTAGATTTTGCATGATAAACATAAACATCATCAGCCACCGCAAGCTGAAAACCTGCTTTCTTTGCCCTCATACAATAATCATTTTCCTCACCATAACCAAATGGGAAATTTTCTTCGTCCATATAGCCAATAGAGTCAATTACACTTCGCTTAATCATAAAGCAAAAACCATTCAAAATAGGAATGCGAGGATATATGCGCGCCGAAGTAATTGCTAAAGCTTGTGAAAAATCTTCAAGCGCTATTCCTTCTGGCAAGCTATTTACGGCGAATTCATTTGTTAATTCATCTCTAAGCAGAGGTACACTTTGATAATTTGCTGCATTACTCAAAGGTCCCACAATGCCTATGCGCTCATCAGATTCCATGCAGCGAATCATACCACAAAGCCAGCCTTCACTTACAATAGTATCTGAATTTTGTGTAATAATATAATCAGCGCTAGAGGCTCTTAATCCTATATTAACAGATTTAGTGTAGCCAAGATTTTGTGAATTTTCAATAAGAGTAAAACTAGGCTTATTATTACAAAATGTTCTAAGCCATAACGTCGTTTCTTCATCAGACGCATCATTAATCATATAAATATGCACATTAAAATTATCTCTATACTTTTCAAGTGATGCTAGACAATTTTGTACATCTAGAAGAGCATTATAAACAGGGACAATAATATCTATAGCTATTTTTTTTATACTTTGTGGAAGTGTTGTAATCTTATTTTGTTTTTTCTCTAGTAAGGCAATATTTTTATCTATACTATCAATAAATTCAGGCAATGCTTTTTTTGCTAATTTATACAATTCAAAAGCTTTAGTGTATTCGCCCGCCTGAAAAGCTTCATTAGCGGTGCGTAAAAAATAGCAATTTGTAATATACAGCATTGATTCAAAATTCATAATCTTCTCTTTAATGTAGCAGTCTTGTTAGTATTATTTTTCGTGCAGGGACTTAATAATCGAAGCTTCATGTGGACTAAGTTTTATATCTTTTGGCAAAAAAGCTGCAGCTATTGTGGCACTCAGCATATCATTTGTATCATAAAAACGAAGTATAAGATATTTCAATCGATATGGGCGAGGATCTGTGAAATAGGCCAAGCGTGCGTAATGAAGACACATTTTAATGTTTTTCTGCTTTATTTCTTTAGCTAGCGCAGTATAAGCATTCGCACGAATAATTGGAGAAATTTCTACACTATCCAGAAGCTTTTCTACCTCTTCCTTACCGCCACTTGTGTAAACATCAATAATTTGAGTAAATTCTTTGCCTCCAAAACCTGCAGGTATATCCCCTAGAAAAAATATTTTGCGTAAAGAAAATAACCTAAAAGGAAGAGTGAAGAGACTTCCTGAATGATAAATGCGTTCAAGTTCTTTACCTAGGCGAGCGTGAAAAGAATTTTGTGTTTCAGCTTCAATAAATTCTTTTTGAATTTGAAGAATTTTGTCTAATTGTGCATCACCTATAGAAGGATTTTCTGCATGGCGAAGTTGTACACACTCTTTTAGTTTATAATAATATTTCTCTAAATCTGCTTGTGT
Source organism: uncultured Desulfovibrionaceae bacterium (assembly GCA_964369165.1). GTDB lineage: Bacteria > Desulfobacterota > Desulfovibrionia > Desulfovibrionales > Desulfovibrionaceae > CAYJAZ01. The sequence goes on along the minus strand of CAYJFE010000034.1, from coordinate 3,164 downwards.
CGCATGAAGTTGCTTAAGAAGCATTGCATTTTCTTCTGTAAGTTCTCTTATTTCCTCTTCAAGAGAAAGGTTAATCTCTTTTACTTCTTTTTGCATACACACCTACACAATAAACAAAATTTTTATTTTCCTAAAATTGCTTATAGCTAATTTTTAAAGTTTTATCAACAAAAGCTTCTGGCTCTATAAAATATTGCAAATGAATGAATACTTGAGTATAGTCACAAAAGAATGCATGAGACTTTATGAAAATCTCGTTAATCATGAGTTTGTAACAATATGGCAATTTAGTTTAGCTTTAAACTAAATTGCAAGTTCTGCTCAATTCACTATGATTTACACCAGATGGCTGAACAATTGCAGAAATTATTAATGTTTTTGAGGGGATATGTATAATTATAAAGAGGGATATCTATTAGGTGAAGTTGAAATGGAGCAATTGCGTTACCATAGCAATATGCCTATTTTACTTGATAAAACATTATTTACACATCCTAGGGGTTGTCATAAATTAAAGATATACTACAATGGAACCAAAGAAGAATTTGCCAATGAAAAAGATTTTACTTGTGCCTTATTTGTTGATTTAGTGAAAATGCGTTTTGGCAATACTTATGTAGCTCTGTTAAATTTGTTGCATCTTATAGAAAAAAATAATTTTAGTGATGTTTATCTTAAGCAAAATAACACCTCGCTAAAACTAGAGGAAGTGTTTGATTTAGGTCATTTAAATATTACTCCCATCTCCACATACGAAATACCTTTCCATAAGTTTACTATTGAGTTGAACAAACAAAATCTTTATTACCTAAAGACCCAAAGAGATTTTAGCAAATTACGTGATAATTTTTATTTAAATACCACCTCTTATGATATAAACACGATAGTTATACATATTCGTAGTGGCGATGTTTTTATGGGTAATGGAGCAAATGCAAAATACCATCAACCACCTCTGGTTTGGTATAAATTCATCATCAATAAACATATCTCACAATATGGAAAATCTTCAGTCTATCTAGTTTATGAAAACAATTTAAATCCTGTTATTGACGCTCTAAAAGAATGGTGCGAATCTAGTTCTATACCATTATATGAATCCTATTCAAAAGAACTTAAATACGATTACAGGATATTATTTAGTGCTAAAGTAATTGTTGCTTCATGCGGCACCTTTTTATATGTAGTAAGGAATTTAAGTAAGAATTTAAAATTATTTTATAGCTATGATGATAAATATGTGCGTGACTATATTGTAAGAGGTGAATGGCAAAACACAAAAGAGCAACTATTTTTAATGCTTTCACTACCTGAAAGGAATTTAGCTATTACTGATTACCAAGCTGATATTGTGCCTCCTAGTGAAAAATCAGAACACTCAAAGACAGAATTCCCTGACTTAGATTCAATGATGAATTCCGCTATAACTTATTATTCAAATGCTAAATTTGAAAAAGCTCAACAACTCTTACTAGAATACATTGTATATGCCCCCACGGATCACAAAGCATATAATTATTTAAGTAAGTGTTTTTTACACACAAACAAACTAAAACTTGCGCTTTCTGCATACAGCAAGTGTATCTACGATGCAAAATTCAAACTAAATATGCATGACATCTATAATATTTTTTATATTCTTTCTCACTCTACACTAGAAAATAAATATATTTTACTCATAAAACTCATCAAAAAATTAATCAAACACTCTCACAACCCCCTGCTCTATCTTCTTCTAGCTCGGGTATATCTTTTAAATAAGTTGCAATAAGAAAGCACCCTTATTTGCCATAAGAGCGTAACTTGACTTTCCTAAGAAGAGTATATAAATTTACTCACTCAAGAGGTTTGTATATATGCAGGAAAATGCCAAAAATGAAAATAGGCTACATACTCAAGATGAAGTTGCCATTGAAATTCTAGATAGAGCTAAAGAGAAGCGAGTAGACTGTGACAAGAATATTTTTTTTACATCTCCGAGCATTCAAACAAGTGAACTATCAGATTCAACTATTCTAAATTATTTGTATACGACACAAGAAGAATTTGAAAAATATTATTTAAAATGTAAACAACTAGAGAAACAAGTTAATGCTTCTTTAAGTACAAAGCGTGAAGTTAATCTTAGGACAAGTCTATATTCTAAAGATCAAGCTCACAGTGGAAACACTTTACAATTGCAAAAGTTTTTTGATGTAAGCCAAGCATTACGTAAATCAGAGCTTGAAAATTCTCTACAATACCGTATTGGCAATGCTATTATGTCACTTAAAGGCTTATTGATGCCTTTCAAATTAATTCGCATATTATTGTTCTTCAACAAAAAAGCCATACCACAAGCTCTTGGATCAAAGGAATTTGAAAAAGTTATTGAGGCGCATAACCTAGGAGGATACGAAGCTGTTAAAAAACTCTTGAATAGCGTAAAAATCACATCGATAATCAAAGCAGATGCTCTTACAGCCGTCGCAAGACATCTAAAAAAAGATGCCCCAAAGGAATGCTGTAAATATGCCGAATACGCCTATAAGACGGATCCACAACCCTACCGTTTAAAATGGTGGATTTTACGTCTTTATGCCCGACAGGACTATGTTACAGCAGGCGCATTATTGCAACTACTTTCGAAAGATTGCCACATCAGTGATACAGAAAAAGATAAATTTAAGCAGCTTGCCTATAATTTTACACAAATAACGAATGACTTGGCTAATGCTTGCGTACCTGAACACCTTTCTTCGTTAGCAAAAATAGAAGAATTACACAAAAATATAGCTACACTCATATCAGAAAAAGAAAATTTAGAACAGGAAAAATCTATTCTTAAAGCTGAAAAAGAAAAACTTATAAAAGAGTTAGCAAATTTAAAAGGAACACTCACAATATGAAGTTGATTGCTACTGCTAACCAGTTGTTCAAAGAAAAAAAATATAATGAAGCATACTTTCTCTATATAAAAGCAAAAAAGGAACATGGATTTAATTGTATAGATTACAATATCAAACTTTGTGAAAGCATGGGGGCGAGCGAAGAAAGCTTAGAATTTATAAATTTAAGTAAAAAATTCTCACCTATGCTCTCTGACAAGCTTTTCTCAAATGGCATAATCGAAAATAGCTTAGGGGTTGTTCACAAAGAACTTGTCAGTATAATATTACCTTCCT
>CAYJFE010000033.1:23415-26124 GCA_964369165.1 uncultured Desulfovibrionaceae bacterium | reverse complement strand
AAATCTTTAGCGAACAAGCAAGAACCACGCTTCTTGCGCCGTGAGGATTTTGCGCCAAAGGCCAAAATCTTTCTTAAAAAGTGTCACGGAGGGGCTTTTAGATTTGGACGTAATTCTGAAATAACCCGCATAATTTTGCAATAGGTGAACATAGTGAACAAATCTTTAGCGAATTTATGGTAAATTTATGACAGAACTCCATATTGAAATTGATTCTTTCCCTTTTGAAAAGGCTCTTTATTGTGCTTCTTTAGCAAAAGTTAAGTATGCTGGTTTTTTATATTCAGATCTTTCTTTGTCAAAGGCAAAAGTGCAAGAAGTGAAAAAAATCTTGCGTGAAATGGCGCTTTTATATGACATTGAAGTCATGCTTGGCGCAAAGCTTATGCATATTCCGCCGCAGCTTATAGAGGATTATATTAATAGGCAAAGAGAAAAAGGCTATGACTATATCTGTGTACATGGTGAAAATATTTATGATAATATAGAAGCAGGCACAAATCTTGCGGCTGTATCAGGAGGAGCAGATTTATTGTTAAACCCTGGTTTTCTTGATGATAATCTTATAGAATACGCCACAGAAATGAAAACTGCCTTTGAATTTAATACGCACCCTCTCTATGCTTCTGGCAATCATCTTTTAGCGCATTATGCAAAATCTTCGCTTGGTGCAAAGCTGAATATAGTGTGGGGAAACACAATTAAATGCGAAAAAGATTTTATTTATTCTGTCTACCAAAGAGAAAGTGCAAAAATTTCTTTAAAGGGCTATGAGAATGACTTGATTAAAAAACTAAAGCAAGATACTTTTACTTTAGTACAGACAAGGATTAAACATTCTTTTTAAGAATGAAAGCAAAAACTTAGGGGATTTATTATGTCAACACCGATTATTATTTCTTTAGTTGCTCTAGTGGTGGTTTTATTTATAGCGGCTAAATTTTTTGGCTCAAACAAAGATCAAATGCCTGTAGAAAAGGAAGGGCAAGCGAGTGAAGTGCAAAGCGGAGTTTCGCTTGCACCCGAACTTCAAAAACTTTATGAACGTGGTATAAATCCTGATAAAGCTAAGGATTTAACCTTCTATACTCTCACAAACTGTGTGCATTGCGATAGATTAGAAAAATTTCTTATAAATAATGAAATTCCTTATTCCACAATCTTGCTTGACGAATTCTCTGGCATGGCAAGAAAAGAAATGATGGATAAAGTGCGTTTTTTCAATCCTCGTGGCTCTTTCCCTACCTTGGTTTCGCCTGAAGGTGAAGTGACTATAGGTTTTAGAGAATGGCAAGTGCGTGAAAAATTTATGAAATATTCTTTGCGTAATGATGATGTTCATAAATTAGACGATCATAAAGACGACAATGACACAGGCAGAAGTGATGCTGCAAGCGCAGACGATTCCGATGGAGACAACGATTAATATGCTAGATTTAAAATTTTTACAAAAACAGCCAGAAGTAGTGGCAGAAGCTCTTAAAAAAAGAAATTCTTCTATAGATATTAACGAATTTTTAGAGCTAGATAGCAAAAGACGCACTCTTTTGAGCGAAGTGGAAACACTTAAAGCAGAAAGAAATACTGCCTCAGCTACTGTTGCTAAGATGAAGAAAAATAATGAAGATTGCGACGAATTGATTGCTAATCTTTCAAAATTATCTGATAAAATCAAAGCATTAGATGTTGAAACGGAAGAAGTGAAAGCAAAAGTGAATGATTGGCTTTTGACTGTTCCAAATATGCCAGATCAATCTGTTCCTTATGGCAAGGACGAAAATGACAATGTTGAAGTGCGTGTATGGGGTGAGAAGCCGAATTTCTCTTTCCAAGCAAAAGAGCATTGGGATTTAGGCGCGAAGTTCAAGGGCCTTGACTTTGAATGTGGTGCGAAATTAGCGGGTTCACGTTTTTGCGTGTCTTTTAATTGGGCGGCAAAGCTTGAAAGAGCTTTAGCAAACTATTTTCTTGATGTGCAGACTTCTGAATTTGGCCATTGTGAAGTATTGCCTCCTCTTATGGTGAATCGTGCTACCATGCAGGGCACTGGTCAATTGCCAAAATTTGAGGAAGATTTGTTTAAGCTCGTCGATTGGGATTATTTTTTAATTCCAACTGCAGAAGTTCCACTCACAAATATTTTTGCTAATGAGGTGATAGACGAGGCGGAGCTCCCCTTGAAATTTACTGCGGCAACGCCTTGTTTCCGTTCTGAAGCAGGTTCAGCAGGTAAGGATACAAGAGGGCTTATACGTCAACACCAATTCACAAAAGTTGAAATGGTGCACTTTGCGCACCCTGAAAAATCTTTTGAGCAATTAGAAGAAATGCGCAGATATGCTGAAACATTACTTGAACGTTTAGAGCTTCCTTATCGCACAATTACTCTTTGTTCTGGCGACATGGGTTTTTCATCAGCAAAAACTTATGACATTGAAGTTTGGCTTCCTGGGCAAAATGCTTATCGTGAAATTTCCTCTTGCTCAAATTGCATTGACTTTCAGGCTAGAAGAGCAAATATTAAATTCAAGCCAAAGGGCGGAAAAGGCGAATTTGTGCACACATTGAACGGCTCTGGCCTACCAACTGGCCGTGCACTCGTCGCCGTTTTAGAGAATTACCAAGAAGAAGATTGTATTAGAGTTCCTAAAGTATTGCAATCTTATATGAAGATGGACGTGATTCGCTAGTTTCTAAAGATAAAAAAAA
>CAYJFE010000033.1:16616-23315 GCA_964369165.1 uncultured Desulfovibrionaceae bacterium | reverse complement strand
ATGGACGTGATTCGCTAGTTTCTAAAGATAAAAAAAAAGCCCAAAGGGCTTTTTTTTTATCTTTAGAAACATTCTTGAATTTAGTGCAAGCCTTGTAACTCTTCATTTTTTAAAGTCACATTAAAGCTTATGCGGATTAAGTTACGCATACCAGTGAAGCATACTCCGTATTGCTCCTACAGGTATGACTTTTTTCCTCATTAACATTCTTGGCCGCATAAACAAAAGGCAAATGTGACTTTAAAAAATGAAAGTTCAAGGCTTTATTTCGTTTTTGCCCTATACGAGAAGTTAATGTTTTGCGTTAAATAAAAAAACTCTGAATAACCAGAGTGTGTTAATATTTGAGAAGTTTGTAAGGAAAGGGTGAGTTTGAGAGGGAAAACCTAACTTTTCAAAGTTTGGTTTTCCCTTTCAAGAGTTATCTTTAGAAACATTCTCTCGCAATTTTAATGCATAATTCAGATTTATTGAGTGTATAAAGGTGAATACCTGGTGCGCCCACTTTGATAAGCTCTTTGATTTGCCTTATAGCATAGTTTGTGCCCACTTCTTTCACGGCTTCATCTCCGCCTTTTGCGTGCGCTTCTTCTAATTCAAAATAGAGGGCTGAGGGAATATTTGCGCCACACATAGCCATAGTTCTTTTGAGTGAAGAGAAAGATTGCACGGGCAAAATGCCTGGAATTACAGGAATGTGTATATTATAGCCTTGAAGCGAATTGACTAGAGCGATGTATTCGCGCACATCAAAAAAGAGTTGAGTGACAAATACTTGCGCGCCAGCTATGGCTTTTGCTCTTGTATAGTGATGGTCTAGGGCAAAAGTTTTTGATTCTGGGTGCGGTGCTGGATAGGCGGCAGCGGCAATGCCAAGTTCAGGATTTTCTTCTTTGATGAAGTGGATTAAATCTTCGGCATGGCGGAAAGGTTCTTTTGACCAATCGATTTCTCTATCCCTTGGCGGATCGCCACGAAGAGCAAGCACATTGTCGATTTTCGCAGCTTTGAGGGCTGAAATAAATTCTTTGATCTTCTCTTTTGATGCGCCTACGCAAGTAAAGTGCGACATTGGCTCAAGTTCGGCTTTTTTCATGCGTTTGACAATTTCAAGAGTTGCATCTTGTGAAGAACCGCCTGCCCCATAGGTTACAGAAGCAAAAAGAGGGTCAACAACTTTTAGCTTTTCCACTGTTTGAAAGAAATTATCCCAATTATTAGGGTCTTTTGGCGGAAAAAATTCTAATGAACAAAATGGCTTAGCCTTTTTTTCTTCCTCAGCTATCAAGTCAACTATACGCATAAATCCTCCACAGAAAGTCAAAATCAAAAAATTTCTATCAAAATGATTTCATTTTATAAATATTACTATATCAAGATATATTTATATGTCAAGGCAAAATTTTAGTCTGTCAAAAAAGAAAGAGTATTTTAAAAGGTTAAAAATATTAACAAATTATAAAAGAGCTTGAGTAAAAAAATTAAGTCTGCTTTTAATGCTAGTTAGAATAATAATTTCACTTTTGGCACAATTTTTGTATTAGCATAGCTATATTTGGAGGTAATAGCCATGAAATTGACATTAAAATTTATTCTAGCTTCGGCACTTGTCTTGATTTTAGCAAGCCCAGCAGAAGCAGTACGCATAAAAGATATAGCACAATTCTCAGGAGTACGTACAAACCAGCTCGTCGGATATGGCTTGGTGGTTGGCTTGCAAGGCACGGGCGATTCAAAAAGCGCGCCTTTCACAGCGGCTTCATTAGTGAATATGATGGAAAAAATGGGTGTTTCTGTTGATGCGGATACTTTGAAGGCTGAAAACGTGGCTTCTGTAATGGTGACGGCTGAACTTCCGGCTACAGCCAAAGCAGGCTCTCCTCTTGATGTTACCTTGTCAAGCGTTGGCAATGCTGAATCTTTATACGGCGGCGTTTTATTGCAAACCACTTTGAAAGGTATTGACGGCAAAGTGTATGCTATTGCGCAAGGCCCACTTATTGTTGGCGGTTATTCCTTTGGTGGTGAAGCGGCTAATGTGCAAAGCAACACAACAACTGTGGCTTCGATTCCTGGTGGCGCAACTGTTGAGCGTGAAGTACCTTTCCAATTCAATTCACAGCAAGATTTGAAATTACATTTGCAAATAGCTGATTTTTCAACCACTCAACAAGTAGTGGAAACTTTGAATAATAGCATGGGCGGTAATTATGCTTCAGCAAGCGATATACGCACAGTTGATATCAAAATCCCACCAGCTTACGAAGGAAATTTAGTGCCTTTATTAGCTTCTATTGAAAATTTAGAAGTAAGTCCGCAATCAAGCGCGAAAGTTGTTGTGGACGAAAAAACAGGCACAATAGTTATAGGTAAAGATGTGCGCATAGCAAAAGTAGCTGTAGCACACGGAAATCTACAAGTAGTGGTGCAAGAAACAGAACAAGTTTCACAGCCTGGCCCATTTTCACAAGGGCAAACAGTGGCCACTCCTGAAACTGACTTAGTTGTCAGAGAAGAACAGCGTAATCTAAACCTTTTAGAAGGCGCAACCCTACAAGAATTAGTCGATGGCTTGAACGCAATTGGTGCATCCCCTAGAGATTTAATTTCTATACTCAAAAACTTGAAAGCTTCGGGGGCTCTGTACGCAGAATTGGAGGTACTCTAAAATGACAAGTATCAATAATCACAATATGCAAACTGCCATGAGCGGTATGCAAGAGCAAAATGTTTTAGCGCATAAAAGACAACTCAATATGGAAGGCAAAGCTCCTACTGATGCTGATGCCGCCGAAAAAGCAAAAATGCGTGAAGCTTGTGAAGGCTTTGAGGCTATCTTTATTCAACAAATGTGGCAACAAATGCGCGCTTCCTTGCCTGACGATGGTTTATTTACTTCTTCAAAAGAAGAGAAATTCTGGCAAGGAATGTATGATCAAGAATTGGCAAAAAGCATGGCAAGTTCTGGCGGTATTGGCCTTGCAGATATGATGATGGAACAAATGTCACCAAAAGGCACAGCGCCAGCGAGTGAAGCAAGCAAGGAATCTGCTCCAAGAAGTAATGGTCTTGAAGTGCCCCCTGCGCCTTTATTATCAGCAGAAGCAAGTGCTAATCTTTCAAAAGCTGAACAGCCGAATGCTCTACAAAGCGCACAATCAAATCAAAATATAGCTATGTCTACACAAAATGCGCCTATTATGGACAGTATTTATGACAGTCCATTAGAAGAAAGTCTTGAGGCAAATGCTCTTGCAAGTCAAAAACTTGACAATACTGCCCCCATAGCTCCAACCGCAGCGGAAGAAGTTAACTTAGAGCCTATTGTCACACGTATTACTTATCAAACAAATAGACCTGAAAATAAAAGAGCGGCAGAAGATTTAATTGCCGAACTTCTCCAAAAGCAAGAAGCACAAGCACAAAAAGCTTTTGAAGAACAGCAAGCAAAAGCGGCGGCAGAAGCTTTAGCGCAGTCTGCTCCTATAAATGAAGAATTAGAAGAAATGACACCTGTGATGGCTGCGCCTACTACAGTGACTTTCACACCTGAACCTGTGCAAAATAATGAGCCTAATGATATTTTAGCAGGCATTTCTCAAAGCTATGTAAGAAATGAGAATACGCAAAACTATAGAAGAACTGAAAGACTTGGACGTTCTTTTGCTGAACAAATTGCCGCACAATCACAATTACAACCTACGAATGCTGGTGGCCCTGATATGGTTAAACCGCAAGTGATTAGAGCAACTGATGAGCTTGGAACTCTCAATCCTGAAAGAGGTTCTTTTGATTCTCCTGTTGATGGAAAAATCACTTCTGGCTTTGGTTGGAGACTTGATCCTATAAATGGACAGCGTTCATGGCACAATGGCGTTGACATTACTGCAGAAGCCAATTCACCTGTGAAATCAGCGGCTGATGGCGTGGTTTCTTTTGCTGGCTATGACCAAGAATTTGGCAATATGATTATTATTGATCACCCAAATGGCCTTTCAACAATCTATGGACACAATGGCGAATTGAATGTGCAAGCCGGTGACTTTGTTAATAAAGGCACGGAAATTGCATCAGTAGGTTCATCAGGCAGAGCCTTAGGTAATCACGTCCACTTTGAAATAAGAAAAGCGGATATGCCTATAAATCCTGAAAGTGTGTTAATTCAACAAAATGCTATATATTCTTAATAGCTAAAAATACGGAAGAGGTGATTTATGTACGATAAAATATATGGAAGTTTAAGCCGTCAATTAAAAGCATTAGAACTTTTAAAAGCTTTGATGGAGGAAGAATTTTCCCTTCTCGTATCTAATCAAGTAGATCAAATCACTTCTTTAGAGTTTTCCATACACGAACTTTTGCGCCAATTAGCTGACGAAAAAGAAAAAGTGATTGCTTCACTTGGTGGCGGAAGAGTGATGAATTATTCTGAAATGCTTCCTGAAGAGCAAAAAGAAGCCTTGCAGAAAATTTATAAAGAAGTAGACAGAGCTGAGCAAGCCTGTGCACGTCGTGCGCATATGAACACTGAAGTTTCACTCTCCTTATTAAAACAAGGCGAAGGTTTACTCAAAGAATTGACAAAAGCTGTCACTCCTAAAGCTCCTAAGTCTTATAGTCGTCAAGGCGCGTATACAAAAGCTGCTCGCCCTGATGCTGTGCTTATTTCGGGGAGGTTATAATGTCTTTAACTACCCTACTTTCTATAGGTAATCATGGCCTTATGGCCAGCCAAACTGCTATCAGCGTTGTTGGTAACAATATGGCAAATGTGAATGTTGAGGGCTATCACAAGCAAACAGCACAATTCACTTCTTTGCCAACTTATGACACTATAGCTGGCCAAATGGGCATGGGTGCAGAAGTTTCTGAAATCACTCGCTCCTTTGACAGACTTATGGAAAATACTTATCTTTCACGCTTTACCGATCAAGGTAAATACGAAACACAATCAGGCATTTTGTCTAGTGTTGAAAATGTTTTCAACGAAGCTAACCGTGATGGTATAAGCTCTTCTTTGATTGACTTTTTCAACCAATGGCAAGATTTGTCAAACTTCCCTAATGATACAGCAACCAAGCAAGCCTTATTGACAAATGCTGATTCTTTAGCAGGCATTATCCGTGATACACAAGCCACTTTAGAAGCGTATCAAGTGGAAATTGATGCTTATATTCAACAAGATGTTGATAGAGCAAATCAAATCATGGACGCTATTGCTCAGCTTAATGTTGATATAGCGCAAAGCACTTTGCCACAAAATCAGCCAAATGATTTATTAGATCAAAGAGATTTGCTTGTGCGTGAATTGTCTGAAATAGTTGATGTGACTGTTGAAGACAATGGCGGACTTGACTTTTCAGTACGCATGAAATCTGGCCAGCCTTTAGTTGAGGGCGGCAATGCTTATTCTTTTGAATTACATAATCAAGAGATTGATTACAATGTCGAAGGCTTCACAGGCGAAGTGAATGTTTCTGGTAAAGACGATTTTGAATACACTATGGAATTCACCTCTGAGCAAACTTTCCGCGTTTCCTTAGACGGCGGAAGAACTTGGCTCAAAGATGAAAATGGCACTATAGAAACTTTTGAAGTGCCGCCTCCTGGTGAAGTGGTTAAAGTAAAAGACTTAGAATTGAGCTTTACTACGAATGACTTTGTTGATGGCGACGTTATCACTGTGATTCCTAAAACAGGTCTATACTGGAATTCGCCTACTCGTCCGCCTGAAAATATCACACCATTATTGACAGCAGACGGCAGTAATGAAGGCACAAGAGCTACAGGTGGCTCACTTTCAGGCTATTTTATCACGCGCGATTATAATATCGGTAAGTATATGGATAAAATGGACGCTATGGCTTCTACTTTAGCTTGGGAAGTCAACCGCATCCACTCACAAAGCGCAAGCACCATTCAGCAAACAGCTTTTTATGGCAGTGAAGAAGTGATGGATAAAACCTTGCCTCTTGGCGATTCCGCTTCTGGCCTTTATTATTATGACAAATTGCAAGAAGGTAATTTCACTCTCAATATATATAATAGTGCGACGGGCGATCGTGAAAGTTATGGCCCTCTTGATTTTGATACAGCTACACCGGGCATTCAAAACTTTGACCCAAGCGTGCACTCTATGCATGATGTGGCTGAAGCTATTAATAATACCTTCGGTGGTGATGCTAAAGCTCAAATTATTGATGGGAAATTAGAAATTACAGCCGCAAGTGGTAAGAATATTGCTTTTAGTGACGATACTTCTGGCGTATTGGCAGCTCTTGGCATAAACACTTTCTTCACTGGCAATGGCGCAATTGAAATGGCAGTGCGTGACGATTTGCGTAATGATCCTGAAGCTATTAACGCTGGTAAGGTGAATGAAGCTGGCGTTATCACAGCTGGTGATAACACTATCGCTCTTGAAATTGCAAAATTAGCCACAAAAACTGTCACTATAAGCACAGCTTGGGAATCAACAAATCAAACAATTTCATCTTATTATTCAAGCTTGGTTTCCTTAGTGGGTGCGGAAAGCAGTAATGCAAAATTTAATACTGAATACGAAACTGCCATGGCTTCTGATGTGGGTAATCGCATTGATTCAATGGTAGGCGTAAACCTTGACGAAGAAATGACAGACCTTATAAAATTTCAACACTCCTATACAGCCGCCGCAAAACTCATCACTACGGCCGATGA
>CAYJFE010000033.1:0-16516 GCA_964369165.1 uncultured Desulfovibrionaceae bacterium | reverse complement strand
TAAAATTTCAACACTCCTATACAGCCGCCGCAAAACTCATCACTACGGCCGATGAAATGTTGCAGGTTGTGTTGGGACTTAAACAATAGGGGGCTACCATGCGCGTAACTCACCAAGCTATGTATAGCACCTTCACCAATCAGATAAATAATAATTTATCCGACTATCTTGATCTAAACTTTCAAGCATCTACCATGAAGCAGATAAATGCTCCTTCTGATGATCCTGCTGGTGCGGCTCATGTTTTGAATTATAGAGCGGATATCTCCACAACTTCACAATTAGAAGACAATGTAAGCACAGCCTTAGGTTGGCTTAATCTAGAAGATGGCGTGCTTTCGCAGGTGGATACTACGGTTATTCGTATTAAAGAATTGGCTGAACAAGCCGCAACAGGCACCGTTTCTGACGAAAACAGATTACAGATTTCTTCTGAGCTCAATCAGCTTATGGAAGAATTAGTAAATCTAGCGAATAGTGAATTTGCAGGAAGCTTTGCCTTTGCTGGACAAAATATTGATAAACCACCTTATGAAATGGGCATAGGCACAACCACAGTTGACCCTAATCTAGAGCATTTGCACTTTGAAACAACAGGTTCAATCGATGGTTCTTATCTTCTGCGTATGACTGACGTAGGCGCAGATGACACTATTCCATCAGCGAATGAGATGACTTTTCAATATTCTGACGATGCAGGCCAAACGTGGAAAACGGGTACAATTCCAGCTAATGGCGACACTATTGAATTTGATAGTGTCGTGATGAACATTCCACACGGCGCTCAATTCACCGCTTATGATCCGAACGAGCCCTTCAGTGAAAATAATGGCACAAACTTGATCGTACGCCCTGCGGCTATCTATACAGGTTATGACGATACTGTTCCACCAGAAGTTACAATCTATGGCGATGATGAAACTAGATATACTTCTCAAGGCGGTGATATTGAAGCAAAACCAAATGGGCATTTTTCGCAAAATGTGCAGGTGCGCCTTGACGATGATGTGGATTTATCTATAGTTCCGCAAGATATCACTTATTCATATTCCACAGATAATGGTCAAACATGGGTATCTAAAACGGTTGAATCATACAATCCTAATGATGCACCTGATGACAATCTTTTAAGACTTCCTGTGCCAGGTGGCTTCTTTGATTTATCAGTAGACAGTCTTACAGCTACAGATACAACTATTGATGCAGGCACGCAATACACTATTAAACCACAAAGAACTGCTATTGATTATGAAAGTTCACAAGACTCTTACATAAAAGTTAATAGCGTAGGTAAGGATATCTTTGGTGGCCTCTATACTCCGCAAGGTTCTGATGTGCAAGTTGCGGCATACGATGGCGATGCAAGAAATTTATTTGAAGTTGTGGGCGATTTGATTGGCGCATTAGAAACCAATAACCAAGAAGGCTGTGGTAGAGCTTTAGAAGATTTAGATAAATCCATGGAAACTCTTCTTTTAGCCCAAGCCGATATAGGTGGAAGAATCAACCGTTTAGAATCAACGCAAATGACCCTTGAAAATTCAAAGCTTGACCAAACTGAAAGATTAAGTCACATTGAAGACGCTGACGTGACAGAATTGACTATGCAGTTGACTATGCAGCAAATGGCATACCAAACAGTTTTGCAATCGTCTTCGATGATTATGCAGATGAATCTTATGAACTATATGTAATAATCTAAAATAAACTTGAGAAAGTAGGTAATTATGCTTATTCTCACACGGCGACCGGGTGAAAGCCTTTATGTAGGCGATGATATACGAATAACTGTCCTTAGTGTTCAGGCAAAGCAAGTGAAAATTGGTTTGACTTTACCGGACGAAATGGTGGTGTATCGTGAAGAAGTGTATAGGCGAGTCATGGAAGAAAATAAAATGACTATAAAAAACAATACTGAAGACCTTTTAGCGGCGGCAATGTTATGGCAAGACAAGAAAAAATAGTTATACAAACAAGGCTTGGCGAGCAAAGCATCGATGCTTCAAAAATCATCTATTTCCCTCGCGGTATTATAGGTTTTGAAGATAAGCATGAGTTTACTCTTTTGAAAATTCGTGACGATGCGCCTATGCTTATTTTGCAATCAATTGACGACCCTAGTTTAGGGCTCTTAGTGGCTGACCCTTATTTCTTCTTCTCTGACTATTCTTTGAAGATTGGCGATGCAGAGCAAAAACTTTTGTGCTTGAAAGATGCAACTGACACTACTATTTTAGTGACAGTATCTATTCCGCATGGCAAACCGCATTTGACAAGCCTCAACTTGACTGGCCCTATTATTATAAATTCAGAAAAGAAATTTGGCTTGCAAGTTCCACAATCAGACGCAAATCCACCCTATGTTCTTTTAGAAAGCCTTATGGATCCAGAAGCAAAAGGCCAAATGAGAGAAAAGGGCGCAGATCGTCTTGTGTTTGAAAAAAAAGCAAGTGCAGAAGAAAAAATTGATGAAGAAATGCTCAATTCTGAAAATATTTCTTCCATAAGCGAAGAAAGTACAAATGACTTAGAAGAAGTGGCTCAAAAAGCAGAAGAAGAGAATAAAAAATAAGAATATAATGGTAAATCAACAAAGTTTTTTTTCTAAAGCCATACATTCAATCGATGCATGGCTTTGGCGACACGGTTTTCGAATGGAGAAGGTGCGTCTAGTTGTGCGCACTCTTTTTCTTTTAAATCTTGCCCTACTCATTCTTGGTGTTCTGACAGCTTACTTTAGCCTGCAAATATTGTCTTTTGCCCTTGCCTCCTTGATTTCAGGTTTAAGCTTTGTTTCAATGGCAAAGAATATTATTTTTAAATTTCCTGTAGGCGGTGCAAGGAAAGTTACCTTTTCTTCGCTTTTAAGTTGGATGATTCGCCTAGTTTTAGTGCTTGTGCTTTCCTTAGGAGCTATAATTTTACTACAAATGCCACCTTTAGCTTGGTTTGCAGGCCTTGGCACACCAATTTTAATAATGCCCTTAGGTCTTATGTTTGGAAAAGAATAATCATGAAAGCTTCTCCTTTAATTTCTGTGAAAAATGCGCATCTTCTCCGCTATACAAATAAAATAGAACATCAGGTGCTTGGAAATAAGACAAAGGGGCTTGATTTTGAATTATATAAGGGCGAGCATATAGCCATTGTTGGCTCAAATGGTTCGGGTAAATCTACCCTACTTCGTTTACTTCGTGGCGATGCTTGGCTAAACAAAGGCGAAATTCTTTGGAAAGATAATGGAATTTCTTCTGAAAAAGCCGTGTATGACAATACGCCTATTGTAGGTAAAAGAATGTGCGCTCTTGTTTCTTTTGCTGAGCAAGAAAAATATATACGTCAAGCATGGAATATCACGGCAGATTATCTTATAGCTACAGGTTTTGACAATGTGTTGCTGCTCTACAATGATTTGAGTGAAGAGCAAAAAAGCCGTATTGAAGAGCTTGCAAAAGAGCTTGATATTACACATCTTTTAGATAAAAATGTGAATAAGCTTTCGCAAGGGCAATTACGCATACTTCTTTTAGCGCGTGCCCTCATTTCTTCTCCTCAAGTGCTTTTGCTTGACGAATACACTGAGGGGCTTGATGTCGATTACCGTAGGCAAGTGCTTTCGAGTTTGGAAAAAATTTCAGAAAAAACCACTTTGCTTTTAACTAGCCATCGCCCTGAAACCTTGCCTTCTTGGGTGCAAAAAACTTTTTATTTGAAACATGGCCTTTTGTCTTTAGACCTACCTCTAGCTTACAGCATAGAGCAAGCGCAGATTACAGAACAGAAAAGACTAGCTATTAGTGAAAAAAACAAAGGCAATGCGAAAGATAATGAAAAAGCCTTAGCTACCCTGCCCCCACTTATTGAAATAAAAAACGCTTGCGTATTTTTAGATCATGCTGAGATTTTGCATAATCTGAATTGGACGTGGAAGCAGAATGAGCATTGGCTTATCTACGGCAAGAATGGTTCGGGGAAATCCACATTTTTAAAACTTTTGGCAAGTGAAGAATATCCTGCACTTGGCGGAAGCATACAAAGAAATTTGGGTGATGCTGAACATATTCTTACGCAGGTAAAGAAAAAGATTGCCCTTATTTCTGATAAATTGCAGGCTTCCTATGCTTATGAAGTGACAGCGCAAGAACTTTTACTAAGCGGCATTGACAATACTATAGGCATTTACCGCACTTTCACAGAAGAAGAGCATGAAAGAGCGAACTACTGGCTGAAATTTGTAAAGATGGAAGCTTTTGCGCATAGAAGTATTTTTACTTTATCAACAGGACAAGCAAGGCGATTGTATTTGGCTAGAGCCTTAATGACACAGCCTAAAATTCTTCTTTTAGACGAGCCTTATACTGGCCTTGACCATGCTTCACGACTGGAATTTATGCAGATTTTGGAAAAATCAATAGAAGAAGGAATGCATTTGCTTATTGTTTCGCACCACAAAGAAGATGTGTATTTTTGCAATCGCACAGCCTGTATTGATAAGGGCTATCTAAAAATTGAAGCATAATTTTTGTTATTCGACAAAGTTTTTATTATGTGTTAATCTTTATTTATCAAATCCCAAAAGGTGAGAATATGGAAGAAAATAAAAATTCCACAGAAAATTTTGATGAGAAATTTTTTAAAGATACAGACGCACAAGTTCAAGAAAATCAAGAAAGCATGACTGCGCCAAATAATGCAAGCGTATCTCCTTTTTCATGGGGCGGCTATTTTGAAGCTATAGGCCTTGTATTCCTTATGCTTTTTGTGATGTATGCCTTCTTGCTTTTTTTAAAGAAAAAAGGCAAAGGCACTTTTTTGCCTATGCCATCTAATTTTTCAAGAGCAGATTTAAGAGTGGAAGCCCAATTACAACTAGCACCTAAAAAGACGCTCTATGTTGTGAAATATTTGAATAAACGTCTGCTTATTGGTTCGAGCGATCAAAATCTATCTCTTTTGACAGAAGATTTTGTTTTTGAAGACGAAGATGAAAATGTGAAAACTGACGAAAATAAAGAATTAAGTGCAGAAAAAAATAAAGACACAAAAAAATTTAAAGCCATAGTTGAACGCTTTACAGAAAAAAACACATAGGCTATAGTATGCGCATGAATAGAGATTATAGAAAAAATATTCCTGTCTTTTTGAAAAAGGGCTTTCTTCCAGTTATGGGCTTGCTTCTCTTTTTTATTATGCAAATTTCCTTGCCAGAGCTTGCTTTTGCTGTTGCTGGTGATGAAGTTTCAGAATCGACAATGCCTTCTATTGCCCTCACTTTAAGCGGTGGCGCTGAAACTCCGCAGAATGTTTCGCTCACTCTTGAAATTTTATTCTTACTCACTATACTTTCGCTTGCTCCTGCCATCATTATGATGATGACTTCCTTCACACGTATTATCATCGTTTTCCACTTTTTAAGGCAGGCTATAGGCATTCAACAGCTTCCGCCAACGCAGGTTTTGGCTTCTTTAGCTATTTTTATGACCTTTATTATTATGTATCCCGTGGGCAAGCAGATAAATGATACGGCCTTACAGCCCTACCTAGCGCAAGACATTGGCTTCAATCAAGCCTTAGATGCCGCTCAAGTGCCTATACGCACCTTTATGTTTAAGCATACAAGAGAAAAAGATCTTTCAATTTTCTATTCTATAGCTGGCATGGATCAGCCAAGAAATACTGACGAAGTGCCGACAATTATGCTTGTTGCCGCCTTTGTTTTGAGTGAATTGAAAACAGGCTTTAGTATAGGATTTCTGATCTATATACCTTTCTTGATTGTGGATATGTGTGTTTCTTCCATCTTGCTTGCTATGGGTATGATGATGCTACCGCCAATGATGGTTTCTATGCCATTTAAGATATTACTTTTTGTTATGATTGATGGGTGGAACTTATTGGTGGGATCATTAGTGAATACTTTTTATTAAAGATTTACTTAAAAGGAATTTATTATGTCACCAGAATTAATTATAGGATTTTGTAAACAAGCCATTGAGCTTACTTTGTCCATTATTCTTCCCATATTACTCGTGGGCTTGGCTGTGGGTGTTTTTGTAAGTATTATTCAAGCTGCAACGCAAATTCAAGATCAAATTTTGAGCTTTGTGCCAAAGATTGTCACGATTTTTGCCATGCTTCTTTTTACTTTTCCGCTGATTATGGATAAAATCAATTCTTTCACTATAAATCTCTTTTTGAATTTACCCGAATATATAAAATGACAATATAAAGGATTATGCTATGCCTATTACTCAAGAATATCTCGATACTCTTTTCCCAGCCTCTAAAAATGACGAATTTTTTGAAGCCCTTTTTGGCGATCCTGACGATGGCGCTTATGACATAAGCCTCGCTCTTAAAAGCCAAGACGACACAAAAATTTTAATAGATTATGAATTACACGTCCGTGAAGGGCAATGCCTTGCTTGTAATTTGACAAGTGGCTTGCCAAATGTTTTGAAGCGCCACCCTATTATTGCGGCAAGTCAAACTGTTGAAGCTTTAGCAAAAACAGCAGGTTGGCAAGAATTTTCTTATGAAATAGGCGAAACAAATCAACTTTCCGAAGAATTGCACACTATTCCCTTAACAATTACTAAAGGCTAAAAATGAAATTTTTACACGCAGAAGAGTTTTGGAGCAAGGACAGAATACACCATCACCAATGCCTTGCCTTGCACGACATATTTGACAGAGTACAAAAATCGCCCTTTTATAAAAAAAGATTAGAAGAATGCGGTAAAAGCATTGATGAGCTTTCAAGCCCCGAAGGTTTGAGGCATTTTCCTTTCACCACAAAACAAGATTTGAGAGAGAATTATCCTTTCGGTCTTGCTTGCGTGCCTACTGAAAAATTTGTGCGTATGCACTGTTCATCAGGAACAACAGGTTCGCCTGTTGCTATTTCTTATACGCAAAAAGATATTGAAACTTGGGCGCAGATTATGGCTCGTTCTATGTTTATTACGGGTATGAGAAAGGAAGATGTATTCCAAAATATGAGTGGCTACGGTCTTTTTACTGGCGGTCTTGGTATGCACTATGGCTCAGAAGCTTTGGGCTGTCTTACTATTCCGGCTGGTGCAGGCAATACACGCCGTCAAATCAAGCTTATTGAAGATTTCAAGGTCACGGCTATACATATTCTGCCCTCTTACGCTTTGCACGTTGCGCAAAATCTTGAAAAAACTGACACTACTACTTCACTTCGCATAGCCTTAGTAGGGGCTGAGCCTTATACTGAATTGACAAGAAAGCGCATTGAAGAAAAGCTTAATTTGAAAGTGTATAACTCTTTCGGCCTTTCTGAAATGAATGGCCCTGGTGTTGGCATGGAATGCCAAGCACAACACGGTATGCATATTTGGGAAGATCATTATCTTTTTGAAATTATTGATCCTGAAACAGGCGTAAATCTTCCTGATGGTGAGCTTGGCGAATTAGTTATCACCACGCTTACAAGAAGAGGTATGCCTATTATACGCTATCGCACACGTGACCTTACTCGCGTTATTGTGGAAGACTGCGCTTGTGGCCGTCAACATAGAAAGATTGACAGAATACAAGGCAGAAGCGACGATATGATTATTCTTAAAGGTGTGAATATCTACCCTATGCAGATTGAGAAAATTCTTATGGAATTCCAAGAAGTAGGGCAAAATTACCGCATCTATCTTGAGCAAGAAGGTTTGCTTGAAAGTATACGTGTTGAAGTTGAAATCACGCCTGAATATTTTGAAGAAGATATGCGTGTATTGCACCAATTACGTGATAAAATCGCAAGACGCTTATTCGACGAAATTCTTGTCACTCCCAAAATCACCCTTGTCGCCCAACACTCCATTCCAGTTACGGAAGGTAAAGCGCAAAGAGTTATTGATAATAGAGAAAAATAAAAAAAAGACCGTTTCACTTGAAACGGTCTTTTTTTATTTCTTTTATTTCTACTTACAATGGCCACACAACATCTAACAATCTTGTCAACCAACCAGCTTTTTGCTTATCTGCAATAATGCCTGCGCCATAGTATTCAATCTGCGCATCAGCCATATGTGTGGAAAGAATAGAATTATCTGGCTGAACATCACGCGGACGCACAAGGCCTGTCACGACAATATATTGCGTTTCATTGTTTACACGCGTTTCTCTTGCACCCTCAACTTGCATAAGCCCGTCTTGGTACACACGCACAACTCTTGCCGCAACTGTTGCAGTAATGCTGTTTGATCGACCTGTTGAGCCTGAACCATCAAATTCTGCATTATTTTCAGTTGAGAGCATTGGCATACCGATTGCGCCAAAAAGTGGAATTTCAGTTTCGCCAAACATCGCGTTTATACCTGATTCACGGCTAGAATCTTTTGAAGTTGTTGTTGTGGCTTGGTTTGTCGCTGTATTATTTTCAACTACATTCACTAAAACAATATCGCCTACTCTTCTTGCTCTGCCGTCTGCATATAAATCAATAGGGGCGGCAGGATCATACAAAGAACCAGGGTTTGAATAGGTGGGAGCTGGTTCTTGATAGGCAAGAGGTTGCGTGATTGGCATCATAGGGCTTGGCTTTTCTTGTGCTGCTGTACAGGCTGACAAAATACTGACGCTCACTAAAAGTCCTGCTAATTTTACTAAATTTTTCATAATAAATCCTTTTATTGTACGAGCACGGTTTTACTGTCCATAACTGTACCAAAAATTTGTTTTTTACTGTGTGTATTTCTGACGCGTATAATATCGCCTGGGCCTGCATCTTCTAAAGCTTCGCCTTGCTGAGTGATAGTGACGCTGCCTTTTTGGTATTTTACATCTACAAGCTGGCCTTTGCGTATCATGGCTAAGGGGGCTAAATCGCTTGCTAAAATTGCTTCGTTTACGCCAATTGGCCTTGTTACCTGCCATGGACCGCCCTTACCATTCCATACTTCGCCATTGATGTGGGCTAAGTTTTTTCTGATAAAGGTAAGCTCGTTCACATCTATTCTATCGCCTCTGTTATAGGGGCGTGTTGGGCTTGGGACGCTTTGCCAAAGATTGAGAAATGCTGAGGCAGTTGATCTTTTTACAGTAGAACCGTCTAATTCTTTAATGGCAAGCCTTAAAGAAATTCTGCCAGCGTGTACATCATTAGGATCAAATTCTACTTCTAGCTTTTGCCCCTTTGTTGGCATAAATATAAAGGCTGGCACGCGGTAATCACTCAAGTCGGCATCGCCATCTAATTGGGAGATATAAGGCTGCAAACTTGTTTGGATAAGGCGCATAATATCCTGTTCTCTCATAAGTGCGCCATTTTTTTGTATGGCTAAAGAATCGGGAAGAAGAAGATAAGAAGCGCTGTCGCCAAGCACATATTGTAAAGATTCTTGCAATTTCTTTTTTGAAATTTGATAGGCTCTGCCCTCTTTTTCAGGTGCTGCAAAAAGCTGGATGTTTTTTAATCTATTCCAGTCGTTTGCATTCATATTGCCAAGTGGTTCGGCTATATCACCAAGTGTGACTATAGGATTTTCAACTACTGCGGCATCGTGTACTTTTATGCGCCACGCATTCGCCTCAGCATTATTTGAAAAAAGGCAAAGCAAGGAGAATACAAATAATGTATATTTAATTATATTTCTAATCATATGTATTCCCCTCCTTTTGGTTTTTATTTTCTTTTTCGTTAGTCTTCATATAAATTAGTTTATTTTGTGAGTTTTTCGAGGAAAAGAAATTTTTTGCGAAATGAGTGTATCAAAAACATACATGATTTGAGCGAAAAATTTACTTTGACGATGAAAAAGCGCAAAAGAACTAATTTATACTCGTTTTACTTGGATTGCTGTCTGCAGCATAGTATCTGAAGTTTGAATAGCTTTCGAGTTCATCTCATAAGCACGCTGGCCAACAATCATGTTTACCATTTCATCAACCACTTCTACGTTTGACATTTCCAAGAAACCTTGCGCCAATGTACCCACATTTTCTTCACCAGGCACACCTTCAACAGCTTCACCAGAAGCTTCAGTTGGTGTATAATAGTTCTTACCTCTAGCATCAAGCCCTGCTGGATTGATAAAAGTATAGATAGGAATATCAGTCGTGGCAATTTCTTCACCATTTGAATCAAGGCAGGCTACATAGCCATTTTCTGAAATCGCTATAGAGCGAGTTTCAGCAGGCACTTGGAATTCAGGCTGGAGAATATAACCATTTGCTGTGACTATTGTGCCTTCTTCGTCAAGCTTGAATGCGCCAGCTCTTGTATAAACTAATTGATCATTCACTTCAACTTGGAAGAAACCGTCGCCCTCGATTGCTATATCAAGTGGGTTGCCTGAGTTTTGAAAATCGCCTTGCGTGAAGAATTTATGCACCGCAACTGGTCGAACACCCATACCTACTTGCATACCAACAGGAACACGATTATCGCCTTCTGTGGTTGAACCTGCAATCTTCATGTTTTGATACATCAAATCTTCAAATTCTGCACGGCTTTTCTTGAATGAGGCTGTGTTTACGTTTGCCAAGTTATTTGAAATAACGTCGATATTGAGTTGCTGGGCTATCATGCCTGTTGCAGCACTCCATAATGATCGCATCATAATATATACTCCCTTATTATATAGATTTCTATACATTCGTATACGAAATCCTCACTGCGTGAAAAGCGTCGTTTTCACTTGTTCGCTAAAGCCTTTGTTCGCTTTGCTCACGGTTGACTAGTTATTACTTGCCTTTACCAACTTTCGTAATTGCTTCCGTATCCATAGCGTGCCCTGTTTGCATTACTTTGGAATTGGCTTCAAAGGCGCGTTGTGTTTCAATCATCTTTACCATTTCTTCAACAACATTGATATTAGCTTTTTCTAAAAAACCTTGATTGACAACTAAACCTTCAGCATAAGCATCAACAGTTTCAGGTGTGGCTCCATCACGGACTCTATAAAGATTATAGCCTAGTTTTTCCATTTCAAGTGAAGGATCAGCAAATGCAGTGATTTTAAATGCGCCTACTTCAACATTATCAGCAAACACTCTGCCATCGTCAGAAATATGCACATTTCTCGTGCCATCAGGAATAACAATCGGCCCGCCTTCGCCTAAAACAGGATAACCCTGCTTAGTCATAAGCGTTCCGTCGGCATTTTGACTGAATGCGCCATTTCTTGTGAGAAATTCACCTTGCGGAGTAAGCACGCTGAAAAAACCTTTCCCCGCTAAAGCCACATCAAGCTGATTGCTTGTTGTTTCCATAGGGCCTTGCGTAAAATCTGTTTTAGATTCTGCTATTCTCACACGAGATAAAAGATGTGCCTCAGGAAAAAGTGGCTTTGAGCGCAAGTTTTCTAAAGGTTCACGTATATAGTCGTGGGCAAAGTGTATCATAGTGTCTTTGAAAGCTAACTTGTCAGTTTTATAACCATTAGTGTTAGCATTCGCTAAGTTATTTGAAATAACTGCGAGCCTGTGTTCAGAGCTGAGTGCTCCAAATAAGCTTGTGTAGACTGCATTTTGCATAAAACCTCCTGAAGAAAATATTCTCTTTCTTCGAGTTTTATTATTTTCTAATGGCTACATTGCAAAGAGCGTGCCAAAATATATGTCTTTAATTTGACAGGTGTTTTAGACATAATTGCTTAATTATATTAACAATATATATAGTGCTTTTTAAAATTATTTTTAATAAAAAATTGGCACATTCTTTGTAAACTCTTTCTATTACTTATATGGCACAGTCTTTGCAATACTCTTTTTAGATTTTATTTTTTTTGACACTTATTTGGGAGAAGTAATTATGGATGCAAGTAAATTCAATCTGGAAGTTATTACAGACAAGGCAAAAAGCTTTTGGACACAGCTCACATCAAATCAGCGCATACTTATTATTGGCGCAGGTTTAGTGATGATGACAGTCTTTATTCTTTTTGTTTTATGGCTCAATAAGCCAAACCATAAAATACTTTACACTAATCTTACAAGCGAAGATGCGAATAAAATTGTCACCTTCCTTGAAACTGAGAAAGTAGCTTACGAATTAGTGGACGAAGGGCAAACTGTCACCGTTCCTGCTGACTTAGTGTATGATCTTCGTATTAAAATCGCAGGCGAGGGCAATTTAGTTGGTTCTGGTCTTGGTTTTGAAATATTTGATGAAATTCAAATGGGTCAAACAGAATTTGTGCAAAGAATCAATTACCAAAGAGCTTTACAAGGCGAACTCACAAGAACTTTGAGCGAAATGCCAAATGTTGAAACAGCACGTGTGCACCTTGTTATGCCTGAACGTTCATTATTTATTGAAGAGCAGCTCCCTCCTTCTGCTTCTGTTGTGCTTATGTTAGAAAATCCAAGTCAACAAATGTCAAAAAAAGAAATCAACGGAATTTTGAACTTGCTTATTATGTCAGTCGAAGGTCTTGATAAGCACCATGTTTCAATCACAGATAATAGCGGTAATGCCATCTATACTCCCGAAGAAGAAGGCTTTAGCGCAAATAATTCACAATTAGAATACCGCACTCGCTTTGAAAAACTTCTTGAAGCAAGAATCAATGAACTTCTCAGCCCTATCTTAGGGCCTGGTAAAGCCATTGCAAAGGTAAATGCCGCACTTGACTATAGCCAGCGCACCATCAGACGTGAAACTTATGATCCTGACAGCCGCGTTGTGCGTTCAGAGCAAACCAGTGAAGAAATCCAACAAGGTCAAGCAAATTTAGAAGCAGGTTCACCTGATGCAAACTTCCGTGGCGATGGTCTTACAGGTTCAGTTTCCACTCAAGATGGCTCACGCGAACAAAGTACAGTAAACTATGAAATCAATAAAGTTGAAGAAAATATCATTGGCCAAATGGGCGCAGTAAACAGGCTTACAGTTGCTGTTGCTGTTGACGGAACATATGTTCGCGGCGAAAATAATGAATATACTTATGTGCCAAGAAGTGAAGAAGAATTGGCGCGCATTCAAGAATTGGTTGCTAATGCAGTTGGATTTGACAATGCACGTGGAGATACGATAGAAGTAAGTAATATCGCATTTGGTGAAAACAATTTACCTTATGAGCCTAGCGCATCAGAACTTTTGTCTGACTTTGCAAATAGAATGATAAAACCAATTCTTACAGCTATCCTCGCCTTCCTCTTTATCATGTTAGTTTTACGCCCTATAGTTATGAGCGTTATCCGTCCACGAGTGGAATCAGGCGAAGTTTTAGAAGGCCTTGAAGGCTTGCCAGCCGCAGAAGAGCAATATGCCCTCTTCCAAGCGCAAGAAGAAGAAGCCAGACAAATGGAAATTCAGCAAAGGCAACAACAACAAAATTATCTTGATGCAGCTGTATATGAAGTAGGTGACGATCTTTCAGTAGAGGATATCAAAGCAAAAGCATTGCAATTAGCCGAAAGAAATATGGAACACACAATTTCAATAGTAAGGGAATGGATGCATGACGCAACAAAAGCAAAAGCTGCCTAGTAAGGCAATACAGCCACCAGCTAATCCAGCTGCACAAGCAAGAGTAGCAGCGGCCTTCAATCCGCAGGATAGAGCCGTAAGCATGATGCAAGAAAAACAGAGAATCGAGGAAATAAAACACCTCACCCTAGAAAAAGCCCAAAAGGATATGGATATGACCTTACGCATATTACGTATCTGGATGGAATCAGCAAATCCTTAATTATTACGAGAGGGGGATATGTATACTAAATACAGTCCCCTCTTCACTCGATTCAACTAAAAGCTTGCCATTATGCGCATCAATAATATTTTTTGACATCACAAGACCAAGGCCTGTCCCTTGGTTTTTTGTGGTAAAATAAGGGTCAAAAATGCGTGAGAGAATACTTTCGGAAATGCCAGAGCCATTATCCTTAATAGTTATAATAATTTCTTCTTTCTCTTTTGTAAGTGTGAGAGAAACTTTTTTATCTTCTTGCTGTAGACTGTCAAAAGCTTCAAAAGCATTGAGTGTGATATTCAAAATAGCTTGCGTCAATCTATCAGAATCAGCTAAGGTTTCATAACTTGTATTGAGTTCTTTATTTGCTGTTAAGCAATCAAAATCAATATTTTTCTGCTTGGCTTCTTGTTCTAGTAAGAAGCAGATTTTCTGGCAGATTTCTTTAATATCAGCTTTTTCTAAGCGCACATCTGTAGAATTATTCACACCCACTAAATCGTCAATAGCACGATTAAGCCTTGCAATTTCTTCAATCATAATATGGGCGGCTTTTTCTTCATTACTACCCTTTTCAAATTTTTGCTTGAAGAATGTGGCATAGCCTTTAATTGAACTGAGCGGATTTCTTATTTCATGGGCAACACCAGCGACTAAGTCACCAATGGCCGCAAGTTTCTCTTTTTGACGCAGATCTTTTTCAAGATTCTGAATTTTTTCCACCATTTCATCGGCAAGAACTTGCGCTTCAAGATGCCTTTTATGCAATTCTCTGTTTCTTTGGGCATATTGTAGTAATGTAATAAGTGCAAGAGCTATAAATAGCGTGCCACTTGAAAGCAGAAGCAAGGCAAAGCGGGAACGCTCAGAAGTGATTCTATGAAATGCAGCATCTTGCCCTATAAAGACATAGAGCGAATCATAATTTTGACCATTGATAGTGAAAGTGCGCTTGACTTGTCGGTCATGCCCCTCTTGGAAAAATCTTTCTCTTTCCCTTTCATTTTTTCTGGGTGGTGTAAAAGGTCCAGGCATATTACCTAAATAGGGTAAAATTTCTTTATAAACTAAGAAAGTGTCCTGCCCTTGAATATTTGATTGTTCCCACTTGGCTTTTTTGCCTATGTCTAATCTTTTATAAAAAAATTTGATATTGCCTGAATGTATGGGCATACCTATATATGAAGGGTCACTGTGTATAAGGATTTCGCCTTTTGTGTCAGCAATTGCGATAAAGCTAAATTCTTCGCCATCCACCAATTCTTCAGCCAAAACTTGCAATGGATTATCTATGGTTTTGGGCATTCTTGAGGAAAGCATTCTTTCTATAAGATGAATAACGGTTCCGCCTTTTTCAAAAAGTAGGGTGGATAGAAAATCTTCATCTCTAGTTATTGATCGCCAAGTAAATATCCCTACCAGCACAATAATTATCCCTATAGAGCCTATGCTCAATAAGGAAAATTTTCTTAATATAATTCTATTCTTTTCCATATTTTTCTCTATTGTTTTGCAAAATGATCAAAACCTTGAAGCTCTAGCTTTGTGTTATTGACAAAAATCCCTTGCTCTTCTTTTATTATGCCAATCTGCCTAACTTTTGGGCAAGCCAATAAAAATTCATTCCATAAATCTTTGGGGCAAGTGCCAAGAAGGGCATAATCCTCGCCACCTTGTATAATAAACTCAAGGGCTTTTTCTTTATTATTAAAATAGCTCATAATTTCTTGATGAATAGGGATATATTCAGGCAAAAGCTCTAGGCCATAATCCTGCACTAATCTTGGAAGATCCCTTGCCAAACCGTCTGATAAATCCATAAGTGAGAAAGTATAATCTGTATGTTTTTTTTGAAAATCGGCAATCTGTAGGGCAGTTTCTTTGTGTAATTCTAGAAAGAAATGCGCTTTATAAGCATTTGGAAATTTTTTTTCAAGCTCTTCTTTGCTGATTTTTTCTTCTTCAAGCAAGTGTAAGGCAAGTCTTGAAAGGCCGATTTCGCCCACAATATAGACTATATCGTCTACTCCACCCATGTTTCTGTAAAGCTTTACTTCTTTTTCTTTCAAGCCAAGAAGAGTGATGCTTAGGCAAAGCTTGTCAGAGCTTGATAAATCGCCACCGCTGAGAAGTATGTCATGCTCTTTAGCCAAATCTGCCATAGATTGCAATAATTCTTCAACCTTATTTTGCTCATAATTCTTAGGCAAACTTAAAGCTAATTGCGCAGAAAATGGCTTTGCACCCATAGAATAAATATCTGAAATATTGACGGCTAAGGCTTTATAACCAATGGATTTAGGTGAAAAATAAGAAGAGCGAAAGTGCACGTCTTCGGCGAAAATATCTGTAGTAATCACAAGATGAGAGTTTGCGCTTATGTCTATAACAGCGCAATCGTCACCTCTTGCGAGAATGTGTTTATTATCATCATTCGGGAAATATTGATGGATTAAATCCAATATTTCTTGTTCGCTCATGCTATTTCTTTTGCTTATTTGCGTGTCTAATTTTTAATTTTTCTGCGCTATAACCAGCCAAAGCTCCGACTATAGAGCCCGATAAGGCTGAACGCACCATAACATCGGAAAATCCGAAGAGATGGGCGAAGATCCCTATTGATCCACCTAATATCATGCCACGTATAATTGCCATTTTCATAGTATAAAATCCTTAATTAATTTCATTAACATTTATTTTTCAGTATTTGTAAAGATTTTGGCTTTTAGCACAAAATCCTCACTCACAAGAAGCGTGGTTCTTGTTTCGTTCGCTAAAGATTTGTTCATTTCATTCACATTTTTCAGCTAGTCCACAACCACAGTATTTCTGTCTATAGAAATTTTTTTCCTTAGAAA
>CAYJFE010000032.1:2198-26672 GCA_964369165.1 uncultured Desulfovibrionaceae bacterium | reverse complement strand
ATTGCAAAATTATGCGGGTTATTTCAGAATTACGTCCAAATCTAAAAGCCCCTCCACCCCAGAGGCCAGTGCCATTTGAAACATAGAGTTGCATATCATTCACATGGAAGTGGCCTGAAATATAACCATCATTTGCGCGTGCCATTAATGGATCTAAAAAGAAGGCTTGGCCACCGTGTGTATGCCCTGCAAGTTGGAGATGATAGTCATAAGTGGAATTATCTTTTGCTCTTACTGGTTGATGTCCCAATAAAATTTTAATAGCATCTTTAGGCGCATTTTCCAAAGCTTTCACATGATCAGTATTGTACTTAGTGCCCTTTGAGCGTGAATGATCGCCTATACCTATAATAGATAATTGCGCATTATTGAAATCAAAAGTGCGGCTTTCATTAATCAAAACATTAATTCCTAATTCTTCAAGGTGAGCTTCCCATTCGTGCGGGCCAGAATAATTTTCATGATTGCCAAAAGACATATAAAAACCATATTTTGACTTAAGCTTAGCCAAAGGCTTTACTTCCTCGCCTATAATGCTCACAGGCTCATCGACTAAATCACCAGTCAAGACAATAAAATCAGCATCCATAGTATTTACTTTATCTACAACTTCTTTCAGCCAAACTCTGTCGAAGGCTGAACCTATATGTAAATCAGTAAGGTGAACAATTTCAATGCCTTTTAATTCTTCTGGTAAATTTGGAATAGTGATAGTCACATCTTTAATGTCAGGCACTTTAATGGCTTGATACATACCGTAAGCATTTGCACAAGTAGCAAATAAAAAGATAAAAAAGGCTGTTTTTCCGCCTGAAAGCATTTGCGCAAAAGGCAAAGTATGGCCACTTATTTTTGAAATAAAAGAAAAAAGAAGTAAGAATAAATCTCTCAAAACCAAGAGGGCGAAAATAAACATCATCGACATCAAGATAAAGCTTACAAGTCGCAAAACAATTAAAGAAAGTTCAATCCCTGCATACATAAGCAGGCGTGAAAGAAGAAGAGATTGCGAAAATAAAAGCAAAAGCCCAAAACTTGTGCGACTAAACCACACAGGCAATTCATAAGGGTAAATGCCGCGCCCAAAAATATAGAGGGCACAAGATATAGTTATTACAAAAAGAAAAATCAAAAAAGTATGCATAAAAAAAATCCTAAAAACCAAATATAAAAAATTATAGAGCCTTTTTACCCAAAAGGGCAATGATATTCATATATTGACTAGCTCCTTCATTCATGGCTTTTCTGTCTTCGATTGAATAAGGGTTCTCAAGCTTAAGCCAATCTGCCCACGCTTCCTCAAAGCAAGTCAATTCATTTATCTTCTCAAGTTTAAAAGCTTGCGAAGAAGCAAGAAGATTTTTCCACCATGAAATTGGTTTCATACATTCAAGCTCTTCAGGCTCCCAAGATAAAAACATAACCGGTGGCAATTCGCCAAAAGAGCCTAAAATATTTTCTTTCAAGCCAGGAAAAGCAAAAAGTAAATCGCCATCTTTTTTGAGATAGGGAAGAATTTTTTCGTCTATAAAGCCTTCTTCTCTGCCAAAATAATGGTAACCGTCAACGCAAACAATAGCGTCAAAATATTCTTCAGCGTAGGGAAGCTTTAATGCGTCAGTATGGATAGGAATTATCTTGTCTTCTAAGTCAAAAACTCGAATTTTTTCATAATTTTCGCTGGCAGGAATCCATAAATCTGTGGCAAAAACTTGGCAGCCAAATTCTTTAGCTAAGAAAATTGAAGTAAGACCTTTACCACAGCAAAGATCCAAAACACGCATATTGGGCTTGAATTGAAAATTTGCCGTTAATTCTTCTAAGACTTTAAGGGCATTTGGGCCCATCATATTTTCTTCAACAAAATTTTTGTCATAAGTATTGGTTTTAGTGAACTGCATACGCACCCCTTAGGTTAAACTTCAAAAAGATATACATGAAATCTCTTTTAAAAGCAAATAATCACCAAAAAAATTTTCAGTGATTATTTAAATTATTGATTTCAGTTAGTTTTTATGAGTTTTAGAAAAGCCTTCTTCTTATCACATTTCCGTAAGAAATAAGCGTTTTTGATTGTTTATGCTTATTTGGAAAGAAATAAGAGGAAGAGCTTGAGTCAAGATGCGTTTCGTGGAAGGCTCGCAATCTTCTTTGCACTCGAAGTAAACGCTGTATAATTTCGCCAAGTGAAAAATACACAACTGACATCAAAACTCCAAAAACAAGACTAACAATAGCCAAATAGATGGATATTTTATTTGCTTCATCGCTGTCAGAATCCGTCTGCCACAAGAAATAAATGGCGATAAGAGTGCCTATAATCCATAAAGCGTGCCCTGAAGCTTTAATGATGCTTTCAAGCGGCATACGTGAATAAGGATTAACTTCTGTATAACCTATCCATTCTTCACTGCCACATTCGGGGCAACGCGTAAGATAGTTTGAGAAAACAAATTTACAATTCGAGCAAAGTAATTGCTTTGTTTTACCTTCTAAAACATCAGCGATCATTTTTTCTTTATTGCGGCTTTTTAAATGCTTTCTTGCACTTGCCATAGGTATTCTTTTTCTTACTTCTGTATGTTTCATAATAAAACCTCTAGTGCGTAAATGATAAATGGCTATGTGAAGCTACTTCAGGTCTTCTTCTTTGAACAAGGTATAAAAGAGCCATAATAACTAAGCCAAAGGCATAACCAACATAGCGAAGTTCATAAGGTAATACAAAACCTGTCAAAAGGAAGGGATAGAAGAAGAGAATAGTTGCTAATGCTAATGCTAATGATTCAAACCATTTATTTGAACGTATATACCAACCTTGAACTAAGGAAGCAAAGCTTATACAGCCACAGCAAGTCATAAAGAAGATAAAGAAAGCTTCAGGCACAGAAGTTATTCCCCACAAAATAATATCGTGGTTAAATAAGAACATAACAGGCAAGATAGCAGTTCTAATATCATACAAGAAGCCTTGGATACCTGCTTTAATTGGGTCACATTCAGCAATAGCCGCCGCCGCATAAGCCGCAAGGCCAACCGGAGGTGTGTCATCAGCTAATATACCAAAATAGAAGCAATAAAGGTGAGCCGCAATTAATGGAATAGCAAGCGTCATACCGTGAATTTCAACACTAGAAGCAAATTGCACAAGTATTGGCGCGGTGAGTGAAGCCATGATGATATAGTTTGCTGTGGTTGGTAAACCCATGCCAAGAAGAAGTGAAGCAATGGCTGTGATAATAAGCAAGAGAGCAATGCTTCCACCTGACAAAATCTCAACAAAATAAGTAATTTGCTGGCCAAGACCTAAAGATACGCAACCAACAATAATACCAGCTGAAGCAGTAGCCATAGCAACGCCAGCCATATTTGTACCACCACCAGCTAAGGCATTGAAAAGCAATTTCACACCTTCTTTAAAGGCTTTCCAAAGTGATTTCTTTTCTAATCTTGCCACAACAACAGGTTGAGCTACCATAATAAAAGCTAGAAGTATAATAGCCCTAAAGACGGCTAATTCTGCTGAGTGTTGAGCAACAATCAATTCGTATAAAAGCATACAAATAGGAATAAGGAAGTGGACACCAGACAAAAGCACTTGCACAAATACAGGCAATTCGTCTTTTCTTAATCCGCGGAGCCCAAGCTTGCAAGCTTCGATATGCGTTATCCATAAAAGTGCAATATAGGAAGCAAAAGCAGGCACAGCCGCCGCCTTTGCTACATCAATGTAGGGGATATTCACATATTCAGCAATAATAAAAGCTGCCGCACCCATAACAGGAGGAGCAAGCTGGCCATTTGTTGAGGCTGCCACTTCAACTGCTGCCGCCTTTGAAGCAGGGTAGCCCACTTTTTTCATAAGAGGAATAGTGAAAGTTCCTGTGGTTACCACGTTTGCAATGGAAGAACCTGAAACAACACCTGTTAAAGCTGAACCTAAAACAGCCGCCTTTGCCGCTCCGCCCCTAAATGAGCCAAGGCCAGCAACTGCAAGCTGAATGAAATAATTTCCGCCGCCAGCTCTCTCAAGCATTGTGCCAAACAACACAAAGAGGAAAACCACAGTGGCTGAAACATTTAATGGAATACCATAAATGCCTTCTGTGTCCATTGTCATTTGCGAAACAAAGCGGGTGAGTCGCACGCCTTTAAAGGCAATAGCATCGGGCAAATAAGGCCCTGCGAAGACATAAAATATAAATAATGTTGCAATGATAGGTAAGGCTGGTCCAATGACGCGCCTTGTGGCCTCTAAAAGTAAGATGACCAAGATAAAACCAAAAACAATATCTCGAGTGATTGGCATACCTGCCCTTGCGGCAATTCCTGCATTATCAAAAACTACATACATAGCTGCAAAAGCTGCGAGTATGCCGAAGATATAGTCGAGGACTGTCACTCTATTCATAGCAAGAAGAATGCGCAAATCCCAAGCTGGCGAAGTGGTGCTTTTAAGCATGGGAATATTGAGGTAGACAAGCGAAATAGCAAAAGCTAAGTGGATAGCCCTTATATAAAGACTGTCGACAAGTAAGAAGCTTGCAGAGGCAAGCTGGAATAATGACCACGAAATAGCAATGACAGCAGTAAGTATTTGGGTTATACCCATGCTATCGCCACGCATTCCGTGCTCGGTTGCGGCAAGTTTTTCTTTATAATCACTATCTCTCATGCTCATGCTTAGTCACCTTATACCTTATATATTGAATAGCTCTCAAGTTAAGTAGGGGAAAGAAAAACTTCCTTCCCCTACTTTTTTATTTTTTCTACATTGATATTCTTCTTTTCAGAAGAAAAACCGCAAAAGAATCAAACCTAAATAAATTGATAAATTTTATGAATTTTTCGAGGAAAAGGGATTTTTTGCGAAATGAGTGTATCAAAAAACATACATGATTTGAGCAAAAAATTATCTTTTCTGAAGAAAAAACGTGAAAGAATCAATTTATTATTGCATTAGGCCTGCTTCTTTGTAGTACTTAATAGCACCAGGGTGGAGAGGGGCTGTCAAGCCTTCAAGCATACCTTCTTTTGTGAGGTTAGCTAATGCAGGGTGAAGAGTTTTGAATTCGTCAATGTTTTCAAATATTTCTTTTGTTACTGCATAAACAACTTCGTCAGGAGTGTCAGCGTCTGTTACGAAAGTAGCAAGCATACTTACTGTTGGCACTTGGCCTTCAGAAGCATTTGTTGCGTCTTGGTATTGGCTCATGTCGATATAGCCTTTTGTGTAGTAAGGGAAGTCTTTTTCTAAAGCTGAAATATCTTCGATTGGCACGATGCGAACTTTACGTTTGCCAGCTGTTGCTTCTTTGATGTTTCCGTTTGGATGAGCAACTGTATAGAAGAAGCCGTCGATACGACCATCTTGAAGCATACGAGGAGCGTCAGCAGCTTTAATGCCTTCAGCTTTCAAGTCTTTTTCAATGTCAATATTGTTTGAAGTGTAAAGGTCGATAGCGTTTTGACGTTGGCCAGAACCTGGGTTACCGATATTGATAACTTTGCCTTTAGAATCTTCCAAAGTTTTAATTCCTGAATCTTCAGCAGCGATGAATGTGATCATTTCAGGAGCGAGTGAGAAAACAGCACGCAAGTCTTTTTGTGGTTTTCCTTCCCATTCTGAAAGGCCATTGTATGCTTGGTATTGTCTGTCAGCTTGTGCGATACCAAAATCGAGATCGTCTGACATAATTGCATTGATGTTAAAAACTGATGCGCCTGTTGATTCAACTGTTGCGCGGATGTTATATTCATCTTTTTTATTATTCACGATTTTTGCGATTGCTCCACCTGTAGGATAGTAAACGCCTGTGATTCCGCCTGTTCCGATAGTTACAAATGTTGGTGCAGCATAAGCTGTCATTGTGCCAAAAGCAAAGCATAAGCCAGCCAAAGCAGCAAAAAACTTTTTAGACATAATTCTTTCTCCTTATAATGATTAAATTTATTTATACACTATTTGAATTAAAATTGCAAGTTTGGAAAAAGCTTTATAATCAGCCTATAAAGCCATTGCAAATTAACAATTTTGTAAATAAATAATTTTGGCATTTTTCTTTCTTTCAAAAATCTTTACATATAGAAGCATACTTGCTAGTATTTAAATATAATTGAGTAAAACAATGAAGAGAGTAAATATGAAAAAATCTATTATTTTATTAGCTATTGTCTGTCTTTTGCCAGCTTGTACAATGCAAAAAACAAAATTAATTCAGCCTGTAGATATTGCTCAGGTTCAGCATTTAGCCGAACAAATGCCAAATGAATTTCGCTCCTTAGGTTTTACAGATGATGAAAATCACTGGTATTCCCCTGTGGTAAGTTTGCCTATTATGGGTATTGGCGAAACTCTGTATAATCATCTAGATCCTTCTTTTCATTACGGTTCTAGTATGAATATTTCATCATTTAAAAATTTAGGCGGGCAAAATCTTATACTAAGCCCAAATAAATTCTACTTTGAAAAAGGTTCTGACAGGTTTACAGGTGAACTTATTGCTCTGCTTGACTGGAATGACGATGGAAAAGACGATTGGCTTGTTGTATTTTCTTTAACAAATATTACTACAAAAGAAGCGGCTAGAAAATATTATCTTATTATTACAGATACAAATAACTATCCTCTTCAAAGCCAAAGCATTGCAAGCATAGACGGCTTAGATAATATTTTTAAAGTATTGGTGCAAATTGGAAACCATAATTCTGAATACGAAATAGGTTCGTCAAATATATTGCAAGCCCCAACAGACACAAAAAAAGGAACACCTTCAGATGAAAATGTTCCTACTAAATTATCAGAATAATTATTTTTCTTTATAATTTTATCCTTGCATAAGTTTTAAACTTGGTGAAGAGAGGGGATTTGTCTTTTTTAATGGATTAACAAAATTACTTGTTGGCTTTGCTTCTGTTTCTTGAAGAGGTGCAGAAGGTTCAGCTTTTGCATTCAATGTGGCGCTTGGTGCTTTTGGTATAGAATTTTGAGCCAAAGGATTTGTCAAAGAAGAAGACAAAGTATTTGTATTTTGCTGCAATAATTGTTGATTTTGTAAATTTTGCCCCAATGTTTGCGCATTCAAGGGCTGAGTATTGAGTGGATTATTAGCTTTAGCTGCACTTTGCAAAGGTTTAGCTTGGCCTAGTGTGCCTGTTTGCATCTGCGTATTGCCTGTATTTGCTTTTTGGCTTGCCTGTTGATTTGCCTGTTGAGCCATCACGCTTTGGAACATAAGTGGATTGAGTTCATTTGCGCTTTGCTGTTGCCCTGTGCTTGATACAGGATTATGCGTGGCTGAGCGAATGACACCGCCATTATCGACAATATCTGCTTGTTTTGCCGCTCTTTGATAAACAGAATTGCCAACAGCTTTGCCTGTTCCAGCAGATGCAGCAGAAGTGGTTTGCCTTGCTACATAAGCACTTTTTTGTGCGCTTTTTTGCGCACTCATTTGTTGGGCTACGGCTTGAGCGTGTGGATCTTCTAAAACTTCTGCAAAGGCATCTCTAATGCCAGATAAAGTGCTTATCACTCCATCAATAATTTCAGGATCTGCTTTCAGATTTGCTTGCAAAAGGCGAGCATTACATAAAGTATAAAGATTATGAAGATTTGTTGCTAAATCTTCGCCATAATCAGAATTGAGCGAATTATCAAGCGCATGGACAATATCAATAGTTTTTGTGATAAGAAGACCTTTTGCTGCCATGTCTTTTTCAGCTATTTTTTCTTTTGCAGTATTCAAGTGCCTAATAGCTGTTTCATAGAGCAAGAGAAGAATATCGCCTTGGTGCACAGTATTCACTTGCGTATTAAAATAAGTTTGAGCCGCATTATTCATATATCATTCCTCATTAAGTACCTAATAAGTTTGCTTGGGCTAGTGCCGCAGCATTTGATTCCATCAAGGCCGATTGCACACCTAAGTGAGCATCTAAACTTGCATATCTAGCACGCATACGCGTTTCCCATAAATCAAGTCTATCTTCTTCATCAGCTATTTTTTTATCAAGAGCGTCAATAATATCTTCATAGTTTGAGCGCACGATTGGCAAAGCACCATTTCCAGCTTGTCCTGCCACATCTCGCATTTCATTTTGTAAAAATGTGTTGAATTCTTGGGCCTTACCTTCTTTTACATTCACTGAATCACTGAAAGACTTATTTGCTTCCATAACTCCTGAGGTAAATTCAATAGCTAAACCATAGGCTCCGCTTGTAGAATCTGAAACGGTGAAACGATTAGGGAAATTTGGATCTGAAGCTGGTTTTTTCCCATCAATAAGGAGCGTGTCGACAATAAGTTTTCCATCGGCATCAGTTTCATAGGTGACATTATAGTTACCTGCTTGAACTGAATCAGTCGCATTTGAGAAAATAAAGTTTTCACTTTTTGCCTCAACAGATGAACCTGCTAAAAGCTCAGCAACTGCCATCGGATTTGCTTCAATTGCCTCAAGAAGTTTTGTTTGATCAATAACCAACAAACCATAGGTTGCAGAACCTTCTTCAACATCAGTAGAAATACCTAATTCAGACATTAATGAATAACTTTGCACATCGCCATTTTGCACAGTGGCTTTATCTGTTTTGTTTAGATTTGCTTCTAAGGGTGCGTCACCAAAATCAATTTCAAAACCATCAAAAGATGTATTTGTTCCACTTATAATGTAAGCTCCTGGATTACGAGGATCTTCTGTTGCTGCATAGCCATTAATAGTTACTGAATGGACATTGCCAGAGCCATCTGTTTGATATTTTACATCATAACCAGCAGTTGAAGGAGAAACATAATTGGGAATATTTGTGACTTTAAAATTTGTTGTACTTTTATTTTCAACTGTCACTGTGTCAGTTCTTGAAATATTTGGATCAAGAGGAGTAGTGCCAAAATCAACAGCAAAACCGTCAAAGTCGCTTGTGTCATCTTCTACTATAAATGTGCCAGGATTTGCCACATCTTCAACAGCATCAATACCATTGATTTTTACATTTTGTACTTTTCCTGTAGCATCAGTATCATAAGTCAAATCATAACCGCCCGACTTTACAGGAATACTATCAGGAACATTTGAAAGAGTGAAATTGTTTTCGCCAGTTATTTCAGAAAGCATTCCAACCACTCTTTCTTTTTCCGGCACAACTCCGCCAATCTTTGTATAAATAGTTTCATAACCATGCCCAGCAGAAGTAGCAACATCATTAAAGCGTGATTCCATAAGCTGTACAGCATAGTTACCAGTCAAGATAGAACCAATATCTGCTTCATCTTGTGAAACAACAGTATTAGGGTCAACCGCTGTGGCATCAGAGTCTACAGCAGTAAGAGTATTGAGCATTGAGCGCAATTCATTCACACTATCCACCCAAGAAGTGATAGCTTCTTGAACTTTAGAATAGTCTTGGTTAATTGAAATTGTTGTCGGGGCGGAAGTTGTGTTTTTCAAGTTTAGTGTGACACCTTCAATAACTTCTGTCACACTATTTGAATAAGAGGTGAGCACTTGATCGCTAAATCCATTCAAAACAAATTTGGCATCTTTTGCTTCTAATTCATTCCAATTAGCAGCGCCTGATTCCATACCAGGAATATCTGTATTAATTTCTAAAGCATTTACTGAACCTGTTTCAGTTGACTGAAACTGGAAAACATAGCCAGAGCCTGTGCCAACTAAAGAAGCTTTCACACCTGGGTTTTTTGCATCATTATTAATACGTGTGACCAAATCTTCAATAGTCATAGTATCGTCAATTTCAATAGACAAAGTCACGGCATCATCGCCAACACCATGTGTATATTCAAAAGTTTTTGTTTCACTGCCTTCTGGAAGAAGTTTTTCAAATTCATTAGAAGCGTTTTTAACAAATGGTGAAGAAGTTTTTGTTGAAAAAATAGAGGAAGAAGCAAGCTGTTGCACTTCTAGAGTATAGGTTGCTGGAATAGCAGAAGAAGTTGCTGAAGCTGTCACTGATGATTCATCACTTGTTGTACCAACAAGCTGAATAACATCATAAACACTTGAAATTTCACTTGTGGCAATTTCAAGCTCGCTCATTAAATCAGTAATCATAGTGATAGCGTCAACACGTCCTTGCCAGTCAGTTTTCCAACGTTCAAGACTATTAATATGATATTCTTCAACTTCACGGAGTTGGTCGATCATTGCGCCAAAGTCTGTGCCTGAACCTAGTCCACCAAAGCTTACGCTACCTGTATCGACACCTGATGTTGTAGATGCTGCTGACATAATTATACCTCATTTGTAGGAAAAAATTGCTTACTTTTTATAAAATATTTCCTTCCGCAAGAAAGTATGCAAAATATGTTCCAATTAAAAATTTTTAAAGCATTAAAATTATTAAAAATTTCTACACAATCTTTAACGGTGAGAATAAAGATTTCTTTAGATTTAAGTTCTGTCAGCTTTTTATTGTAATAAATAGTTATATAATTTCAAGAAGATAGATTTATTAAGAATTGACTTATTTTACAAAGGAAAGATTTTTTTCAATTATTTCTTTTAAATAGCCTCTGTTACGCTTTACAAAGGCAAAAAAAGTGCATATACATATTTCTGACACATTACTATATTATATTAATAGAAGTGCCCTCATTAACTCGGAGGTTATATGAACTTTTTAAATAGAACATTTTCTATCTGTTCTTTTCTATCTTTATTATTATGCATGACTTATACACAAGCTTTTGCAAAAACTGCTGATTATCAGGCTTTACAACGCTTTAGCCAAATTCTTGATATAGTAGATCAATATTATGTTGAAGAAGTAAAACAAGGCGAATTAATAGACGGCGCTATTAAAGGTATGCTTGAATCACTTGATCCACACTCTACCTATATGACAGCTGAAGAATTTGAAGATATGCAAGAAAGCACTTCAGGAGAATTTTTTGGTATTGGCGCTGAACTTTCACTCAAAGACGGCCAGCCTGTTGTTATCGCCCCTATCGAAGACACACCAGCTTTTCGTGCTGGCATAAAAGCTGGCGATATTATTATTTCTGTTGACGGTGTTGCCACAATGGATAAAAGCCTTACAGAAACCGTGAATAGAATACGTGGTGAAAAAGGCACAGATGTCAAATTAGTCATACTTTCAAAAGGCGAAACAAAGCCAAAAACTCTCACTATTACTCGTGGAACAATTCCTTATATCAGCGTAAAAGCAAAGGAATTAGAGCCTGGATATCTCTGGCTTAGACTTGCATTTTTCAATGAAAAAACAACAGCGGAATTAGAAGAAGCTATTAAAGAATTTCAAGAAAAAGGGCCAATCAAAGGCATTGTGCTCG
The DNA here is from genome assembly GCA_964369165.1 of uncultured Desulfovibrionaceae bacterium. Taxonomy (GTDB): domain Bacteria; phylum Desulfobacterota; class Desulfovibrionia; order Desulfovibrionales; family Desulfovibrionaceae; genus CAYJAZ01. The sequence continues at coordinate 15,357 of CAYJFE010000032.1, read as the reverse complement.
ATATGCGAAATAATCCTGGCGGTATATTAAATGAAGCGGTGAGCGTTTCTGATATATTCTTAGATAAAGGCTCTATTGTTTCTATTCAAGGCAGAGAAAATTCTATACGCCGCAGATATTCAGCAAAACAAAGCAAAGACGATTTAATAGATATTCCTTTAGTTGTACTTATAAATTCAGGCTCGGCTTCGGCTTCTGAAATTGTTGCTGGCGCTTTGAGCGATAATGACAGAGCTTTGCTTATGGGTGAAACAACTTTTGGTAAAGGTTCTGTACAAAATCTTATCCCGCTTTCAGATGGCAGCGGAATTAAAATCACTATTGCTCTTTATTACACTCCAAATGGTCGCTCAATTCAAGCTGAAGGCATTGAGCCAAATATGGATGTCCCTTTTATTATAGAAGGTGAAGAAATAAATAATGAAGACCTTATTTTGCGTGAAAAAAATCTTGATAAGCATTTAGATACTGGTGAAGATGGTGATAAAGAAAAAAGCGAAGAAGTGAAAAAATTGCCTAAACCTGAACTTCTACCTCTCAGTGGCCTTACAAAAGAAAATACTGAACTTCTTGAAAAAGACAATCAATTAAGAACAGCTTTGCAAGTTCTTAAAGATATGCCTGATAAATCAGAATATTAATAAAGAAGGGGAGTAAAATCCCCTTTTATTTTATGTATGAAAAAATTTGAAGATATTATTGCTAAAATAGAAAAATTAATCGCAAATTCCACAATACGTTGGTCTTTCTTTGCGCTTATTTTCTTTCTTGTTCTCTATAATATCAATATGTTCAATCAAAAATCTGAGCCTTATTCTGACATTCCAGAAAATATCTATCTAGAAGAAAATATTTCAGAAAATAAAGAAATAGATGAAGCACTCTATGCTGATAATCTTCATGAGCAAGCTGAAATACAAAAATTTATTGAAGAAGAATTACAGCAAAATTTTATTTACGACGAACTTTTTATCTTTAGAAATGCATTAAATACTTTTTCTATTCCTTATGATGAAAGCGCTTCTGCTTCATTATTAGATAAAATAAAACAAATAGACAATACGATTTTGCAAACTTTGAAAAGATTGGATATTCCTCTTGATAATCTCAAAATTGATTCTACATTTATGAAATTGAAAAATGAAAATTATTTTCTTTTTCAAAAGATTGCACTTATGCTTCCGAGTAAAACAAGCCCAAAAGAATTTAAGAATATTTTAGAAGAGCATATAAAACTTTGGGCTGAAAATTTGCAAAAAAATATAAAATTAGAATTTTCATCAAAAAATAACAGGCTTACAATATATATTGATAAAGAATGCACGCATGAAATTTTTATAAATAAAAGCGATGCTATGGCGAAAATGAGCATAGTTATTGATGATATGGGTGTGGGGCTAGAAGCTTTGCACTCTTTTTTAACTTTGGATTTTCCTGTTTCTTTTTCAATTTTGCCTAAAAATCCGCAAGCAAAAATCTATGCAGAAATTGGCCACTTTGCAAAAAGAGAAATTTTCTTACACCAACCTATGGATGCAGAAAACAAAATATTCAATGTATCTGAAGGTTTATCTATTAATGATAGTATAGAAGAAATAAAAAAAAAACTTGAAACAAATTTAGCTAAAGTTCCTTTTGCCACAGCTTTGAATAATCATACTGGTTCTTCATTCACGGCAAATAGGCAGGCAGTTATAAATTTTCTTCTTGCTCTTCGAGATGTGAGCCCAAAATTACATATACTTGACAGCGTTACTATAGGCAAATCTCAATTACAAATTCTTGCGCCTAATTACTTTCAAAATACGGCTAAACGCGATGTTTTTATAGACAATGTCCAGCAAGAACAAGAAATTATAAAACAGCTCGATTTAGCTATGAATAAAGCTTTAAAAGACCCAAGTAAACATATTATAGTTATTGGACACCCACATAAAGCAACACAGAGAGCCCTTAAAAATTGGGATTCTTATAAAGATAAAAATATTGAAATTGTGCCAGTTTTTCAATTGCATTAAATAAAAAAACAGCTTTATTAAATAAAAAAACAGCCAATAGGCTGTTTTTTTATTTAATTATTTCTTTTATTACTTACTTATTTAATTCTTTAAGATCTGCAAGCATTTTTGGTAGTTCTGTGTGCATATTCTCTTCATCAAACTGACAAGTGCCCACAACTTTGTGACCGCCGCCATTGTATTTGAGCATAAGAGAGCCAACATTCACTGTACCTGTACGGTTGATAACACTGTAACCCACAGCAGCTGAACAACCTTTACCACCTCTACCGCTTACTATCCAAGCTGAAACATTTTGTTCTGGATAGAGGCTATAAATAATAAAGCGGTTACCAGCCCAAATGGTTTCTTGATTACGAAGATCAGTAATAACAATATTGCCATCAACTACTGATTTTTCTTTTACCATTTCAATAAATTTTTCGCTTTGCTCATTATAAAGATCGACACGTTCTTTAATATCTGGAAATTCCATAATTGATTCAATAGTTTCAGTGCGGCACCAATCGACTAATTTTTCCATTAATTGGTAGTTTGAAATAGTAAATTCACGGAAACGGCCAAGGCCAGTGCGTGGATCCATAATAAAACCAAGCAAAATCCAAGGATGTTTTTGTGGATTAAGGATTTCATCAATTGTGAGATCAGCTGAGTCTACTTTATCAACACCAACTAATAAATCATCGAAATTTGGAAATCTTTCTTTTCCGCCATAATAATCGTAGATAACGTGGGCAGCACTTGGGCAAGGACGTGAATCGCCTTTGAATTTGCCTTCAAAAGCTTGTCTTTCCATTTCGCTTGAGTGGTGGTCAAACCACAAACCGCAACCTTCAACATAAGGCACGTTTGCTAAAACATCATTTTCAGTCACTTCAACTAAACCGTCTTGCAAATCTTTAGGGTGAGCAAAAGTCCAGTTATCAATAATACCAGCTTCTTTTAAGAAAACTGCACAAGCTAAACCGTCAAAATCGGAACGTGTGATCAATCTCATAATTTTTCTCCTTACTTTATTTCCTATAATCTTTTCAAATTTTATATATTTTACAAAACTTATAAATTTTGTGGAATTTTCAATGAAAAACGCAAAAGAATAAGTTTTTAATGTTTAAATGAGCGTTGAGCAGTAAATACCATAGCACATTGTGGATTAGCTTCATTACAAGCTTGAACAACTTCATAATCGCGTATAGATCCGCCTGGTTGTGCAATTGCAACTATTCCTTGTGCTAAAGCTGTATCTACACCGTCACGGAACGGGAAAAATCCGTCTGATACCATTACAGAATTTGGCAAGCCGCCTCTTGCTTCTTTTGTCATTTCTTGAACTTCACTCAATTTCTTCGCATAGTCACTATCACATAATGCTTTTAATTGCAACTCATAGAGTGACATCTGATATTTTTCAAAAACTATAGTGTCAGCATATTTTGTATAGGCTTTATGAATGGCTAATTCAACGCAGCCTACTCTGTCTTGCTCGCCAGTGCCTATGGCTACTGTTGCGCCATTTCTAGCAAATATAACTGAATTTGAAGTTACACCTGCTTCAACAGCCCAAGCAAACATCAAATCTTCTGCTTCTTGTTTATTTGGTTTTCTGGCTACAAAATCAGTGCCTTCTTTATTTTTGCCTGAAGCTGGAATAAAATCTTCTACACTATTAATTCTATTTACAAAAGATTGTTGTAAAACTAAACCGCCGTCAGCAAGTGATTTAATATCTAAGAAAGGAATGCCTGTATATTTTTCTAATTCGCCTAATTGCGGAAGTTGTAAAATACGCAAATTCTTTCTTTGAGCTAGAATTTCTAATACTCCATCTTCAAAAGAAGGTGCGGCAACAACTTCAAAATATGAGGAAGCTAAAAATTCAGCGCTTTCTTTGTCTAATGCTCTATTCACAACAACTGCGCCGCCAAAAGCCGCAATTCTGTCACAGTAAAAAGCTTTTGAAAGAGCATCAAATAAAGATATGTCAGACCAAGCTGCGCCTGATGGATTGTTATGTTTTAAAATAATAGCGGCAGCTTTTTTTGTAAGATATTGTAAAATATTCACGCCATTGTCTACATCTGTGAGATTTGTTTTACCTGGATGTTTGCCAGCTTGTAACATTTGTTCTTCACAAAGGGCGGAAACAATGCCTTGTTTTGGTTTTCTGTATTCTTTACCTTCAATATTTATGCTACCCTCTACGCATTCATATAAAGCGGCAGGTTGATCAGGATTTTCGCCATAACGAAGGCCTCTTTCTTCGCTATCTATATTCCAAGTACGTTTTTTATAGATGAGCTGAGTTTCGCCGAATTGAATTTTCAATTCTTGAGGAAAATCGTCTTTTACAATATTGTGGTACATATTTTTTAAATCTGACATTTTTTTTACCTTTTAATTAAATTTTTATATCTTACAATAAATGAATCTATTTTGAGGAATTTTCAAGGAAAATCAATTTTTTATGAAATGAGTGTATTAAAAGCATACATGATTTGAATAAAAAATTTATTTGACGCCGAAAAACTCAAAAGAATTCATTTTTATTCGTCATACATATTAGTGCTAGCAATCTTCATAGGCATAATAATAACTGTGTAATCGTTGTCTTGTTCGCCGCTTACGCCGCAAGGGCTTTCAACGCCTGTGAAAGTGAATATAATTTCTTCTGATTTATAGTGGCCAATAATATCGATAAGATTTCTTGTAGGGAAAGCAATTTTTGAAATATCGCCTTCGTATTTTACTTCTAAAATTTCTTGAGCTTGGCCAACTTCTTGCCCTTGAGCTGAAAGTTGTAATTCATTTTCTGACAAATCAAAATAAGTGCATCTATCTGTGTCATTATTGAAAATCATAATACGCTCTAAAGCATTGACCATTTCTTTTCTATTCACAGTCAAAATAGAAGGTGAACCGCTTTTAATTCTATCTAAGAAAGCTTGATGGTTTGGATAATTATAATCAGAGCGCACAAAAGAAACAATTTCTGTGCCTGATGCATTTTTCAAAAAGAGTTTATTTTCTGTAATATTGATATGGATTTCATCTTCAGCAAGCCATTTACGAAGTTCAGCCGTATATTTTTTTTGCAATAAAAGGCCATTTTCTGGCAAAAGATTCGCTAAATCATCATTGTCAAACATAGCTACTGCTAATTGGTGTCCATTCAATCCGCAACAATTTATGAGATTATCAACTTTTTTCATAAAGAAACAAGCTAATTGCTCAGAAGAATCATCGTCTGAAATACAGAAATAGGTTTTATCAATAAGATCTTGAAACAAGTCACCAGCCCAAAGAATAGAATTTTCTTCAGGAAAATCGTCTAAAGGCTTAAACCAAGTAGAATCAGCGGTGGAAAGTTTATAATTTCTTCTGCCTTGCTTGATATGTAATCTTCTTTCTTCTTCTTCGTATTCTAAAGTAATTTCATCATTAGGAAGTTTTTTGATAAGATCTACAAAAGCTTTAGCGTTTACGCCAACATTACCTTCTTTCTTTACCTCAGCTTGATAAATGCCAGTAAATTCAGTGGTAGAATCAGTGGCCATAATACGAATAGAATTATCTCTTGCTTCAAGCCATAAGGAACGTAGAAAAGATGAACCTGATTTGAGTGGAATAATTCCTATAGCTTTTGACAAACCTTCGATGACTTCTTCTTTCTTTAATATACAATACATAGTTTTAAATCCTGTTGTTGTTTTAATAAGGCTGTGATTTTGTTCCTAACCTCTTTATGTGCGTGTAGTATATGTAAATTTTTTGCACAAATCAAGAAAAGCTTTTCACAAAATTCACTAAAATACTGTTCTTATTTAATATATTTTTTTTAATGTTCTTTTTGTTCTTTTATGTTCGATAAATGTTCTTATTTTGTTCCTAAGTAAATTAAGATATTAGAATTATTTACTTTCAGGTAATATAGGAAGCAATGTAATAAATAAATCTCCTTGCCACTTACCAATTTTCTTTCCCATTCCGGCGAGTTTGACGGGTTTTCCGATGACAAAATCACGCGGTAAGGTAAGGTCAACTGTTCTTGTTTCTTTGGCTAAACCTTGGGCAATTTGTAAACGTATGCGTGAACCAGGAAAAAGTGAAGTTATAGGAAGGCGAAATTCTAAAGTATCGTCAATTTGTTTACGCATCCATGCTTTCATATAGGAACTTAACCCATCATCTACTTTCACAGTTTGAGATTTTGCATTCCAATCAGGCGTGATTTTTGAAAATACGCTTTCTTTTTTCTTCTTTTTTTCTTCTTTTTGCTTAGGATTTTGTTTTATAGAACTATAGATATCTTCATACACACGGCGAGCAAAAGGGTCACTCAAAATATCTTTTAAAACATCTTCTTTTGTAGGTGCTTTGTATTCTTCTTGATCTGTTTTTGTAGCTTCTTCTTTTTGATTAAAAACTCTTGATTGCGCTTTATTACCCTCTTTTGTATAGGCAGATTGCGCTTTTTTTCTTACATCGTCGGAAGATTTTGAATAAGTGCGTTTATGACTTTCAGTTTTTTGGTATTCTTTTTTATTTTCTGTTTTAGCTTCTTCTTTTTTTGCAGATTGTGAAGAAGAAGTGCTTTGCGATGAAGTTGAAGCTTTTGCAGAAGATGCAGATGTTGAAGAAGATGCAGATGCCTGCGCCTTATAAGAATCGCTTGCCTGTTTGCTTTTCACTTTTTGCGTATTAGCCTGCGCAATCAAAATAACATAGGCTTCATTCAAATGCTGAAATAGTTTGTGTGCATCAGGATTATTTGGATTTAAATCAGGGTGAAGTTCAAAAGCTCTTTTCCTATAAGCTTTTTTAATCTGCTCTAAATCAGCTTTTTCATCGACTTGCAGTATTTTATAATGTTCTTTTGTGGCATTTTTCATAGTTTATTCATACATCTTTAATTCATTTGCACTATATTTTAAAGCATTTGCAGAAGACTTATCGTCAATATCTTTAAAAAGATTATTTTCTTTTAAATATGTAAAAGCTTCTTTTTGAAAATTTTCATGCTTAGCAAAAGGCATAATACCTTTGCAATCATCTTTTGCCATTTCAAAACTGACTTGATCTACAACATTTCCTCTAAAATATGGCCAAGCACGGCAAATATCAGGGCGAGCAGGGTGAATAGTGCAAGATTTTTCTTTGTCATAAAATAAACAATAATTATCTTCACCTGAACGCAAAACTCTTTTTTTATTATTGATTAAAGTATATTTATTATCTAATTCTTCTTTTGAAATATTGAAATATTCTAATAATCTAGGCAAGTCTTTCACATCATCAACCACTATGCCATTTTTGCCTTCACAGCAAATCCCGCATTGATCGCATTCAAAATCATTCGGCAAAAGATTTTCATAATCAATTTTTATACATCTGTCTTCAATATATTTTATATTACTATTTTTTGTGATATAATTTCCAGCTTCTGGGCTAATAATGCCTTCTTGAAGCCAAAATATTTTTGGATTTAATTCTGATTCAATCACTTCAACAGCATGATCATAACAATATTGAGAAGCCCTAAAAAAGCAAATAACATCAAGCTCTTTTTCATTATTTTTGAGATAGATAGAAAGGTCTTTTATATCTTTAAAAGTTTGCAGACCCCATACATCTTTTCGTACAGGGTGCACAGGATATACTGTAAAACCTCGATTTATAAGATATTTTCCTACTCTATCAACCGGTCTGCCTTCTTTATCCACAGCACCAACAATTGCAATAGAGCGCACATTTTTTAATTTTTCTTTTAATTGATTATCAAACATATTAATCTTGCCTCATGGCAAAGAAAATAACATAAAGACTAAAAAAATGCAAGAAATGGAACTATTTCCTTAATTTTCTACTATCATTAACCCTTAAAGTAAATTTTTTCATGTCAAAAAATTCCAAGATTGCAATAATATATTTACGAGAAAGGCCATTTGTTATTTCTTTGAAGGCCGCTGGTGTAAGCTCTTCATTTATTTTGAAATATTCACGAGTTTTTTCTTCATATTCTTCTAAAGTGGCTGTGTCATAATAGACATTTTCATTCAATTTTGTGATGAGTTTTTTATCAATCAATAATTTTAAAAGAGGTTGAGCTTCTTTTAAAGAAATACCAATTTCTTCTAAAATTTCTTTGATATTTGGAGGAGATAATAAATCTTTTTGCAAAGCCTTTAATATTTGACTTTGAATTTTTTCTTCATCTTTAGCAAGGCTTACTTTAAAAGTAGGCAAGTGATACATATCAGAAGTAAAGGCTATTTTATTGGATTTCAATAACTTATCCAATGTGAAGAATGCGAGTTTTTGCTCGTCTTGTGTATTGTCTAAAGAAATTTCCTTTGCAGAAATAAGCATATTTTTGAGCATACCTTGCTTTAAAGGCTCTTTTTTATGATAATCCTCTAAAAGATTGATAAAAGTATTTTCTAAAATAGTATAAATATCTTTAGCTATATAGGCTTTAGTTTCCTTATTATAGCAAAGTATATCGCCCTTATTAGAGAGAGTGGAAAGATGCTTTTCAATAGTTTTAATTGTTGTGGCACATAGAACACGTAATTCGTTGAGATTGCGCCCTTTTTTTCCTGCTAATTCTATATGCGAAAAAATAAATTTCTGCATATCATTTGCATAATATTCTTCTAAACTAAGTAATTTATCTAAATAGTTTTCTTTAATTTCCTTATGCGACCAAGAATATTCCAAAGGAATGAGCAAAGATGCGCCAGCAATTGTTCTTAATGGCGAAGAGGAGCGCAAAACGCATTTATCATTATAGACGCCAACTAAAGGAGTTTTTGTGAGTGTGTCTTTATTTTTTAATGCAGTATAGCGAATTTCAGCTAGGCAAGTTTCGCCTTGTTCTAAAATATTTCTGTCAAAAAGGTAAACTCTAGCAGGCATTTCTTTTGCCATATGGTGAAAATGCACTTCTTTTCTATGCGCTATACCTTGAGGAGAAGATTTTAGGCAATGCAATTTTACTAACCATCTATCAGTAGGGAAAAGAGAGTTTGGTTTTGCCAAAACATCACCACGCTCAATATCTTCAAGCGAACAATTTGCAAGATTTATTGAAATGCGCTTGCCCGAAGTAATTTCTTCTTTGCTTTCGCCATGGCTTTGAATATTTCTTATGCGTGTGAGAATTTCGTTCTTAGGATATATGGCTAATTCATCATTTAATAAAGCTTTTCCGGCAATGCTTGTGCCTGTTATTACTGTGCCATGCCCTTTCATAGTGAAAGCTCTGTCCACAGAAAGGCGGAATAAATCACTTTTATTTTCTTTTGATAATTCCATATTAAGATAAATAAGATGCTCTTTTAAAGCTTCAATACCTATATTTTTAGTGGCAGAAACAGGAAAAATAGGCGCATTTTCTAACAAAGTGCCTAAAAGAAATTCTTCAATTTCTTCTTTTGCTAATTCAAGCATTTCTTCGTCGACCATATCGATTTTCGTCAAAGCGATAAGGCCATTTCTTATGCCAAGTAGTTGGCATATTTCTAAATGCTCCCTTGTTTGCGGCATAATGCTTTCGTCAGCGGCAATAACAAGCATAACAGCATCAAGTCCGCTTGCACCAGCCACCATGTTTTTCACAAATTTTTCATGCCCAGGAACGTCAACAAGACCAATAATAGTTTCTTTATCAATATGCAAGGCGGCAAAACCAAGTTCAATAGTAATGCCACGTTTTTTTTCTTCTTCTAATCTATCACAATCAACACCTGTTAAAGCTTTAACTAAAGAAGTTTTTCCATGATCGATATGTCCTGCTGTTCCTATTACTATGGCCATAATTTTTTACTCTTTTATACGCTCGATTTTAGCCCCTAATGCGGCAAGCTTCACTTCCATTTGTTCATAACCTCTATCTAAATGATAGATGCGCGAAATATTAGTTTTACCCTCTGCCTTTAAAGCGGCAAGCACTAAAGAAGCAGAAGCACGTAGATCAGATGCCATCACAGGCGCGCCTATAAGCTTTTCAACACCACGCACCATGGCTGATTTGCCAGATATTTTAATGTCAGCACCCATGCGTATAAGTTCTTGCACGTGCATAAAGCGATTCTCAAATATAGTTTCTTCTATAAGGCTTGGCGAATCGGCTATAGTCATCAAAGCCATCATCTGTGCTTGCATATCTGTAGGAAAACCAGGATAAGGACGTGTAGAAATGTCAACACCTGAAATATGGCCATTTTGCCTTCTTGCACGCACCATATTATTTTCTTCTGTGATTGAAAGACCCATAGCCGTTAATTTATCAATATTTGCTTCCATATCGCTCAAAATACAATTTTCAAGCAATATGTCGCCGTCAGTCATGCCAGCAGCTATTAAAAATGTGCCAGCCTCAATGCGATCAGGCATAACCGAATAAGTAGTGCCATTTAGTGAACTTTTACCATGTATTGTGATTATGCTTGAGCCTTCGCCTTCAATGTCAGCCCCTGCTGAACGTAAAAAACGAGCTAAATCAACAATTTCTGGCTCTCTTGCGCAATTTTCTAAAACAGTTGTTCCTTCTGCTAAAGTTGCCGCCATAATAAGATTTTCAGTTCCGCCTACTGTTGGGAAATCAAAATAAATATTCGCACCTTTTAATTTGTCACACTTACCGATAATATAACCCTCAGAAAGCTCAAATTCACAACCCATTTTTTCAAGTGCTGAAAGGTGCAAATCAACAGGGCGTGAACCAATGGCGCAACCGCCTGGCATGGCAACTTTTGCATAATTATTTCTTGCAAGTAATGGCCCTAAACACAAAACAGAAGCACGCATAGTTTTTACTAATTCATAAGGGGCAAGGCTTTCAATTTTCTTTGGAGTGATTTGCACAGTATTATTTTCAAATTCGGTTTCACAACCAAGTATATTCAATAATTTCAGTGTAGTATATATATCATTTAATTTTGGTACTTCGTGAAGAGTCAAAGGCTTATCAAAAAGCAATGCGCCAAATAAAATAGGGAGTGCGGCATTTTTTGCTCCGCTTATGCGGACTGTGCCCTTTAAATTTAATGATTGCTCTATAATAAGTGCGTCCATACTTTCCTCATTTTTCTAGAAATTTTTATGACTTTACAATATAAGCCATCTATACACAAGTTTTAAATGTGTTAAAAAAATTTTTCTAAGTTTTTCTTGACACATTGCTGAGGGCAGAATATTTTCTTTTTAGAGGGTAATTATGCCATTATTAGATGTTGAAAATTTAACTGTTTCCTTTGATTCTTTTCCTGTGGTCAATTCCATTTCTTTTTCCTTAGAAAAAAAGAAATGTCTTTGCCTTGTGGGTGAATCAGGCTGCGGAAAAAGCATGACATCACTCGCCCTTATGGGCTTATTGCCAGAAGGTGCAAAGCTGAGTGCTGATAAAATTCTTTTTGAAAACGAAGATTTGCTAACACTTTCCACAAAAGAAATGGCAAAAATTCGTGGAAATAAATTGGCCATGATTTTTCAAGATCCAATGTCCGCTTTAAATCCTGTGCTCCCTCTTGGCGAACAAGTGGCTGAACCTTTGCGTATTCATAAAAAATATTCAAAAAAACAAGCGCTTGAAGAGGCTATCCGTCTTTTAACAGAAGTTGGAATTAAAAATGCTCAAGAAAGAATTAAAGACTATGCCCACCAATTTTCAGGCGGTATGCTCCAGCGTGTGATGATTGCCACAATGCTCGCTTGTAAGCCCTCGCTCCTTATTGCTGATGAGCCAACAACAGCCCTTGATGTTGCTTCGCAAGAGCAAATTATTAAATTAATTCAATCGCTTATGAAGTCTTACGATATGGGGCTTTTATTTATCACGCACGATATGGACAGAGCAAAAGAATTAGCGGACTCAATAGCCGTTATGTATGCTGGCAAGATTGTGGAATATTCACCCGTTGAAGAATTTTTTGAAAAACCGCTTCATCCTTATGCAAAAGGACTTTTAGCTTCCTTGCCAACTGAGGAAAATCAAAAACTTGAAAGATTACCCACTATTAAAGGCACAGTTCCTTCACCTTTTGAAATAATTGAAGGTTGCCGATTTAAAAATCGTTGCCCTTATGCCGATAGCGAATGCGATAAAGAACCGCCTATGCAAGAAATTAATGGGCGCAAAGTTTTGTGTAAATTAACATTTTAAATATAAAGTATACTAGAATTATGAAGAAGAAAAAATACCAATACGATGAAAATGGTGTCATTATTGACGATTGGAAAAGCCGTTCGCAAAAAAAGCGTGAAAGCACAGCAAAGCAGGACGAAGCCGAAGCTTTGATGAAAATGTCACGCGCACAACTTCTTGAAGAGGGTGTGCACGAAGATATAATCGATGCTATCGAAGATTATAAAAAAATTGCTTCACACGAAGCTAAGAGGCGTCAAATGCAGTTTATAGGCCGCCTCATGCGCGAATTAAACTAAAAAAGCTTGAATTTGCGTTTGAGCTTCGTTAGTGAAAATTTTTCTTTTAGTCATTTAGCATTTAACTAAACTCCTTCAAGAAACATCTCCACTGCCTCGCTCATTCCACAAATTGAAGCTTTTTACTATATCTATTTATTTAATTCAAACTTTTTATGATGTTCCTGTGTGGCCAAAACCGCCAGCACCGCGTTCAGTATCTGATAGATTTTGACTCTCGATCACTTCTAATTGAAAAGCAGGCTGGAAAACTAATTGCGCAATTCTTTCGCCTTTTGTGATAACTTGCTCTTCTTTTGATGTGTTTAAAAGCATTACCATAATTTCGCCTCTATAGTCTTTATCAATAACGCCAACACCTTGAGCGACAGTAAGCCCCTTTTTTGCCCCTAAGCCCGATCGGCTATAAACAAAAGCGCCCACATCTTCCATTAAAATTTCAATGCTGATACCACTAGGAACAAGATAGCGCTCGCCAGCTTGTATGCAAATATTTTCTTCAGAAAAACAAGCGCGCAAATCAAGACCTAAAGAACCTTTTGTGGCATAGTTTATGCCGCTTTCGTAAAGTTCTTGCGTATTTCTATGGTATTGAATTTTAACGGATTTATTCACTGCGTTCATAGAAATGCTAACCGCCCAAATATGCTTCCTTAACCTTAGGGTTAGCGAGCATGACATTAATCGTATAGATTTTG
>CAYJFE010000032.1:0-2098 GCA_964369165.1 uncultured Desulfovibrionaceae bacterium | reverse complement strand
ATATGCTTCCTTAACCTTAGGGTTAGCGAGCATTTCAGATCCTTTCCCTTCTAAGACGACATTGCCGACTTCGAGGATATAAGCATAATCAGCGACAGAAAGAGCTGCAAAAGCATTTTGTTCCACCAAGAGAACAGTTTTGCCTTCATTGTTGATAGTTTTGATAATTTCAAAAATTTCTTTCACAAGCAAAGGAGCTAGACCAAGTGAAGGTTCATCAAGCATAACAAGATCTGGTTGGGACATCAAAGCACGCCCAACAGCAAGCATTTGTTGTTCACCGCCAGAAAGTGTGCCGCCTTTTTGCCAATGTCTTTCGCCAAGACGTGGGAAAAGAGAATAAACCATATCTTTATCTTGAGCTATGCCCTTTGTATCAGACCTACACCAAGCACCAAGCATAAGATTTTCTTCAACACTCAAATGCGGCAAAATACGTCTGCCTTCAGGACTCAGCGCAATGCCGTATTCTACCATTTTTTCGGTAGGTTGCTTGATAAGTTCAATTTTCTTGCCTAATTTTGCAGAGTCAAATTCAATAGAGCCAGTAACATTTTTTACAAGGCCCGAAATCGAACGGATGACTGAAGATTTGCCTGCACCATTAGCACCAATAAGAGTGACAATAGATCCCTTAGGTATTTCAATATTTACATCATGGACAGCGTGGATTGCATTGTAATAGACATTCAGATTTTTAATACTTAGCATATTGCACCCTTGTTGGAAGTTAATGAGTTAATAAATTTATTTTGAAATTCCGCGTGAGCTTGCACGAATGAAGTCCACAAAATATTTAATTTCAGGGAAATCATAGCTATCTTCAAGTTCTTGTAAGGCATCTTTTCTTGGCACTTCTGATTTCCAAATAAGCTTGAACGCATGCTTGATAGCAGAAATCAATTCGCTTGAAGCCTTCATTCTGCGAAGTCCTACAAGGTTTGGCGACTGTACTTCACCGCGTGAACCTTCTGAAATCAGCATATAAGGAGGCAAATCTTGGTGAACGCCTGTCATGCCACCCACAAAAGAATGAGTGCCAAGCCTTGAAAATTGATGTACAGCAGAAAGACCTGAAATAATAACATAATCTTCCACATGAACATGACCAGCTAAATTAGCGCCATTTGACATAATAATATTTGAGCCAAGCACGCAATCGTGCGCTACATGAGTATAGGCCATCAAAAGATTATTATCGCCTATTTGTGTAATAGCTTTATCTTGCACAGTGCCACGGTGAATAGTGGCAAATTCGCGTATAGAGTTATTATTTCCTATAATGAGCGCAGTTTTTTCGCCAGCAAATTTCAAATCTTGCGGAACACCGCCCACGCAAGCATAGGTGTGAATATGGTTATTTTCGCCTAAAGTTGTATATTCTTTCACGCTTGCAAAGGCTTCAATCTTTGTGCCTTTACCAATGACGACATTATCTTCAATCAAAGCGCAATGCCCGATGACAACATCGTCAGCAATTTCAACATTTTTGCCTATAGAAGCAGTAGGATGAATAATTGGCATAGAGTTCTCCCTTTATTGAGCCTTAGGCGTGCCTGCTGCTGTAAGCTCTGCGCTTGCAACAAGTTTACCGTCAACATAAGCTTCAGCTGTCATCTTCCATAAAGCAAGTTTATTGCGTGGGTTTTTACAGATGATTTCTAATTTATCGCCAGGAAGCACAGGTTTTCTAAAGCGCACTTTTTCAATGCCTGAAAAAACATACAATGTGTTTTCCATATCAGCTTTTTCTGCTAGAGATTTAGCAACAAGAATAATGCCTACTTGCGCCATAGCTTCGATAATCAAAACACCTGGCATAATAGGCTGATCAGGAAAATGGCCTTGAAAGAAAGGCTCGTTGAAGGTGACATTTTTATAAGCCTTCACGTATTCCATAGGCACGATTTCTGTCACTCTATCCACAAGCAAGAAAGGGTAGCGGTGCGGAAGAGTTTTGAGAATGTCTTGTATATTCATTACTGTGGAAGTTTGATTTTCACTTGTTTTGTTACTTTCTGTAGTCATGTTTGTTTCCTTTTACTTCATTATATAGATTTTGGCTGTTAGCACAAAATCCTCACTTGCAAGAAGCGTG
>CAYJFE010000031.1:0-26958 GCA_964369165.1 uncultured Desulfovibrionaceae bacterium | reverse complement strand
CAATCCTTATCTATAAATCAAACTCTAAATTAGTATTTGACATCTAAGACAAATAGAACTATTTAAGTCATGCGGGCTCGTAGCTCAGTTGGATAGAGCGAACGCCTCCTAAGCGTTAGGCCGCAGGTTCGATTCCTGCCGGGCCCACCATTTTAGCAATAAAAAAGTCCGATAATCTCAATAGAGAATTATCGGACTTTGCTTATAAATATCTTAATATTATTTTATATTTTGATGCTTTCTTTTATATCTTCGATTCTGTTTCTAGCAAAAAGAAGGTAGGATATAATAAGTTCTGTTGAATTGAAACTTTTTGTCACAATAAGTGGATCGTATTCACAAATTGAATTAAGGTAAGAAAGTGCTCTATCATAGTTTTGCTGATTATTTTTTTCAGCAATTTCTGGGTAAAGGGCATAAAGTGCTACAAAGAAATCTCTGATAACTAAGGCCATGCCTTGTGCTTCATAAATCTTATTATCAACTTCTGTGAAAGATTCATCTTCTACTGCTTCAGCCTGCAAAAGACCGATAGCATAGCCTAATAATTTATCGCTTACAATAAGGTCAAGGGCATTGTGTATATCGTCTGAGCGCAGATTGTAGATGGCGTTGCCAGCCATAAGATCTTGCTGATATTTTGCCATAAGTTCTAAACCTTTTTCATAGCTTGATTCAGCTGATGGAATAAATAAAAATCCCCAGCGTGATGGGCTAAGCGCAAAGTGGTTCATTTTTGCTGAATAAAGATCTTCGTTTTCTTTGTCTGCATTGCCTAGTTTTGCAACATTAGTTGAGTAGAAATCAATAAGAATCTTTGTGGCATTGTAGACGCCGTATTGACGGTATGCTCTATTATCAAGAATAAATTTATTGAAGAGGATATCATTTGCTGTCCAGCCGAAGGGTGAATCAAGCTCGTAGCGTAACTGAGAAGTGATAGCGTTCAAAAGTTCAACACCTTTTTCTTCTTCAGAGGAATCAACACTAGCTTGAAGTGCGTATGTGTTTGGAAAAACAGCAGGATCTAGCTTTGTGTAAAGCTTTTGACTGCCCCAAATAGTCAATACAATAAGAGCGAAGATAATAAACTGTGTAAGAATTACAGCAAAGATGTCAAAAAGTGTGACTTTATCTTCGTAAGTGCCGTCTTCATTTTTTGCCCTAAAAGAAAACAAATTTTTCATAAGTATACTCCTTAATCAATTCTTTTGTGAATGCACATTTTCATTTTAAATATATAGATGATGGGGCATAAAGTCAATGAAATAAAAGTTTCAAAAAGGAAAATATAAGTTCACAAATGCGAACAATACAATTTCAAACTATAAGCCATTGAAAATAAAGAGTATTAAAAATATATATTTAACTTGACAAAGCAGAGCTCTTTAGATAAAACTATAAAAAATAATTAAGGAATACAAATGATTTTATCAAGCAATAACTTCTTCTTTAGCTTTAGCTTTTTTAGCCAGCCCATAGCACACGGGAAGGAGTCTTGTTGTATTCTTAAATAACTGAGGAATTACAAAAAATATGACAGCCGTTTCCGTGAGGAGGCGGCTTTTTTTTGTTCTAAATTCCATCTTTTGTGTTTTTTCTGCTAAAAAGTGCATTTTTTGCTCAATCATGTATGTTTTGATACACTCATTCGCAAAAAACTTCTTTTTCTTGAAAATTCCACAAAATATATGAATTTAGAAATCTTGCTAGAATGTATTCATTCGCTAACCTGTAACACTTTTGGAAAGGATTTATTATGCTTTTGGACATTGCAATTTGGATTGGTTATATTGTAGTTTTCGTGTGGCTTGCACGAAAAGGGCGTGGTTATGACGTAACAACAACAGGCGCAGTTGGCTTTGTTGTACAAGCTTTTGCTTATGTTGCCACCTATGTTTCAGCCGTTGCCTTGATTGGCTTTTCGGGCTTGTCGTATATGTATGGCGTACAAATTTCATTGGTTGGCTTTGGTGTTGCCGGCCTTGGTACATACTTTGTGTATACAGTTTTTGCTTGGGATACACGCCAGCTTCAAGTTAATCTTCAAGCAAGAACACCAGCGCACCTTATCAGCCTTAGTCATAATTGCCCTAAATTGCGTATGTTTTTAGGCCTTATCTTTGCTGTTTTCCTCTCTGTTTATGCTTCAGGTGTATTGAAGGGTGCGGCAGTTATGCTTGCAAGCTTAGTGCCTGTTTCACCTGAAAACCTTATTTGGATTTTGGCTGGCTTTGTTGGAATACTTGTTTGGTGGGGCGGTCTTCGTGGTGTATTATACACAGAAGCTATGCAAGGCGGCGTTATGCTTGTGGGTATTTTAATCTTAATGTATGCCATTTTGACAAAAGTTGGCGGTCCAATCGATGGTTATATTGCCTTATCAAAACTTGAGCCTACAGCTTTAGCGAATAATGGTTTCACAAGTCTTTCATCAGGCGGTCAAGGGATGTTTGTTCTTTCTTTAGTGCTTGTTATGTCTGTGGCAACATTCGCTCAACCTCAAGTTATTCAAAGACACTTTGCCCTACAAAATAAAAAAGATGTGCAAAGAACCGCGATTATTGCAACAGTTATCATCTTCATATTAGTAGCTGGCACATTCTTTGTTGCTGCATTGTCAAGACTTTTCCTTCCTGCGATTGATAGTCCTGATCAAGTGGTAACAGTGCTTACAAAAATGCTTCTTCCTGAAATTGGTCAGCAAATTTTTGCTCTTGCTATTATTTCTGCTTCACTTTCAACAACTACAGCTTTATACCATATCGCCGCTTCTTCCTTCACCGAAGATATTACAGGCAAGAAATCAACAAAATTTGCTTGGCTTGTAGGTATTACTCTTTGCGTAGTTGTGAGCGCAGCAACAGCTAACCTTGGTGGCCAGATCATTGCTTTATTGTGCACAACTGCATGGAGTGTTATTGGCGCAACAGCTATGGTGCCTTATATTGCACGCCTAAAGTTCAATATAAACAATTCTGCCGCAGCTTGGTGGAGTGCAGTAATTGGTTTTACTTTCTGCGTAGGTTATTATTTGCTTCTCACTCCTTCAACATCTATTGTTGATTTGTCAGCCTATAATATTTCACCAACAGTTGCAAACTTCCCTCCATTTCTTGTTGGTTTAGTTGCTTCATATCTAGTATTTGTTGCAATTTACAAAGCTTGCACAGTGAAAACAAAGCAAACTGCTCAAGCATAAAAATATAAAACTCCAAAAGCTGAAGGGGAAGTTCTTTATGGGCTTTCCCTTTTGTTTTTAAATAATAGGATTTCTATAAAATCTTGACTTGTACGCTTTTCTCTTGTAATTTCAAGGCATAGTCAGTTTTAGAAAAGGACAACCTTATGAAAAAATATCTTGCTTTATTTTTCTTGAATTTGTTTTTTTGCACAGTGAATATTGCCTCTGCAAATACAGCCTATTACAAGCTTGAAATAAATTCTCCGCACGATTATAACGATGAGCTATACATCACTATACGTGCAGACGAGGATTTGTGTAAGCACCATTATGGCGAAGCAAATTGGTATATACAATGCAATCCAAATATTGGCATTGAAGGCAAAAGAGAGGAGGCTCTTCGTATAAATCCTTCCATAGATGGCTATTTTGAATGGATAAGCGCAAATACTTTACAATTTGAATTTGAAAAAGATACGACTTGGACGGCAAGGCAAAGTTTTGACATTACTTTTCCTTCTTCCTTATTGCCAAAAGATTCTGTGATAAACACAAATTCCTTGTCTTTCACCTTGCCAGATCAGGCTATGCACATAAGCAAAGAAGAATTTTATATTGATCCTACAAAGAAAAATGCGCATATTATCAATATTAATGCGCAATTTCTCTACCCTATAGATGATAAAGAAGCCTTTTTAGATAAAGTGCGCTATGAATCTAATGACAGCAATCTTAGGCTTGGCGAAGCTGAATATATTTGGTCAAGAAATGATACTTTTTTAACTATGAATATTCCTGTTTTAGAGCTTGCGCAAAAGCCAGCATTTATTGATCTTCTTTTTGAAGACATGAAAAGATACGATCCAAATAATTATCATATGCTTTCAAAAAATACCAATGCTTCATTTGAAATTCCTGGTTTGGAAAATTTATTACAGATCAAGTCAGCAAATCTGCGTTTAGAATATAATAAAGATCTACAGCAAGAATATTTGTTAGAGATAGAAAGTTCTTTGCAAGTGACAGGAAAAGAATTGGCAGAACATCTAAAAATATTTTCTTTGCCACAAAAAGTGAGTGATGAAGCAAGACGACCATTTAATTGGGAAATTGCCCAAAATCTTGAGCGTGAAGAAGAGCTTGACTTCACACTTATGTCACCAGCAGACGAAGCAGACACAAAGCATACAATAAAAATTTCTACCCCAGCAGATTCTTATATAGTGGCTGATTTGTCAAAAGGACTTTTGTCAACAGCAGGATTAAGCCTTTTTGAAGATAAAAGCTATGTCTTCTATGCACCAAAATTAGAAGCAAATATAGCATTTTTGCAAAGCGGAAATATTTTGAATATGAAAGGCGATAAAAAACTTTATTTGCAAGCCAGCGAATTGACTTCTATTCAATGGGAAGCTGAAAAAATTCGTCTGCCTTATTTATCTTTATTGGCTGCAAATTCAATGTCCTTTCATTATAATAGCCAAGAATACGAATCTTTGAGTGATGTGCAAAGAGGCGAAATTATTCTTGAAAAAGAAAGCAATCAAGGAAAAGGCGAAATTATTGCCTTTGATTTGAGCGAATTTTTAGCAAATACAAAGTCCAGCGAAACAGGCGGAATTATCAATCTCAAATTAAAAGGTATGCAGAATGATAAAGAAGTGTTCACTACGCAAAAGCTTTTGATGATTACAGATATTGGCCTTATTGTTAAAAAAGATGCGGACGGTAAAAGGCAAGTCTTCACTTATTCTATGAGTAGTGGCACAGCCTTAGCAAATGTAGAGCTTGAAATTTTGGGCGCAAATGGTCTTGCTGTTGCTAAAGCGAGAAGCGATAATTCAGGCATGGCCATTCTTGAGAATGTGGATAATCTTACAAAGGATAAGAAGCCCGTTGTCTTGCTTGCGAAAAAAGGAGAGGATATTTCCTTTGTTTCCATGAATGATTTATTGCGCAATGTGCAGATGCAGGCATATGATATTGGCGGAAGAGTTTCCACACAAAGCCCTCTTCAAGCCTATGTTTTTTCTGAGCGTGGCATTTTTAGGCCTGGCGATTTGCTCAATTTTAGTGCGATTATCCGTAATAATGACAATTCCTTACCAAAAGCACAGCCCTTAAAAGCTCTTTTATATAATTCAAGAAATATAGTAGTTTTTGAAGAAGAGTTCACACTTTCAGAAGAAGACTTTGGTTTGTCCACTTTTTCTTGGCAATCAAATCCTAATGCATTTACAGGAAATTATCGCTTTGATATTATGCGCAATGATAAAGTCATTGGCTCACAAAGTGTGAGTGTTGAAGAATTTCAGCCAGATACTTTGAAGATTGAAGCAAAAATCTTGCCAGAGCAAGAAGAGTATGGCTGGATTGTTTTAGAAAAAAATAAAGAAAATAGCCTTGAAATTCAAGTAGATAATCTTTATGGCATAGGCGCGCAAAATAGAAAGAT
The DNA here is from genome assembly GCA_964369165.1 of uncultured Desulfovibrionaceae bacterium. Classification (GTDB taxonomy): domain Bacteria; phylum Desulfobacterota; class Desulfovibrionia; order Desulfovibrionales; family Desulfovibrionaceae; genus CAYJAZ01. The sequence continues at coordinate 21,319 of CAYJFE010000031.1, read as the reverse complement.
AGAAACTAAGCTCAATCTCACCTTGCAATCGCCTTCTTTTTCAAAATATCCTAGCTATATTTTTAGTAATCCCTATAAGCTAGACTATCAATACCTTGACTTTGACTTGCCTAAGCTTAGTTCAAATAAAGAAGGCAAAGCGACAAATGCGATTGATTTTTCTTCCTATGTGAAAGAAGACGGTATCTATTCTGCCAAGTTCTTTATTGAGGGTTTTGAGCCAGCTGGGGGGCGCGGTGTAAGCACAAGTCTTGATGTGATGCTCTCTCCACTCACTTCGCTTATTGGCTATAAAAGTGTGGGCGCGATCACGAATTTGCACTTTATTCCTCAAAACAAAGAAGGCAAGCTTGAAATTATTAATATAGATTCAAAACTCACAATGCTTGATAATAAAGGGCTGAATTTTGTTGTTTATAAAAAGAAATACCACACAAATCTCGTAAGTAATAATCAAAAAGAATATTATTACGACGATGTGCTTGCAGAAGAAGAAATTTCGCGTGAGGCTTTGACTTTAGAGAATGCAAAAATACTTTGGGATATACCTACAAAAGAAGTGGGCGAGTATATATTAAAGATTTATGAAGAAAATAATAGTCAAGCTCTTGCTTCCATTGATTTTAATATTATGGGTAATGAATTAGTGCGCAATCCGCAGACTTTGCCGAGCACTCTTTCTTTCAGTCTTTCAGATACAAATATAGAAGCAGGCGATAGGCTTGAACTTTCCCTAGCCTTACCTTATGACGGCTTTGGGCTTATCACTCTTGAAGCGAATGCCGTTCTCTCGCACGCTTGGTTTAAAGCAAAAGCAGGGGCAAGCATTCAAGAAATTGCAGTGCCTGAAAATTACGAGGGTAAGGCCTATGTGTCTGTTTCTTATCTCAAAAATATGGACGCGCAAGATGCCTATCTTTCACCTTTAGCTTTTGCAGTAGAGCCAGTATTGGTGAATATTTCAAAAAGAAATATTGCCCTTGAAATTGACGTGCCGCAAATCTATAGCCCGAATAATAAAGAAGAGGAAGTTGAAATTACTTTGAAGAGCGATAAAGCTTCTAAGGCAATTTTATTTGCTGTTGACGAAGGTATTTTGAGCCTTGATAGTTTCCAAAGTCCTTCACCTTTGAACTATTTCTTGAAAGACAGAGCCTTAGAGGTGACAACTTCTCAGCTTTCTGACTTGATTATGCAAGAATTTTCAAAAAATAATCTTGCGCAATACAGTATTTTAGAGCGATCACCCTTTGGCGGAGGCATGATGGCTAAGATGGAAAGTAATGCCTTTATGTCTGATGAATTTGTAAATCCTTTCAAAAGAAAGGCAGAGCCTCCTTTTGTCTACTGGTCAGGCATTATTGACATTTCAGAAGAGGGCACAAAAATTTCCTTCCCTATTCCCACTTATTATAATGGCAATTTGCGTATAATGGCAGTTGCCGTGAATGACACAGCCTTTGGTTCGGCACAAGAAAATGTGATTGTAAAAAATGATGTGGTTATTCAGCCACAAATGCCACTTATGGCGAGCCCAAAAGATAGATTAGAAGCTTCAGTAATGCTTGCAAATACTACTGATAGTGACAATGTGTATACACTCAATATAGTCACAAGCAAAGGACTAAAGCTAGAAAATGCTTACGAGAAGGAAATAAATCTCAAAGCAAAAGAAGAAAAGAATATTCCTCTCACATTCTTCGTTGAAGACAATCTTGGCGAAGCAAGTGTGACTATTCAACTTGCGAATGATGCATCTTCTTTTGAAAGAGAAAGCACGCTCTCTATTAGGCCAAGCACATTATTTATGACAGATATTGAACTTGGCACAACAGCAGAAAACCTCACACTTGAAAGAAAAAGGGAAATCTATCCCTATAAAGCAAAGCGCACGCTTTCTATTTCTTCTGCACCATTACCTTATATTCAGGCTATGCTTGCCTATCTTGATTCTTATCCTTTTGACTGCACAGAGCAGAAAATTTCAAAAGCTTTGCCTTATTTGACTTTGAGCAATGCGCCTGATTTTCTCTATGCGAATGTGGCTGACAAAGAAAAGGCTTATGAAGATGCGCAAAATACGATTAATGACGCGCTTTATGCTATAAGAAATTCTTATAGATACGGCTATGAATTTGCTGGCCTCACTCTTTGGGAAAATTCTTCTCAACCAGATAAATTACTCACAGTCTACGCAGGCGAATTCTTCCTTGCGATGCGAAAAGCAGGCCTCTTGCCACCGCAAGATATTGAAGACACAATCTTTTCTTCTATAGCTTTTATAGCTTCACAAAGGCCAAGCACTCTAGAAGAAGCACGCGTATCAGCCTATGCTATTTGGCTTTTAACAAGAGAAGGTTCAATCACTACGCAATATATTGAAAATATTCTCAATGTCTTGAATGATACAAGAAATGAAGCACAAAAAAGAGCCTTTAATGATTGGCAAAATGATATCACGGCACTCTTTATTTTAGCTTCTCAAGAACTCTTGCATATGGATATCAATCAAGAAATGCTCACAAATTATAGGCAAAATGTAAAAGAATTCAAGCCCGTAGGCTTTTTAGATTCTCTTGCCGTGGAAGCTTTAGCTCTTCGAGTGTATGCGCATTCTTTCCCTGAACTTTTAAAAGAAGAAGATATTGCAGGCTCAAGTGAGAAAATATTAATGGCTTATAATGAAGGCTATTCAACTTTCTCTTTTGCGCAAGCTATTTCGGCTTTGTGGGAATTAGCAAGAAGAAGCGAAATAGAGCTTTCAAAAGACAGCATAGCTTGCACAAGCGAAACTCTTATTAATGTGCAAGAAAATAATGACTACGCTCTTATGCTTTCTTCGCCACTTTGCACGCAATTTGAAATTAAGGCAGAAGATGGCATTCCTCTTTATTACCAGCTCACCACAGAGGGTTATAGCCTGAATGCGCCAACAACAAGGCTTGCAGAGGGCTTAGAAGTGGAAAAAACTCTTTTGAATGCGAAGAAAGAAAATCTTGAAAGCGTAAAAGAGGCTGGAGAAGAAGTTATTAAAATGAAACTTGGCGACACAATAACAATTTCTATAACAGCAAATGCACAGGGCATGAAGCAAGAAAATATTGTTATACAAGATCTTTTTGCTGGCGCATTCGAACCTGTGCTTGAAGAGAGTGTGAGCCAACCTTATGCGAGGGAAAATGGGCTTGAATATAAAGATGTTCGTGAAGACAGGGCGCTTTTCTTTACTTCGCTAGGCACAGAACAAAGCACTTATACCTATGAAGTGAAAGTTGTGAATAAAGGGCGATTTGTGCTCCCTGCTGTTTATGTTGAATCGATGTATGATAATAGTTTGAGGGCGCATGATAAGAGTCAAATCATCGTAGTAGAATAAATTACTTAGAAAATAAATAAAAAAACAGGTTGAGGAATAAAAAGTTCCGCAACCTGTTTCAATTTAATCTTTATATTTAGTTTATTTTAAAACTAAAGAAACAAGCCAAACTGTGTAAATTATGTATACAGAAAGGAGGAGTATACCTTTTGAACGTGTGATACAGCCATCTTTTCCTTTTGCGGCATAGCCAAGCACAAATAAAGAAAGAGTGAGGGCAGCCATGATTGGCATATCTCTTGTAAGTGTTTCAGCGGGTACAATAAAAGGGTGAATAGAGCCACCAATACCCACAACAGCTAAAGTATTGAAGAGGTTAGAGCCGATCACGTTGCCAAGTGCGATATCGTCTTCGCCCTTTCTTGCCGCAGTGATTGAAGAGGCAAGTTCTGGCAATGATGTGCCTATAGCAACCACAGTAAGACCAATTATCATGTCATTTACATTGAACATTTTTGCAATTTCAGTTGCGCCCCACACCAAAAGACGTGAAGAAGCAATAAGTACTATAAGACCAACAAGAAGCCAGAAAATTGAGGCTTTTATTGAGGGGCAATCGTCGCCTTCGCAATCTTTCATTTCATCAGCTGAGGCTGTATCTTTATTTTTCATGCCGTCATAGACTGTATAGCCCATAATAGCAAAGAAGACGACAAGCAAGATGACTGCGTCCATGCGTGAAAGATCAAGATCCATCAATAAAAAGATTGTCAAGGCGGTCACAGCAACCAAGATAGGCAATTCTTTTTTCAATATTTCTCTTTTTACAATAATAGGGCTTATCATGGCTGAAACGCCCAATATAAGAGCAATGTTTGCAATGTTTGAACCATAGGCATTACCAAGGGCAATACCTGTGTTTCCGCCTGCTGCCGCAAGAGCTGAAACAAGCATTTCAGGGGCAGAAGTGCCAAAGCCTACAATCACCATACCAATAATAAGTGGTGACATACCTATAAATTTTGCTGTTGCTGCCGCGCCATCTACAAATTTATCTGCACTCCACACTAATAGAATCAAACCGCCTATCAAGGCTAAAGAAGGTAAAAGCATAGTATATCCTTATATGTTTTTATTGTTTTCGTCATGCGTATACATAGCATAAAGAAAGTGAAAGGCAAATGAAAATATTATCTCGTGAAAATTCAAATAGATAGAAGTGTTTTTTCTTGCTTTATATCTTCATTTTATTGACAAATCAGTATATTTACTATAAAAAAAATTCTTTAGAGAGGAAATTTTATGATACATCTTTTGCTTGCGCTTATCTATTTGGCATTTATCAGTCTTGGGCTTCCTGATGCTGTGCTTGGCTCGGCTTGGCCTTTAATCAGCGAAGAATTTATGGTGCCTATTTCGCGCATGGGTATTGTGACTATTATCATATCGGCGGGGACTATAGTTTCAAGCTTAAAAAGTAATGTATTGATTCATAAATTTGGCGTGCATAAGGTGACTACTTTAAGCATTGCCCTTACGGCTCTTTCCTTGGTGGGTTTTGCAAAAGCTCCATCTTTTATGAGTCTATGTCTTTGGGCTGTCCCTTATGGTCTTGGCGCAGGCAGTGTTGATGCGGCATTAAATAATTATGTTGCCATACATTTTGAAAGCAAGCACATGAATTGGCTTCATTGTATGTGGGGCGTAGGGGCAACTTTAGGCCCTTATATTATGGGGATGGCGCTTACTTCAGGCCACACTTTTAGAACCGGCTATATGATTCTTTTTGCTATTCAAGCCATACTTTCTATTGTGATATTTATTTCAGCGCCGGTTTGGAAGCAGAATGCCGCAAGAAAAGGCTTGCAAAAAGGGCAAGACGGGCAAGACGAGGAAGAAGACACAGGCCCACAATTTTTGTCATTAAAAGAAATTTTCAAAATTAATGGTGTGAAAGAAATCGCCCTTGCATTTTTTTGTTTCTGCGCTTTAGAAATGAGCACAGGCGCGTGGGCAAGTTCATACCTAGTCTATAATAAAAATGTGTCGCCTGAAATTGCGGCATCTTTCACAGCTTTATTTTATTTAGGGATAACTGTAGGTAGAGGGATTTGCGGTTTTATTGCTATTAAATATAATGATACACAAATGATAAGAGGCGGCGCTTGTATTATGTTTTTAGGGCTTATTTCTCTTTTCTTGCCCTTTGGCGAAATTCCTGCCTTTGTGGGCATTGGAGTGATTGGCCTTGGCTCTGCGCCAGTATATCCAGCAATTATTCACTCGACCCCTATAAATTTTGGCGTGAAAAATTCGCAAGCTATTATAGGTATTTTAATGGCTTCTGCTTATACGGGAACATTATTAATGCCAGCTCTTTTTGGTATATTGGCAAGAACAATTGGCTTCTTTGTTTATCCTATTTTTATAGCAATCTTGCTTTTAGCCATGATTATTATGCATGAAAGAATGCTGAAGAAAGTCTAAATATAATAGGGATTAGTCCAAGCTTTTCTTCCGTATTTATCCACACATTCTATGCGTATATAATTTTCTGAGCCTTTGAGCGTGTACTCGCCCTTTGTGATAGTTTCTTCTCTGTCTTGGCAGTAGATAGTTTCGCCGTCGCCCACTTTACCGCCTACAATAAAGTGTATCATGCGCACGGGATCGCATTCAACATAAGCAATTTTCTTGCCATCTTCTTCTTTAATACCCCATTCAATAATATCTATGCCTGAAGTAGAATAGAAATTGCCTGCCAAGATGTTCTCCATAATGCTATCATGGCTCAAATCTTCTTCGGGGCTAGGGCAAACAACAATTGCGCCACCAAAAGAATCGGGAAGTTTTGCCTGATTATGATTATCGTCAGAGGCGAAACCTAAAATTTTCTTTTTGCTTGCAAGCATTTGATCCCAATGGAAAGTGTCGTTACCAAGGGCGCATTCTATTTCTGTGCCATAATTATAGATTTCAAGAGCGAAAATATTTTCTAAATCTGCAAATTCTTCAAAATCCACGCGTGACCATAAAGGGTGGTTATAAGTGACAACAAGGCCACGCTCATACAGGGAATTGACAAGCTCTTGCGCGGCTTTTAAGCCGTCCCAATTATCATAAAAAACGGGATAATCCACTTTTTCTAAATGCTTAAAAATTTCTTTTGTGGCTTTTTTTTGCATTGAGCTAGGACCAAGAAGGCCTAAAACATGATGATTTTTTGGGCGAGCACCCCATATATTGTTTTTTCCGCTGCCAATGTCTTCACTTTTTACAAGATTTGATGAAGCCTCAATGCCTGGAATAATAATAAAATCATCATCATTCAATTCTTCTCTAAAGTCGGAATACACTTCATGATCGGTAAAAGCCATAAAGCTATAGCCATTTTTCTTGTAATATTCCTTTGCTTCTTTTGGTGTGAGATAGCCATCGGAATGCGTGGTGTGGCTGTGCAGATTGCCTTTATATCTTTTACTTTCTTTTGTGATTGCTTTATAATTCATTTTCTTCTCTATTATAGATAGATGCAATTATGCTTTTTAATTGTTACAAAAACTTTGTCGCCAATATTGTGTAATTGGTTTGATCTGAAGAGTCTGTCAGATTTGAGGATAAGATCTTTATACAAAATGCTATAGCGGATTACAGAACCACGATTTGAATATTCTATAACTTTTGCTTCAAATTGATGCGCTTCATTATCGAGGGTAAAATCATTTGCTAATTCAACTGTTTCAGGGCGAATGGCAATTTCTTTCACTTCCTTGCCAAAATCTTGTGTGATTATGCCAAAATCTTCTCTATTCAAAATATTATAGTTGCCAATAAAGGAGGCAGCAAAAGAAGTTTTTGGCTTGGTGTAGATTTCCATAGGCGAGCCTGATTGCTCAACATGGCCATTATAAAAAAGATGCACCACATCAGACATAATCATAGCTTCGTCCTGATCGTGTGTGACAAAAAGAGTAGTAATTTTCATTTCTTGCTGAATAGTTCTGATTTGCTGTTGCAAAGATTTTCGAAGCTTTGCGTCAATGGCAGAAAGAGGTTCGTCAAGCAAAAGAACTTTTGGTTCATTCACAATAGAGCGAGCAAGGGCAACACGTTGTTGCTGTCCACCTGAAAGCTCGTGCGGAAAAGTTTTTTCTCTGCCCAATAAATCTACCATAGCAAGAGAATTTTTCACTTTTTTGTCTATAAGTTCTTTATCCATTTTTTTAAGCTTAAGGCCAAATGCCACATTGTCATAGACATTCATATTTGGGAAAAGGCTGTACTGTTGAAAAACCATGCCTATATTTCTATCTTTTGGCTGTGTGTAGGTGATATCTTCGCCGTTTAGAAAAATTTGCCCTTCAGTCACTTGCTCTAGGCCAGACAAACAGCGAAGTAGTGTGCTTTTTCCGCAACCTGATGGCCCAAGAAGAGTGACAAGCTGGCCTTCTTCTACATTGAGGGAAATATTGTTCAATACTGTATGATTATCAAATTTTTTCAAGATATTTCTAAATTCTATATAACTCATTCTCTATTCCTATTTCGATTTATTTGTGTGCTTATACGCACCTAATGATATTAAGAAAGTAACAAAAAATAACACAACAACAATACTGCTTACAAATTGTCCTGATGTGAAAAGATTTCTGTAAAGATACACTTGTGCTGTGGTAAAATAATTGCCGGCTAAAGTGTTCACAATAACAAAGTCGCCAAAAATAATGGCTAGTGAAAGCAGGGAAGAAATCAATAAAGCATGGCTTATGCTAGGCACAATAACTTTCCAAAAAGTATAGAAATTGCTTGCGCCAAGAAGCTGAGCGGCATCTAAAATTCTTCTTGTATCTATGGTGTTTAGGCTGTTCTTTATGCCCTGATACATATAGGGTAAAATAATAATACAATAGGTGAAAACTAAAAGAATAATTCTGTTTGACAATATCCAAGGCGCACTTGAATAGAGTGAAACAATACTTACAGGAAGGATAATGCCTTGAATTGCATAAGGAATTGTGCAGATAATGCTCAAATATTTATCAAGTTTTGGGTGATACACAATAACTACATACATGGCTAATAAAAGAATGATAATAGTAAGTGCAATGGGCACAATCGAAATAATAATCGATCGTGAAAGTGCTGTCCAAAAGGTGATGTCTGAAAATAGTCTGCCATAATAGGATAGAGTGAAGCCTGTTGGCAAAAGGCTCATCCATTCAGTGAAAAAGGAATAGATGCAAGTAACAAAAAGAGGGATAAAAAGATAGATGGAAATAATCCACATAATTATTTTGTTTAATTTTTGATTTGTATTCATTGTGAAATGCTCTTTCTTTTTTCAATAAATTTATCTTTGATAAGGATTGAAGCCACCATTAATGCCATTAATACAACAGATAGTGCAGAACCAAATTCAGGGCGTTGCACAACATCGCCAACAAATTGCTCTGAAATGCGTATGGGTAAGAGCGATAAATTGTTTTGCATAAGGGCATAAGCCGTGGCATAAGCGGCAATGGCATTGGCAAATAAAATACTTAATGTACCTAAAATACTCGGGATAAGTGAAGGCAAGCCAACTTTAAGCCAGAAATCTGTTGAAGTTCCGCCTAAAAGGGCAACTGCATCTCGCCATTCTTGCCTAAGCACTTTAAAAGATGGAATCATAAGAAGTGTGGCAAGTGGGATCTGGAAATATATATAGGTGAGGAGCAAGCCAGTTACGCTGTAAAGATTAAAACTTGCTAAAGCCTCAATGCCAAAAGATTTGCCAAAATTGACAATAATGCCCACATTGCCAAATAAAATAATATAGGCAAATGCTAAAGGCACGCCAGAAAAATTTGAGGTCATGTTGAGGACATTGATAAAGAGATTTTTCTTTGTACCTTTTGTGCTATAAAAGGCTTTTGCGCCAAAAAAAGCAACAATAATACCAACTAAAGCAGAAAAAACAGACACTATAATACTGTTGAGAACCGCTTGTTGATAAAGCCTTTTAGAAAAAATATCGATATAATGATCAAGGGTTAAACCCATGCCATCGCTTGGTAATAAGCTTCTAAAAACAACCATTGAAACAGGCAATAGCTCAAAAAGCACTGCAAGCAAGATAAATGGTAATAGAGCTAGTAAATAATTTTTGTTTGTTTTCATATGCCTATCCGCAAAAAAATTACTTTATTTGGGCTGAAATTTATTGAAAGGGAAAACCCATTCTCAAAGAATAGGCTTTCCCTTTAGAATTATTTGGGTTTTGCTTAGTTTGAATAAGCCATAACTTCTTCTTGCCACTTTACGCCAATTTCAGAAACACTTTTTTCCCATGCTTCTTGATTTTGGATTGGGCGAGCTTTAGCATATTGTTCTTTAGGAATACGTTTTGCTTCAAGATCTGCTGGAAGTTTTACATTGCTTCTGATTGGTGTTGCATAACCAATAGCAAGATTGATTTGGCCTTCGTCGCTCAAAATATATTCTCTTGCAAGGGCAGCCGCGTGTGGATTTGGAGCGTATTTATTAATGATTGTTGCATAACCACTTTGAACAGAAGCTTCAGAAGGGATAGCTATGTCGTATTCAGCATCAGGATTGTTTGCTTTTATTTGATCGCGATAGTTCATAGCATTGTAGTCCCAAGCAAACATAAGAGCGATTTCGCCTTTTTCTAAGCGTGCAATGCTTGCTTCACCTTTATCAATTCTGCCTTGTTCAGCAATTTTTTTGAAAAATTCAAAACCAGGAGCAAGATTGTCTTCGCCACCACCATGGGCAATAGCCGCAGCCAATACAGCGCATTGTGGTTGTGTGCCTTTTGCAACATCGCCAATGCTTATCATGTAATCGCCATTTAAAATATCTTCAAAAGATTTTGGTGGATTTGGAACTAGTTTACGGTTTGTAATAACAGCAATTGTGCCATAGTAGCCGATAATCCAATCGCCATTGTCGTCTTTTGCCCAAGCTGGAATATCGTCCCAATAGCTTGTTTTATATGGCTGAGTAACGCCTTTTGCTTCAGCAACAGGGCCAAATGATTGGCCAACATCACCTATATCTTTTGTGGCATTATTTTTTTCAGCTTCAAAGATTGCAATTTCTTCAGCAGATGTCATGTCTACATCTGTGTGTGCAAGGCCGAATTTAGTATTCAAATCCTTCCAAGTGCCCACCCAGTTTGCCCAAGTGTCAGGCATACCAACTGAATGCACTTCGCCTTCTTTTTTCGCCATTTCGATGATTTGATCTTTTGAAAGTGTGTTCAAATCTATAGCTGTTGTTTTTTCTGTGTCATTACAACCAACAAGAAAAAGACCTGAAAACATGGTAACCAATAAAGCACTGCTAACTCTTTTTAGCATAAAAACTCCTGTTTTTAAAAATATAATTTTTATTTAGTTCGACTAATGTCTTTGTTGAGGCACATTAGAACGCTTATATTGCAAAAATGTTACGGCTTTGTGACAGTTGTGTGACAAATATGTATGTATCAATCGACAATGTCACTTCAAAAGATGTTATGTCTTATGGACTCTTAGCAACAATGGTTGTCATGTTTGTGACTATGCTTGTTGGTATTCCCGTTGCATCGATAGTCTTTTAGGAGAAAAGACGTAGAAATGGCAAAGTCTTTGTCATAAAAGGATAATAATTAAAAATAACAAAAGCCCCTATTGTGAAAGATAGGGGCTTTTTCACGTGATTCTTATAAGAATGCTTCGGGGCTTTTGTTTATTTTATAGTCAGCACTTATAGTGCTGCTTATTTGATTAAGCTGTTTTCTTTTTTCCAAATAATCTAAATGTTCTTATCTTTTCAATAATATAGAATATAGTTGGTGTAAGAAGGAAGGTGAAGATAGTTGAGGCAATCATACCGCCAATAATAACCACAGACATAGAAGATTTGATGCCGTCAGGTGAAAACATTTGTGGCACCATACCAAGCATAATGGCTATTGATGTCATAAATATCGTACGGGTTTTACTTTCATAACTATCCCAAAGCGCGTCTTTTATTTCCCAGCCATCGTGCGTGATTCTGTATACTGCATTTTCAACAACCAAGATAGAGTTGTTCACTGAAAGGCCTATAAGCATGATCATTGCAAGCATTGCAGGCATACTCATAGTTGAATCTGTCAAAAATAGCATCACAAAAACGCCTGAGAAGGAAGTGATAATAGATGTCGCAATAGTGAATGGGTGCAAATAGCTGTTCAAAACTGCCGCAAGCACCATATAGGTGAGTAATACGGCGAGTATACCAGCTGTCGCAAGCTCGGCATTTGAATCGGCAGACATTTCTGCATTACCCGCATAATAATAGCCATAGCCTTCTTCAAATTCGATTTCTTCTAAGAGTTTATTTAAATCTGCCTGCACTTGGCCAAGCGTGCTTTTGCCTAAATAGCCTGAAATTTCAATAATACGTTCTTTATCACGTCTTTTGATTTCAGAAAAAGCTTTTACTTCAACAATTTCGCCAAGCTCACTTATTGGAATAAGGCCTTTAGGTGAGGCTACATAGATATTTTCAAAAACCTGCTCACTATTTCTTGAGTATTCGTTGAGTAAGACGTTAATGTCATATGTTTCGCCTTGATCTCTATAGCTGTTGGAAGTATCGCCAAAAATAGATGCTCTTACAGCCGCGCCTATTTGTGCATTGTTTATGCCATAAAGATTAAGTTTTTCTTGATCAGGAATAAATCTTTTTTCGTTCTTTGGTAATTGATAGGAGGAGTTGAGTGACCTAAATACTTCAAGTCCTTGCATTTTATCTTTTATTACTTCAGAGTATTCAATGATTTTGTTATAGTCTAAGCCGTAGAGATTGATAACAATATCAGCTGCAGCAGGTCCTTGCGCAACCCTAGTAGTGTCAATAGTTATTTCAGGTATATGAGCCGTTTCAGTAGTTAATAATTCAATTAACTGCAAGTCAGTCATTTGTGGGCGTTCTGCTAAAGGTATAAGGTTAACTTGTATATTTGCATTTGTTTCGCCATTTTCGCCTATACTTGCAACTGTTGAGAAAACTTCTTTATGGCTTCTGACTATTTCGTCTATTTGTAAAGTTCTTTCTGTTGTTTTTTCAAGAGTTGAACCTTGTGGAGTTTTGATTACTATATTAATTTCATCAGTATCACTCGTCGGTGAAAACTCAACGCCTACATAACCTACAATGACAAGAGAGCCATACATAAGCAAGCCAGACAAGGCTAAGGCGACAATTTTAAAACGCCAGAAGAAGTTGAAGAAAGGTCTATAGCTTTCAATAAAGAATGAATTGATAGATCTAGCAAGGCGTTCGCCAATGCTGTTTGTGCTTGGCTTCATAAGTTTTGCAATAAGCATAGGGGTGAGCGTGAAGGAAATAAGAATAGAGAGCAAGGTTGCAAAAACAATAGTCAAGCCAAATTGCACCATGAATTTACCAACCATACCGCCCATAAAAGCAATAGGAATAAACACGGCTAAGTTTGTGCCAGAAGAAGCAAAAACAGGCAATACAACAGATTTTGTTCCTTGAATTGCCGCTTCTTCAGGGCTTTTACCTTTTGCAATAAGGCTAAGCGCGCTTTCAATAATAATCAAAGCATTTGCTATAAGCGTTCCTAAAACGGAAGCAAAGGCAAGCAGGGTCATGGAATTTATAGTAAAATTTGATGCAGATACTAAAAACATGGTGGCTATTAAAGAAGTTGGAATAATAAGAGCTGTGATAAGGGTAAAGCTAAAGCTTGCAGTAAATACCAAGATAATAATAGTTGTCAAAATCATACCAAAGATAATATTTTCTATGGTAGAGGCTGTTTCCTTTGAAATATAGGTGGAAGTATCACCAGAGATTTCAAGTGTCATGCCTTCAAGCAAAACATGATCGCGCACATTTGGCAGCTTCGCCCTTACTTGTTCTGATATTTGTATAGCATTGCCGTCAGGCGCATTTTTGATTGACAAAAGAACGGTGTCTTCACCATTGAACATAGCCGATAATTCTCTGTCAGCTGTGGAATCTTCAACAATAGCTATGTCTGAGAGTTTAAAGTTTTTGCCTTCTGCTGTAGTGAAAGTAACATTTTTTATATCATCAAGGCTTTGGAATTCACTAAAGAATTTAATACCTGTAGAATTATTTCTTTGGATAATTTCGCCACCAGCTATAGTGACATTCGATTGTGACATTCCATTAATAACATCAGTGATAGTGATATATTGTTGTATCATCAATTCTGAGTCAAGATACACCCTGATTTCACGCACGTCACCACCGATAATATCAACGGTAGACACGCCTTTCACTGAGTTGAAACTACTTTTAAGAGTTTTATCTGCAAATTCATACAAATCTCTCATTGAATGCTTGTCACTTGAAAGGGTAAGCGTCATAACAGGGGCGGATAAAATATCAATTTTAGAAATAATAGGTTTTTCAACAGACGAAGGAAAGTCGTTTTGCACGGCTTCAACTTTGTCTTTCACTTCTAAAAGTTTGATATTAACGTCTTCTTCAAGCAAAAATTCCACTTGAATAAGTGCCATATTTTCATAGGCTTGTGACATAATTTTATCTATGCCCGACACTTCTGAAACGGCTTCTTCAACAATTTTAATAATTTCTGTTTCCACTTCTTCAGGTGAAGCACCAGGATAAACAATTTGCACAGAAACCATAGGAAAATCAACCTTAGGATCTCTTTCTATGTTTATTGAAAATGCTGCGGTAAGACCCATCAGCACGAGAAAGAGCACAAGCATCATCGTTGTGGCGGGGCGTTTTACAAAAACTTCAATCATTTATTTTTCTCCCCTGTCGTTTAACAATTTACCTTCAATAAGTAATTTTCTGTCGCTTGTGATAATAGTGTCGCCAGCTTCTAATCCACTTATAACTTCACAATTATAGCCGTCGCAAATACCTGTTTCAACAAGATGCTTTGTAGCTTGTGAGTTTTCATCATGTATCCATGCATAGTATTTACCTGCAATGCTATCCATAGCAGAAATAGGCACGACGACAATATTTTCTTTTGTTGTTTGCACAACTTTTGCAGAATAAAATGGCTGCTTTGCAAGTTCTTTGTCGAGTTCAATATTTACTTGATAAAAACCTGTTTTCCAGTCAGCTACATTTGAGATAGAAGTGATTTTACCTACAGTGTATTTTGCTGTATCCTCCCAGCTAAAGCCAGTTCTGAGTGCTTCTTCATTATTTGGCACATAGACATTACTGCCAACTTTTAAAGTTCTCGCTTTATCTTGTGAAACCAAGGCTGTGTATTTTTTATGATTGTTATTATTGCCATCAAGGGTGATATCCGTAATAAAATACGCTCTCTCACTTTTTGTAAGTTCTGTTGTATAGACAGGGTAGCCTTCATTTTCATAAATTGTGCTATGGTTAACTACTTGTATGTTTTCAAGAATTTTCGCATTTATCTTTTCGTAAGAATAATGCCCAAGCCACCCAAATAAGCCCACAACAATGGCGAGCCTGAGAAGTATGGATAAAAATTTCAGCATTATAAATCCCCAACTATTTGTTCAATTTGTGCTAAAGAAGCATATATACCGTGTATGGTGACAATGCGTTTTTGCTTTAAAAGTGTGAGACCGCTTTCAACATCATTTAATTCAACTGCCGATGCTTGGCCATTTAAAAATCTATCGAGTGATTGCTCGTAAGAACGATTAGCAAGCCTTATAGCTTGATCGTCCATTTTTAATACTTCAAGATTTGTTGTATAGGTTTCATAAGCATCTTTGAGGCTATTTTCTAATTCTCTTGTAGTTTGCATGAGTTCTTTACGAGTGATTCTTGCATTATATTCTTCTTGCATGGCTTGCGCTTCAGCTTTTCCGCCATCGTAGAGAGGGATTGAAATAAATACACCGAGAATGCCTTCACCGCTGATGTGGCTTTCTGGCAAATGCATATGTTCTGAAGTTTCGCCAAATGTGTAGGAGGCTCTCAATCCTATGGTTGGATTAGTTGTGTCGCGCCTTACTTCTGCTAATTTCATGGAATAGCCCACTTGTTGCTCTAGCATTTTAATGGTGGGTGAGTTTGGAAGCTGGGCAATTGCTGCTTCTAGTGTGAAATCTATAATAGGTAAATCGTCAAATTGTGAGCTTAATTTTGTGATGGGCTCGTCTAAAACGCATAAAACTTCAAGTAATCTATAACTTTTTTCTAGTGACAGTTTCGCACTATCAACAGTTGGCTTACGGCTTGCAATATCAGCATCAACCTTAATCAAATCGCTTTGGCTCATGCGCACAGAAGCAGATGATTCTAGCCTTGATTTCGTGTTTAATGCATTTCTATAGGACTGTTGTGCAATCTTGTAATTTTCTTCATACATTAAAGCCGCAAAATAAGCATTTCGGATAGCATATCTTAATGCATTCATCGCAATGTCTTTTTGCGTATACATTAGTTTTTGAGCTAACTCTGCTGTTTCGATAGCATTTTCAATCATACCAAAAGCAAACAAAAGCTGATTTACTTCTACGCCAATGCCAGCATTAAAAACAGTGTCGCCATTTGAAGGCATTTTATAAGGATGTGTGTAGGTTTGATTTAAAAGATATTGCCCTGTTGCTGTGATACTAGGGTAGAGTGAAGATTCGGCTTCTCTCACAATAAAGTCAGACTGTGTGATTTTAAGTTCTGCTATATCAATGTCTTCATTTCTTTCTATGGCATAGCCTAAAGCTTCATCAAGGCTCAATTCTTTTGCATAAGCATTTTGCCCAAATAAAGCCATGCTTGCTACACTAAGAATACATAAAATATTTTTATACATATTTTCCTCTTTACATTTATAGTCTTTTCTTATATGTTCATTTAGACATATGTATATCTGAACATATGCGGAGTATAGCTGAAAAAAAATATATGTCAATATGAACATATAAGAAAAATTTTTTTGAAAGGTGCGTGAGTGTGAAAACTAATAAATTGAATGACCTAGATTATAATGTTTTGGCGATTCTTTTGCATGGCGAATTGTCAGGCTATGATATCACACAACGCTTAAAGCATTTTAGAAATACCAGCCATTCTCGCGTGTATCCTGTTCTTGCAAAGCTAGAATCGCTTGGTTATGTTGTCTATCGTGACGAACCACAAGCAGGCAAGCCTGATAAAAAAATATATAAATTAACTGAGAGTGGAGTAGGGCTATTAAAGGCCTGGGTAGCTGACGAAAAAAATATGAAAGTACCCAAGATAAAGGACGAGGAATTAGTGCGTATGCTTTGCCTGCCACTATTGACTAATGACGAAGTTATCAAACAATTAGAAATTAAGAGCGCGCAAGTAGAAAAATATAGCCAAAAAATTATTAATGCTTTAGAAGCGCAAAAAGTTTCTTCTGGCTTAGAAGAACTAGGTATAACAAGCCATCCCTCCATTCACTTGGTTGATATGATTCGAATGTTTGCCGATATTGATGTGCTTTTGTCAGACTGGCTTCTTGCGAATATAAAAGAAGGAAATGCCAAGCCTCAAACTTCCTTGCGTGAGTATATAAAAGAGCATTTATAGATTTCATCTTTTTTGACTTTTTGGTTACTTTCTATAATATTTTGCGTAAAACTTTCTATTTCTCTTTTATGAAAATAACTTGCCTTTATTTGTTCTAAGCCTTATCATAAATATTAATACTATTGTATAAAAGAGGTAAAAATGAAAAATATTTTAGATCAAATAAAAAGTGGTAATCTTAGTGAAATAGGCAATACAATCAATTCTGCTCTTGGCGGTAATATTGCGGGAAATTTGGGCGGAAACCTTGAAAAGGCTTCCCAAAATTTGGGCAATGTTGGCACAATGGCAAAAGAAAAAGTGCAAAATGCAAATATAGGTGGTATGGGCGGTCTTTTAGGTTCGGCCGCAGTTGGCGGTCTGCTTGGCGCACTTTTTACCAGCAAAAAAACTAAGAAAATGGCAAAAAATGTGGCAAAAGTTGGTGGAGCAGCGGCTCTTGGTGGGCTTGCTTGGACTTTTTATCAAAAATGGTCACAAAATTCTACGAATGAAGGCTCTTTAGGACAAGCGTCACAATCGTTAGGCAATAATCAAGTTAAGTACCAAGAAGCAAATGTGCAAGATTCAACGCAAAAAATGCTTCCACCGGCAGAAAATACTGCTCTTTTATTGCTTGAAGCTATGATATATGCAGCAAGAGCTGATGGGCATATAGACGAAGAAGAAAGAAATAATATACATAATGCAGTTCTTGCACTTTTCCCAAATCAAGATATGGCCGATATTGTTGATGCTTTTATCCAAAAACCTGTTGATCCGCAAGCTTTAGCAAATAGAATAGTGAACAAAGAAGAAGGCTATGACCTTTACCGCCTCTCTTGCGCCGCTGTTGACATTGATTCCTTTATGGAACGTGCATATCTCGACGGGCTTGCAAAAGCTCTTCATATCACAAAAGAAGAGCAAGCAAAACTTGAAGCAGAGGCCATAGCCTAATTATAATTAACTAAAATACAAGAAAAAAGCTCTTAGAAGCGTTAAGTGAGCGCCGAAAGCAAACAAGCTATCAGCCGCCTTACTCAGTGATTTATTCTACGGGGATTTGAATAATAAAGCCATCATTTCCGTAGAGGACTTCACCGCTATAGTGCTGTTTTGCAGGCATTTCAAAAAACTTTTTAATTGCCATTTCGTGCGGAAGTGGTGGTGAGAAGTGTGAAAGTGCGAGGCGTTTCACTTTTGCTTCTTCAGCTAATTGTGCCAATTCATTAATATCTAAATGGTATTCACGAATGTCGCGCATCATTTTGGAAAGTAATTTATTTCCAAGTTCTGCTGCCGCTTTTTCTTGAAGTTCAACTGCTTGATAACTCATAGCATCGCCCACGAGCAAATCTGCATTTGCTGAATGTTTTTTGAAATTATCAGTTACAATTGTATCGCCGGAAATAACGATTTTTTTGCCTTTATATTCCACTGCATAACCAAAACTTGGGTCTACAGGTGGGTGCGCTACTTTGAATGCTGTAACTTTAACGCCATCTTTTTCATAAACGACTAAAGATTCAGCATTGCCATCAAATTCTTTTGCTGTAGCTGTAGCAAATTGTGGATTCATCATGTCTGCGCCGTGGTGATCAGTTCTTGATTTCATTTCAAGTTCATAAGCATCTAGATAGCCGTTCACAATTTTTGTAAGACCAGTAGGTCCGTATACTTCTAGTTCATGTCTTCTTTGGTTTATAAAAGATTTTGAAATAATTTCGCCTAAATCTGCAAAATGGTCAGCATGATAGTGAGTAAGAAAAATTGCGCTCAATCTTGCTGCTGGAACTTTAAATTCGCCAAGGCGCATATTTGTGGCATAACCGCAGTCAAAAAGAAGATATTGATTATTTACAAATATAGCTGTGGCCGTGTTGTGTCTTTCTTTGCCCATAGGATTTCCTGTTCCAACAAGCATTACTTGTATACTATTGTCACTAAATAGTTTTGCCTGTGCCTGCATTGTTTCCATGCCGATTTGTTTCATAGTTTCAATGAATGGATTTTCAATAACTGTACTCATAGTGTCTAGTCCTTTTTGGTTGATTAATTTAAAAAATCGTTTTATTTAATCCTTAAGCTTAAGATTTTATATAAAACTATACTAGAAATAATGCTGAGTCAAGCCACTATGGCTAACTTTTACAAATAAGAAGAAGTGTAACATGAAAAGAATTAACCAAATCAATCAAACAAAGAAAGATATACACGATGCCTTTATTCGCCTGCTTAAGCTTGGGCAATACGATGAGATTAGCTTTGCAGAAATAGCTGATGAAGCAAATATTTCGAGAATGTCAGTCTATAGGCATTTTGAAACAAAAGATGCTATTATTATGTTTGGCTTATATGAAGAAATAAAAATCGCCTTTGAAACAATGGAAGCTTTACAAGATCCTTGCTTATATGATTTGCTTATCATACGGTTTAGACAATTAAAAGAAAGTTCTTATACGGAATTACTTGTGAAACAAGGCAAGTTTAAAGAGCTGACAAGTAGATTTGATTTGAAATCCTGCCAGCAATTTGGGCGAGTTCTTTCAAAATGCGAAGAGCCTTATGTTGAATCTTTCCTTCTTGGCGGCATTGATTCTATCACAGAAGATTGGCTTCAAAATGGCATGAAAGAACCTTATGAATTGATTTCGCAACACATTGCAAATATGGCAAAATTTTTAGATAAAAGTTTATAGAGCATTGATTGCGGATTGCTATAATGGTAGTGTGAGGGATGTGAAGAATGGAAACTTTCTTATATTTAAAACTTTCTAAATAATGAGTAAGCAAATGACAAAAGTAAAAGAAGAATATACCTGTTCTCTTATTTTGACGCATGATATCTTAGGCGGAAAATGGAAATTAAGAATTTTATGGCATATTTTGCATGGAGATAATCGCTTCTCGCTTCTTAAAAAAGCAATTTCAGATATTACGCATAAAATGCTTATCACACAGCTTAAAGAGCTAGAGATGAGCGGTATTTTAGTGCGGACAGATTTTAATGAACTTCCTCTTCGTGTGGAATATTCAATTTCTGAAAAATATAAGGGCATTGAGCCGATATTAGAAAATCTATGCGCTTTTACTATTGATTATGCTGAAAAAAATAATATTCTAGTCATTGAAAAATAAATTATCCTTTTTCTGAATAGGTACGAAAAAGTACCTTATTGCAGCATTTAAAAAAAGTGCTACTGTTAAGTCAGAACAAAAAAGGAGATTAATAATGATTAATTTACAAGAAAAAAACAATGAAAAAAATGCATACCCAAGAGCTTTCTCACACATAGGTTTATCAGTGCCTGATTTAGAAAAAGCTGTAGAATTCTATAAAGATGTTATGGGTTGGTATGTAGTTATGCAACCATCTGTAGTAAAAGAAGAAAGCGAAAGCGCTATAGGGATTATGTGTGAAGAAGTTTTTGGCGCAGGCTATGAAAGCTTTAAAATTGCGCATATGGTAACTTCTGACGGTATAGGAATTGAACTTTTTGAGTTCAAACAAAACAATAAAGAAAGAGTTCCTTTTGAATTTGTAAGAACAGGTATGTTCCATTTTTCTATTCAAGATCCTGACATCGAAGGCATGGTGGAAAAAATTGTCGCACACGGTGGAAAGCAAAGAATGCCAATTAGAGAATATTATCCAAATGAAAAACCTTATAGAATGTGCTATGTAGAAGATCCATTTGGGATTGTTTTTGAAGTGTATTCACATAGTTACGAAGTTACTTATTCAAAAGGCGCGTATTAATAAATTTGATATACCTTAATATAATACCTTAATTAGATACATATTGTATCAAAAAGATAGGCTCTACAGTTTGACACTTGCTGTAGAGCCTATTGTTTTGTGCCGGCGATGTTTTAAAAAAAATATAATTAAATCTCAACTTTTATATAAAATCTCAACGCATGATTTGCAAAATTTTAATCAATATCTTATAACAAGAGCGAGAGAAAATTAAGGAATAATTTAAATGAAAACAAAATTCAAGTCAGCAAATAATTCTTCACAAAAGTCACAAAATTTTTTTAGAAATATAACATCAAATATTGTTTTAATTCTTTCGGGCCTGCTGATCATTGTTTCTGTTTTGCATCGTGAATTTGAAAAAAGTAATTTTTCTTTCACGTCTTCTGGCACCTCTTCAGATGTTGTGAGCGAAATAGAATTTAGAAATTCAAAATCACTTGAAGAACATTTTAAGAAGCACGGAATCGAAATGGGTTATTCTTCTGCTTATGAATATCAAGAGCGAGCAAATGAAATAATTTCAGATGATGATGTTTTAAAAACACAGCAAGACGATTCAGATATGGCTTATTTTCTTCAGTCAACTAACGAGTTTGTTGTAGTTTCTCGTGATGGGTTTTTCAGAACTTTTTTCATTCCTGAAGATGGAATAAAATATTTTAATAAGCAGTAATTTGTTTTGGCTTATTTGAAAAAAA
>CAYJFE010000030.1:0-27954 GCA_964369165.1 uncultured Desulfovibrionaceae bacterium | reverse complement strand
AGCAAAGAATTGCCAAGAAAGAATTGGCAAAATTCAAGGCTGTTCAGGACGAAATTAAGCAGAATAAAGATTAGATAGTGCCATCAAGTTCATTCTTTTGCGTTTTTTCTGCTAAAAAGATGATTTTTTACTCAGTTTATGTATGTTTTGATACACTGCACTTCGCAAAAAATCCCTTTTTATTGAAAATTCCACAAAATCTTTGAAGTTGATGACACTATCTAGGCTTAACGTAAGAACGTAGTGAATAAATCTTTAGCGAATGAAGCAAGAACCACGCTTCTTGCGAGTGAGGATTTTGTGTCGAAGACCAAAATCTTTCTTATACTAAGAACGTAGTGAATAAATCTTTAGCGAATGAAGCAAGAACCACGCTTCTTGCGAGTGAGGATTTTGTGTCGAAGACCAAAATCTTTCTTATACTAAGAACGTAGTGAATAAATCTTTAGCGAATGAAGCAAGAACCACGCTTCTTGCGAGTGAGGATTTTGTGTCGAAGACCAAAATCTTTCTTATACTAAGAACGTAGTGAATAAATCTTTAGCGAATGAAGCAAGAACCACGCTTCTTGCGAGTGAGGATTTTGTGTCGAAGACCAAAATCTTTCTTAATAGAAAGGCGGAAACGAGTCGCTATTTTGAAAGAAAATTGATGACCTGCGCAAAGACTTTATAGTTTCATCAGGTTCTTGATCAAGTACATTTGGCCTTTGTTTAACTTCTTGTGTAGGAATGCCATCAATAGTTTCCACTTTCTTACCGTCAGCATCAATAACATAGCCTTTACGATTTTCAGCAATGAGATATTTTTCATTCTGATCTTCTTGCGAAGCAAGAGTGGGGCTTATTTCTCCTTGCTTACTGCTACAAGCAAGGATATTGCTAGAAATTACGAGAAGTGCGATTGTAAAGACTTGTTTTGAAATGCGCATAATATCATCCTATTTTTTTTCAAGAAGTTCTCTTATATATTCAGGCGATAGCTTGTATTTCTTCTTCAATATTTCGGTATTACCGTGTTCAATAAAATGATCAGGCAAGGCTAGGCGATCAATATTAAGTTTTTGAATTTGCTTGCTGTCAGTATAATATTCTAATATTGCGGAAGAAAAACCGCCAATTTCAGTATTTTCTTCAACAATAATGATACGCGAGAAATTCGTCGCAATATCGTCTAATTGCTTTGTAGGAAGAGGTTTTACCCAGCGTGCATTAAATACGGGCACAATTTGTTTATGCTCTTCATAATGCAAAGAAGTGGCTATTAGAGCGATATTAACAGCAGAACCTATACATATAATACAAGTGTCAGTCTGTAATTCTCTTAAATAAGAACATTGTTTAGAAATTCCAATGCTTTGGCTATACTCGCAGCAAATATTTTCTTCATTGAGCACGCAATCTTCAGGGAATAAAAATTCGCCCTCACCCTCTTTAAAAAGAGTATAATCCTCTTTAGAAATAAGCGGAAGCCTGCTTTTCCCTCTTGGGTAGCGCAAAGCAATAGGCGATTTTAGCTCAAGCGCAGTAGCAAGACAGGATTGAAAATCGTAAGGGCTAGCAGGTACAAGTATGCGCATATTCGGGATATTTCGCAAAAAGCTTAAGTCAAAAACTCCGTGATGTGTAGCCCCATCTTCACCGACTAAACCAGCTCTGTCAAGACAGAAAACAACATGAAGATTTTGTAAGCACACATCATGAATAATTTGATCATAGGCTCTTTGTATAAAAGTAGAATAAATGGCAACAATTGGCTTATAGCCAGCGCTTGCGAGCCCAGCAGCAAAGGTGACGGCGTGCTGTTCGCAGATGCCAACATCTATACAGCGGTCAGGAAAAAGTTTTGAAAATTGCAAAAGGCCTGTGCCTTCAGTCATAGCCGCTGAAATAGCTAGAATTTTATCGTCTTTTTTGGCTAAAGTGCAGAGTGCTTGTGTGAAGGATTGTGTGGCTGTAGAGTAGAGATTTCTTTCGTCAGACGGGGGTAAAAGTCCTGTTTCAGGTTCAAAAGAGGAAACGGCATGAAAAGAAGAAGGGTGTAATTCCGCTGGCTTATAGCCTTTACCTTTGATTGTTTTGACGTGTAATAGTACAGGCTGATTTAATTTTTGCGCTGAAATTGCTATTTGTAGATATCTTGAAAGTTCTGCAATATTATGCCCATCAACTGGACCTATGTAGTTGAAATCAAAGGCTTCAAACAAAGAACCAGGGGTGAAGAAAGATTTGAATGATTGCTCGCCTCTTTTAAAGAAATTCAACATTCTTTTGCCAAATTTTGGGTGTTCGTAACAAAAGTCACGAATTTTTTTCTTGATATTCAAAACCCAAGATTTTGAAAGATTAGACGATATAAATTGCGAAAGCGCGCCCACATTTGGCGCAATTGACATTTGATTATCGTTTAAAATTACTATAAGTTGCTTTTTCAGTTCGCCTGCATGGTTTAAGGCTTCATAAGCCATTCCGCCTGTGAGCGCACCATCGCCAATGACTGCTATTGTATGGCTGTCAGACATATTTAAATCGCGCGCATAGGCTTTTCCTAAAGCAGCAGAAATTGAAACTGAAGCGTGCCCTGCCACAAAGTGATCATAGGGGCTTTCGCTCGGGTTAGAAAAGCCAGAAATGCCCTTGTGTTTGCGTAAGGTATGGAAATTTTTATATCTTCCTGTAAGAATCTTCCATGCATAGGATTGATGTCCAACGTCCCAAACAACTTGATCTTTAAGTGCGTCAAATTCTGAAAGTAGGGCAATTGTAAGATCCACCGTGCCTAAAGAAGGAGCAAGGTGACCACCGTTTTTTGAAACAGTTTCTATAATTTTTTCACGCACTTCCTTTGCAAGTTCTTCCTTTTCTTGAAGACTAAGGTTTTTAATGCCATCAGGCAGTGCTATTTTCTCAAGTAAAGTGTACATAGATTTCCTATGCTGTTCTTTTGTTAAGCGATTGTAATAAATCGGTTAAAATTTCTAAAACCAGCGCGCAGTCTTCCTCATTGCCTAAATGTGAATTTTGCCAATTTTTAAGAATAATCTGCGCATTATTGATATAATCTATTGCCATTTTTTTAGCATTCTCAAGGCCGAGAAGGCTTGGCCATGTAGTTTTTTCAAGAAGTATATCAGAGCCTTGCGGTTTTCCCATAACTTTAGCATCGCCGATAATATCTAAAATATCGTCCGTAATTTGAAAAGCTATGCCAAAATTTAAAGCAAAATTTTCGCAATCTTTAGCAAAATCTTTGTCAACATTATAGAGTATGCACGGCAAATAGCAAGAGGCAAGAAGAAGATCGCCAGTTTTTCGGGCATTCATCTCTCTAAGAATTTCTATAGCATATTTTTCTTGAGATTGCATTGAATTTTTTTCCATTGCCAAATCAAGGATTTGTCCCGCAATCATTCCTTGTGATCCTGCGCATTTAGATAGAAATCGCATAGCTTCAAGCACATATTTTGCTTCAAAATTTACTTCAGAAGCGAGAGTAAAAGCATCGGTGAGGAGGGCATCGCCTACTAAAATAGCCGTTGCTTCGTCATAAGCTTTATGGCAAGTTGGCTTTCCGCGTCTTAAATCGTCATTATCCATAGCTGGCAAATCGTCGTGAATAAGCGAATAAGTGTGCACCATTTCAAGAGCAGTGGCTATGGGAAGAATATCTTCTAAGATGAAGTTAATATTCATTTTTTTAGCACAAAGTTTTGCAAAATAAAGTGTAAGAAGAGGGCGTATACGTTTGCCACCAGCTAAAAGAGTGTAGTTTAGGGCAGGTAAAAAATTTGTACTATGTATATTTTCAGAATAATTAGCGTTTTCAATAGTATAGAGCGAAAAGAGCTTTTTTTCTATAGTTTGCAGCATTTTATCTTTAAATTCTTTTTTCTGCGTGTCTGTCATCGTATTGCCTTTTTCTTAATATATAGAGTATGCATAAATTTTATTCAATTATTTGAAAATCTTTCAATTCATTTTCTTGCAATATCTTTATTTCGTGCTGGGCTTTTTCTAAAAGTTCTTGCGAAGCTTTTGCTTGCAAAACACCTTCTTTATAGAGTTTGAGGCTTTCCTCAAGTGGAGTGTCAGCCTTTTCAAGTGATGTGATAATTTCTTGCAAGCGCTCTATTCTTTGCTCAAAAGTGAGTTCTTCTTTTTTCTTTGTGGGCATATATTTCTCTTTTATTTTAGTAGTTTATTTTGGGCTTTCTATAGTTAGAAGAGGAAGCGAATCAATGCTGATGCCTTGCACGGTGAGGCTCAAGTGCAAATGCGGCCCTGTTGATCGGCCAGTAGAGCCAACTGTACCTACTTTCTGTCCTGCGAGCACTTTATCCCCTTTTTGTACTGTAATATCAGACATATGCCCATAAATTGAATAGACGCCTTGCCCATGATCTAAATAAACAACATTTCCTAAATAGTATTGACCTTCAGCTGTTGCTACAATGCCATCGGCAATTGCGTAAATTGGTGTACCCATTGCGCCACGAAAGTCAACTCCGCGATGAACAGATTGCAAATTGCCATTGTAGACTCTTTGCACTCCGTATTCTGAAGTAACAATGCCTGGCACAGGGCGCACAAGTTCGTTTTGAATAGTATTTTTCATGCTGTAAGTGGCAATTACTTTTCTATTTGTGGCTCTATCTTTTTCAATCTGGCTTTGCGCTTCTTTTGGCGGTGATACATAATTTGGCGCAACACTCAAAGTGCTTTTTCTGAAAGCTTTTTTCATGGGACTAATGAGTTTCACAACAGTTTCATTACCAAAATAAATTTTCAATTTTTGGTCAATTTTTGCATCATAAGGCATTGCAAGAAAGATTTCCGCTTTTTGATAATCGCCCATATCTTCAAGGTAAAGTGGGATATGTTTTCCTTGCCAGTCAAGAGTGATTTTCTTGTATTCATGCCCCATAAGAGGAATTTGCATTTTAAAGGCTGAACCTTGATCTGCCTGTGTGGGAATAATAATTTCAGGAGCAGCAAATGCATTTGTGAGCTGGCTTATCATAAAAATAAGCGAGAAAGCAATTACTTTTGCAAAAGATAGAGTTTTGTTCATTCTATATAATCCTTTTATTTAATTATTTATTTTTTCAATTTTATTTGTTTCAAATACAGTCTTTCCGTCTTTGAACTCAAGCACAATTTTCTTAGTAGTATTGAAATTTGTAAGTAAATGATTTGCAGAAGTCAGAAGTGTTTCCTTCTTTTCTTCATTCATCTCATAGGCAAGGGCATAGCCCTTTTCAAGAGGCATATAGGGATTATGCGCTTCTAAAAGAGCCTTTAAATGCTCTATTTTATTTTCTTGTTTTGTTATAAGATTTTTTTGTAAGCCTAAAAAAGTATGAAGCTTTTGTTTGAAAGCATCCTCTTTTTTAGTGATAAGATTGTTTTTTAAGGCTAGAAAAGTATGGAGATTTTGCTTCAAAATATTTTCTTTTTCTTGCATAAACTTCTTGCTTGCGTAGAGTCTTGAAATTTTTTGCTGCAAAAGCTCTTCTTGAATTTTCAACCTATTGAGCGGAGATAGCATATTGAGATGCTTGACCTTAAAGGCTAAGGAGTCAATTTTCTTATTTAAAGACTTTCTAAAAGCCTGATAAATTCTATCTTCTGCTTCGTCAATATATTGCGCATACAATTCACGCTCTTTCCATAAATGACTGACAACATGCGATGGCGTAGCAGCTGAAACATCTGCCACATAATCGGCAATGCTTGTATCGACTTGATGCCCAATGCCTGTAATTACAGGAGTTTTTGCTTTGAAAATAGCCTTCGCAACTTCTTCTTCATTAAAAGCCCACAAATCTTCTAAAGATCCGCCGCCTCTAATAAGCACGATGACATCAGCCCATTTTTCTTTCTCTACTTGGCTAAAAGCCGACACTATTGAGGGAACAGCCTCAGCGCCTTGCACAGCTATTGGATAGATGCGAATGGAGCTTGAAAGTCCGTATTGGCTTGCAATTCTGCAAAAATCATGGATTACAGCGCCTTGCGGTGAAGTCAATACGGCAACTTTTTTGGGATTTTGAGGTAAAGTCTTTTTATGGATTTGATCGAACCAGCCCAAATCATGAAGCTTTTTCTTTAGTCTTTCAAATCTCTTATGCAGATTACCTTGGCCAATTTCTTCAGCTCTATCCACAATAAATTGATAAGCTCCTCTTGGCGGATAAACATTGAGAGAGCCAGCAAAAAGCATTGCTGCTCCATGTTCTAAAGTTTTTGCTAAAGAAGGGAGTGGTTCATCGAAAACTTCGCCTGTAAGAGGGTCAAATGTAATATCTTTTTGTTGATGCCTATACCAGACACAAGGCAAGAGTGCATTCTCATCTTTCAAAGAAAAGTAGATATGCCCAGAGCTTGCGCGCGAAAGATTCGTTACTTCACCCTTCACCCACACGTAGGGAAAGGAGTGTTCGAGCGTTCGCTTGATAACTTGCGTGAGCTCAGAAACAGAGTGAACACGCGTGTGCGCTTGCTTTTCTCTATGTCTTGCAATCTCCTCTTGCATACTAAGCCCAAGATTTTATAACATCTTGATAGAAGGCTTCAAAATCATTTGTGAAAGTGTCGGCTTGAAGGCTTTGTTTTTCATTTGTTTTGCGGTTTTTTACTTCAATGGAATTATTTTTCAAATTCTTTGAACCTACAATGATTTGAACAGGAATACCAATTAAATCAGCATCTTTAAATTTGATGCCAGCTCTTTCTTTTCTTTCGTCGTAAAGTACATCGTAACCTTTTGATTGCAAATAGGCATAAATTTCTCCAGCTTTTTGATTTACTTCATCATTTTCAATATCAAGATTGAGAAGAGCAATGTCAAATGGCGCAAGAGGAGGAGGGAAGGCAATACCGTAATCATCGTGATTTTGCTCAATGCAAGCAGCCACAACGCGTGAAACTCCAATGCCATAGCAACCCATAATCATAAGATTTTCTTGGCCATTTTCGTCGATATACTTTGCTTGCAATTTTTCTGAATATTTTGTGCCTAATTTGAATATATGCCCAACTTCAATGCCGCGCTCTAAGCGGATTGGTGCTTGACAAAGAGGGCAAGAGTCGCCTTCAGTAATGAGGCGTAAATCGTGGAATTTTGTTATTGTGCAATCTCTTTTTAAGTCGACATTTTTATAATGTGTGTCTGACTTATTCGCGCCAACAACATAGCCTGTTTTTGTCATAAGTTCATTGTCCGCATAGACAGGAATAGTAAGTTCAACAGGCCCTGCAAAGCCAACTTTTGCTTTAGTTGCTTCTTCCACTTCGTGCGCAAAAGCCATGCGAACTTCTTTGGCGTCTAGCATATTTTTCACTTTGATTATATTCATTTCCCTGTCGCCACGGATTAATACTGCAAATATTTTTTCATCAGCCACAAGGATAAGTGTTTTGATGGTATCCTCTGGCTTTACTTGCATCATAGCGCAAATTTCTTCAATTGTGTGCGCATTTGGCGTGCTTACTTCTTCATAATAAGGGCAGGTTTCCTTTGTTTCTTCCCCATTAAAAACAATTTGTGAACGCTCAGTATTTGATGCCCATTGGCATTTTGGATGTGCCGTGCATGAAGCAATTGTGTCTTCGCCAGTTTGTGCAAGCACCATAAATTCGTGCGAGAATGAACCGCCAATTGAGCCAGAATCAGCTTCAACCATGCGATAATTCAAAGCCATATTTGAAAAAATTGCATTGTAAGCAGAGCGCATTTTTCCATAAGAAATATCAGCATTTGCGTCATTTGTGTCGAAAGAATAGGCATCTTTCATAATAAATTCACGGCCACGCATAAGGCCGAAGCGAGGGCGAATTTCGTCCCTAAATTTTGTTTGAATTTGATAAAGATTTACAGGTAATTGCTTGTATGAGCGAATTTCGTGGCGGATTAAATCTGTCATGACTTCTTCATGCGTAGGCCCTAGGCAAAAATCTCTGTCGTGCCTATCTTTGAAGCGGAGCAATTCTTTTCCATAATATTGCCAGCGCTCAGATTCAATCCATAAATCAGCAGGCTGGACAGCAGGAAGCAAAACTTCGAGTGCGTCTTCCTTATTCATTTCTTTTCGCACAATATTTGCAGCTTTTTCAAGGGTTTTTAGGCCAAGAGGCAACCAAGAATAGATGCCAGAAGAAAGTTTGCGTATCATTCCTGCACGAAGAAGAAGTTTATGGCTGATTACTTCGGCATCGTTTGGGGCTTCTTTGAGAGTTGGGATATAATATTTTGAATAAAGCATGATTTAATCCTTAGTGTCTTGTTTTTCTTGTATAAGTTTATCTACTTCTTGCGTGAAAAGTTCAAAGAGTTCACTTTCGGGCACGCTATGAATTACTTGCCCTTTTTTAAAGATAAGACCCTTGCCTTTTCCGCCTGCAATGCCAATATCCGCTTCTTTTGCTTCACCTGGTCCATTGACAACGCAGCCCATTACCGCAATTTTAAGATTGACTGAAGAGTCCTTATACAATTTTTCTATTTTTTCTGCAAGTCCAATCAAATCGACTTCCGTTCTGCCGCAGGTTGGACATGAAATGATTTCAACACCTTTCGCGCGTAATTCTAAAGCTTTCAAAATTTCATAGGCAACTTTAATTTCTTCAACTGGATCTGCCGTTAAAGAAACTCTTAAAGTATTGCCAATGCCTTGAGAAAGTAGAGAGCCAATGCCTACAGCAGAATAAATAGTGCCGCGAAATTTTGTGCCTGCTTCTGTGATGCCTATATGTAAAGGATAATTAGTTTTTTTGTCAATTTCTTTATAGGCTTCAATGCATTCAACTACAGAGCTTGACTTCAAGGAAATTTTTATATTTGTGAAATTTCTTTTTTCTAAAAGATTGACGTGATAGAGCGCACTTTCAACCAAGGCCTGTGGGCTTGGACGGCCATATTTTTGCAATATAGATTTTTCTACTGAGCCAGAATTTACGCCTACACGAATGACGGCTTTGTGTTGATTGGCGCAATCAGCTAAAATATCAATATTTTTATCATTACCTATATTACCAGGATTTATGCGTAGACCTGAAAAACCAGCTTCAAGAGCTTTTATTGCAAGTCGATAATCAAAATGGATATCGGCAATAAGAGGAATAGGGGAGAAATCATTAATCTTTTTGAGGGCTTTTGCAGCTCTATCGTCAGGCACGGCAAGGCGCACAAGTTCACAGCCAGCTTTTGTTAATTCCTCAATTTGTGCGCAACTTGCTTCAATATCATGTGTTTTTGTATTTGTCATGCTTTGCACGCGCACAGGGTGTGACCCTCCTAAAAAAAGAGAAGAGCCTTTATGGTGAAATTCGATTGTTTTTTTTGAGTTCATGGTTTTAATAATAAAGATATGTTCGTTGCATTTACACAAGTTTAATAGTTTGAAAAGTTTGTAAGGAGATGGGGGAGTTTGAGGGGGAAAACCTAACTTTGACATTTATCGTAAAGATTTTGGCTGCTAGCACAAAATCCTCACTCGCATCTTGCGTGGAAAATGCTTCGTTCGCTAAAGTTTGGTTCTTCCCCCTCAATGATTTTAATAATTACTTCGCAAAAGAATTTGCAAAAAGCTCTTTAATGGCTTTTTTTCCATTTTCTTCTAAGAAACGTGTGCCAGTTGCGGCAAAGTGGCTTGACTGGATTTGTGGTTTATCCTCTTTCACAAAGGCTTCTTTTTCCCAACGATACCAAGCATCTTTTTCTTGGTCGAAAACTAAAAGAGGCTTATTGCAAATTTTTGCGTATTCCGCGCCCCAACCTGTTCCGCCTTTTACTGTGTTGTCAGGCTGAATAGAACCTACAACAATAATTTCTTCACCGCTTGAAATTTGCCAGCAGATTGATTGCAAAACTTTTCTAAAAAGTGGTGCTCTTGAATATTCGCGCCCCATGATTTTTGCAACATAGGTAATGCTCACGTCTTTCATTGCGAGCTCATCACTTGTCAAAAAGCGTTGCCCACGGCTTCTTTCGCTTTGATGGCCTTCAAAGGTGAAGTTCACTTCTTCAATGCCAAAAATTTCAGCTTGTTCGCCAAAGAATTGTTCTGTGCCAGCAGCTCCGCCACTGTATATTACTGTTTTAGCAGGATTTAACATCTTTATTTTCCTTTTTATTCGTCATTTTTATTTGCTTGGTATTCAGCTATAACTTTATCCGCAATGGCTTGTGGAGCTTCTTCATAATGGTCAAATTCCATAGTAAAGAGCCCTTGTCCGCCTGTCATAGAGCGAAGATCCGGCGCATAACGCAATACTTCTGACATTGCCACGTGCGCTTTAATTTCTGTAATGCCAGCCACTGAATCAGAGCCTAAAACTTTGCCTCGACGTGAAGATAAATCACCTATCACATCACCCATATAACTGTCAGGTACTGAGATAGTGATAAGCGCAATCGGTTCTAACAAGACAACTTTCAATGTTTCCATAGCTTTTTTGAAAGCAATAGAGCCAGCTAATTTGAAGGCCATTTCTGAAGAGTCAACATCGTGGTATGAGCCGTCAAAGAGGCGCACTTTAAAGTCTACTACAGGGTAGCCAGCTAAGAAACCACGGCGCGCAGATTCTTGTATACCCTTGTCAATAGCAGGAATATAGGTGCGAGGAATTGCGCCGCCAACGATAGCATCTTCAAATTCATAACCGCCGCCACGAGGTAGAGCCGACATTTCTATATGGCAATCGCCGAATTGACCACGGCCACCAGATTGTTTTTTATGCCTTCCTTGCACTGTTGCAGATCCGCGCACAGCTTCACGATAAGGAATTTTGGGTGTTTTGAGAAGTATTTCTACCTTAGAACGTCTTTTTGCTTTTTCAACAGAAAGTTCGATATGTAATTGCCCCATGCCTGAAAGGAGTGTGTCACCAGTTTCTTCATCTCTTTCGAGTTTTAGGGTGATATCTTCTTCGAGCAGTTTTTGAACAGCCGCATAAACTTTATCTTCTTCGCCCTTTTCTTTTGAAGCAAGAGCAAAGGTAATCATTTGTGTTGGCAAGGTTGGAAGAGCCAAGCTAAATGGAGCTTTTTCGTCGGCTAAAGTTTCGCCTGTGTGCGTATTTTTCAATTTTGCAACGGCTACTATTGCGCCAGGATAGAGCGTATCTTTGCAAGGCGTCTGATTTTTTCCTGTAAGATAGGCTAAGCTTGTGAAGCGTTCATTTTCTTCAGTTTGCATATTTTTTAATATAGATTCAGAAGAAATTGTGCCTGAAAGAACGCGAATCATGGTGAGTTGGCCAGCAAATGGATCGGCAATTGTTTTGAAAACAAAGCAAGAAGCAGCTTCGTCAGGGCTTGAAGCTCTTTCTTCTGCTTCTTCTGATAAAAATGCAGCTCTTTCTTTGGCAGATGGAAGCATATCTTCAATGCCTCGCAAAAGTTCAAGTCCACCTTTATTTTCAAGGGCAGAACCAATAAACACAGGAAGAAGCTCGCCATTCATAACGCCAATGCGTAAGCCTTTTTTGATGTCTTCATCGCTCAAAATACCTTCTTCAAGATATTTTTCCATAAGTTCTTCGTCTGTTTCAGCAATATTTTCTCTATTGGTATCACGGATAAGAATTGCTTCGTCTTCTAAATCAGCTGGAATAGGTTTCTCAACTAACTTATCATTTTCAAAATAATAGGCTTTTTGATTGCAAGTATCTATATAACCAACATATTTTTCATCTTCAATAATAGGCATATAAAGAATAAGGGCACGCGCGCCTAAGGACATATTAAGTCCTTGGATGGCGGCATCAAATTGCGCTCTATCTCTATCTAATTTATTGATAAAAGCGATTGCAGGCAATTCAAGATTGCGCACACTTTGCCAAATTTTCTTTGTGAGCGGGCGCACACCGTCAACGGCATCAAGTGTAAGAATAACGCTGTCTACACCTTGGAGTAAATAGTCAATGTCGCCGCTAAAGTTGCTGTCACCTGGAATATCTATCATAAAGTGACGATTTTTATTGTACACCCAAGTAGCAAAACCGGGCTGTATAGACGCGCCTCTTTTTACTTCTTCTGGCTCATAATCAAGTGCAGTGCTACCAGCTTCAACTGAACCGAGTCTGTCTATGCAGTTTGTGTTGTAAAGAAGCATTTCGGCTATTGAAGTTTTACCGCAGCCTCCGGTACCTACCAATGCAAATGTACGTTGAGTTTCCCAATTGTTCGACATAAATCCTTCCTTAAATTAAATTGTTCAAAAAGATATTGTGAATTTCTGACGAAATACAAATGACATACTATGTGAAATTCTAGCCTAACTCAACTATGACATATTTTTTTTTGTTTGGAAAGTCCTTTTTTCTTTACTTTAATAATTTATGCACAGGCGAGTAAAATATAAAAAGCTAATAAATACAAAAATTTTTACTTAATTTTATTGCCTTCTTTGCTTGACAAAGCTCAAATCAGGTGCTAGTTATTGGTAGCATTAATAGTTAAAGGTGTAGCCTTTAACAAAGATTAGAACTATGGTTTGGTTTAGAGGAATTTATGTTTTTTCAAAAATATCAAGTTGTTATCATAAAGGAAAAGGCTGGTACAGCGCGCACCCTTTATTTGAACTCAGGCCTTTTTGTTGTACTTTTTTTAGCATTTAGCGTACTTATAGCTGGTAATATATATTTTTTCCAATTTTTTAAGGAGAATAATGTATTAAAATCTTATATCAGCTAAACAAACACTCATCTTGAAGAACGCCAAGTGCAATTGATGGCTATGGCTTCTGATGTTAAGATTTTGCAGGATAATTTATTCCGTATGCAAAGTTTCAATTCAAAATTAAGCCTTATGGCTGATGTTGAAAGTGCTCCTGTGCAGGCCAATATAGGCGGTTCAAGCGCAGAAGAATTGAGCTTGGGCAATCTTCCTTTGCACAGGCAAAACCTTGCTTCACGCAAAATTCGCACATTCTTAGAAGAACTTTCCATTTCCGCTCAGCTTGAAGAAGTGAAACAGCAAGAAATTTTACTTTCTATGCGTGAAAATGAGCAAATGCTTGCCGCATTGCCTTCAATTATTCCTACTGATGGCTTCATTACTTCAAAATTCGGCCGCCGTCGCTCTCCTTTTGGTGGCTCTAGTGCTGAATTCCATAAAGGTTTAGATATTGCCGCACCAACTGGAACACCAATCCTAGCTCCTGCTAGCGGCATAGTTACTAAGATTTCTACAAAGGGCGCGTACGGAAAAGCAATCGAAATTACGCATGGTTCAGGAATTGTTACAAAATATGCGCATATGCACGCTTTCAATGTGAAAGAAGGTGATAAGGTAAAGCGCTATGATCAAATAGGCTCTGTTGGCTCAACAGGCCGCTCAACAGGCCCACACTTGCACTATGAAGTGCGCTTAAACGGTGTGGCAACAGATCCATTGCTTTATGTTGCTAGTGAATAATTTTGTTGAAAGTGATTGGCTTTCACAGCTCCATGGCGAAGCGGTTTGACTGCTTCGCCATATTTTTTTTAATATTATATAAAAAAATAAAAAAAATTACAAAAAGGCCTAAAGTAATTTAATTTATAGCCGATAGAGTGATTAACGGGAGTATTGTCTACTTTTGTTTGGTGTTTAATTGTTATATATTAGTATAGTATGGTGGTGTATGTCTGTTTCTTCCGTAGATTCCAATTATAGCTTGATGGCTCAATATTCTTTCCTACCCGTACAACAAGTGCGCTCGGTAGGGCCTGAAGAAGTGCCTTTCACTATGGGTGTAGAACTGGAAGAAAATCCTACCGAAGAAACGAAATCTTCTTTAGCTACTTCGACTTCAAATAAAAATGCAGACACTCTTGCTTCTGCTTTATCTGCCCCATTTTTCAGAACTTCGCAAACAAGCAATGACACGACTGGCATTGATATTTCACCGGAAATGCAAAATTTTTTGGCGCAGCTTCCTGATGCACAAAAAACTCAATTAGCCACTATGCAAGCTGATAGAACTAGCATGGGCAATGCCTATCAAGAAGGTAATTATAGGGCGAATGTAGAAAATGCGCAGAGAAAAGTAGCCGAAGGAAATAAACAAGCAGAACCCCTTATAAATAATGTGGGCTTGCTGACAAGTCAAAATCCGATTTCTTTGTCAGAAAATGGCACAAATGCAGTGCAGGCACAGAATAATGCAATAAACTACAACGCACCTCAAGTTGAGGCTGCAGCTGTGCAGTCAACTTCTTTGTCAGAAAATGCTACATTTGCAAATTTAGCGCAAAACCAGAATGCTAGCACATTAAGCACAAATTCGTTCTTGTCAAAAGCATTTACTCAGAATGACTCTGTAAACACTACAGTGCAGTCGACAAGCCAGGCAAGCGCAAGGCGTATGAATCAAGCCATTAAAGCCTATGCTGGCTTATATTAAATCAATAAAATAAAGCACTAAACGAAAAATCGCTAAGCCCAAAGCAATATGAACAAAAAGATACATAATGCTCAAGATTGGGCTTTCGATAAGTAAAAGCTGCGCTTCATGCATCAAGGCAGAAAAAGTTGTAAATGCGCCTAAAAAGCCTGTCATACAAAGAGTTCGATAGAGAGGCGCAATATCGTATTTTAAGCTTATCCCATACACAATAGCAAACAAAGCACAGCCGATAAGATTGACTATTGTTGTGCCCCAAAGATAGGGGAAGACAAAGAATTTATTGAAGAAAAAAGTCAATAAATAGCGGACTAATGTGCCAAATGCTCCAAAGAGCATAAGGAGGCTAAGTTGTGGGATTGTGAGGAGGGCGCTCATATTACTTCGCTTTTCTTCGTTTCATTATTTGTAAAGATTTTGGCTTTCAGCGCAAAATCCTCTCTCGCAAGAAACGTGGTTCTTGCTTCGTTCGCTAAAGACTTATTCACTGCGTTCATATTATTTCGCCTTACGACGTTTCATTCTGATATTACGTTCTTCCATAAGGAATTGGCCTGTGATGGAATTAGGGTTTTGTTGCAAGAGTTCAGGCGTGCCTTCAGCAAGAATAGTTCCGCCATTTTCTCCGCCACCAGGGCCAAGATCTATCACATAATCAGAAGCGAGGATAACGTCAGTATTATGCTCAATAACCACAACGCTTGCCCCTTTATTGACTAATTTATGCAAGACAGTCACAAGCTTACCAACTTCGTGCATATGAAGGCCTGTTGTAGGCTCATCAAGAATATAGATCGTACCAGGTAAGGAACGTTTGCCAAGCTCGCGTGAAATCTTAATTCTTTGCGCTTCCCCGCCAGAAAGTGTTGTAGCAGGCTGGCCAAGGCGGATATAGTCAAGACCAACGTCTTCTAATACCGCCAATTTTCTTTCAAGTGAAGGATAATTTTCAAAAAATACTCGTGCTTCAGCAACAGACATATCTAAAACTTCGGCTATATTTCTGTCTTTATAATGCACTTCTAAAGTTTCGTGATTAAATCTTTTGCCTTTGCAAACATCGCAAGTGACGAAAATATCAGGTAAAAAGTGCATTTCAACGCGTATCTGCCCGTCGCCAGAACAGGTTTCGCAACGCCCACCCTTTACGTTAAAGCTGAAACGGCTTGCTGTATAACCACGTTTTTTTGCGTCAGTTGTCATGGCAAAGATTGTGCGTATATCGTCGAAAATCTTAGTGTAAGTGGCAGGGTTTGAACGCGGAGTTCTGCCGATAGGCGATTGATCAATAGCAATTATTTTTTCAATTTTTTCAATGCCTTCAATTGATTTTAGCACGCCAGGTTGATCGACTTTTATTCCTTTTGAAAGGGCAAGATGCTTATAAAGAGTATCGTTAACTAAGGAAGATTTGCCAGAGCCAGATACGCCAGTCACGCAAGTTAAAAGGCTGAGTGGAATCTTCACATCAATATTTTTAAGATTATTTGTGCTGACTTTCTTGAGTGTTATATATTCGCTTGGCTCTCTTCTTTCGTCTGGCAAAGGAATTGTCAAATCAGCACGCAGATATTTTGCTGTAAGCGAGTCAGATTTCAGTAATTTATCTACTGTGCCTGCAAAAACCAAATCACCGCCATGTGAGCCTGAGCCAGGGCCAAGCTCTAAAACAATGTCAGATTCACAGATTGTAGCTTCGTCATGCTCAACAACAAGCACAGTATTTCCGCGTTCTTGCAAGGAACGAAGCGTTTGTATAAGTCTTTGATTATCTCGAGGGTGTAGACCAATCGAAGGCTCGTCAAGCACATAAGTCACGCCAACAAGTCCAGAGCCAAGTTGTGAAGCAAGGCGTATTCTTTGCGCTTCACCGCCTGAAAGAGTCACCATCGAGCGCGCGAGTGAAATATAGTCAAGCCCAACATTAAGCATAAAGACAAGCCTATGATTTAATTCCTTAAGTAAGGGCTCAGCTATCAATTCAAAGCGGCCTGTGAATGTTCTTGTCTGCATCCATTCAAGAGCTTTGTCTATGGAGAGTGAGCAGAATTGATAGATATTTAGGCCATCGATTTTTACTGATAATGCTTCTGGGCGCAAACGTGCTCCATTACAGGAAGGGCAGTCGACAGAATAGGAGTATTTTGTCAAAAGCGAGCCCCAAGCGTCGGATTGATTCATACGCTCTTCAAGGTAAAACATAACGCCATTCCACACTTTCAGAGAGATTTCTCTTTCTGGCTCAAACCTGCTCATGCTTGGGCGCGAAAAACCAAAGGAAGTACGCTTCAATGCGCCTGAACGAGTTTCGCCGCCTGGTTCGCCATGAAAAAGAGCTTTCCATGCTTCTGGTGACAAATCTTTTAATGGTGTATCTAGCGTAAATTTATGCCTTTTTCCTAAAGCTTGTAGAGCTGGCAAAAGTTTTTGCATAGTCGTCGGCTGTGAAAGCGGAGCAAGCGCACCTTCTCGCAAGGAAAGATTTTTGTCAGGCGCAATAAGTTCAGCATCAAAGGTAACCACCGTGCCTATGCCCGAACATTGATGACACCAGCCTTGGGGCGAGTTGAAAGACATAAGTTGCGGGCTGGGCGCAGGAAGTGACATATGACATTTTGGGCAAACCGAAGAAGTAGAATAGACTAAATCTTCTAAAAATTCTTCATTATCTAAGATGTTTATATATATTCTGCCATCGCCGTATCTCAAGGCAAGCTCAACAGAATCAGCAAGACGTGTGCGCATATCGGACTTAATCACGAGCCTATCTACAACTAAATCAATAGTATGCTTCTTGTTTTTATCAAGTGCTGGATCCTCATCTATTGTTTTTAAAATTTATTATTCTAATTTATTTTGAATTCTA
Source organism: uncultured Desulfovibrionaceae bacterium (assembly GCA_964369165.1). Classification (GTDB taxonomy): domain Bacteria; phylum Desulfobacterota; class Desulfovibrionia; order Desulfovibrionales; family Desulfovibrionaceae; genus CAYJAZ01. The sequence continues at coordinate 10,699 of CAYJFE010000030.1, read as the reverse complement.
AAACTAATAAAGCCTTCGGCCTTCAGTTTCTTCATTCTGTCAATATGCGTGCCTTTTTGTAATTGAACAAGTGGAGCCATGAGAAGAATACGTGCATTTTCAGGCAGTTCCATAATATCTGAAATAATTTCATCAGAGGCTCTTGCTTCGATAGGTATATCGCATTTTGGGCAATACATTTTGCCAAGACGAGAAAAGAAAACACGAAGAAAATCATAGACTTCTGTGACTGTACCTACAGTTGAACGCGGGTTTCTTGCTGTGGTTTGCTGTTCGAGTGAAATCGCAGGCGAAAGACCTTCGATTGAGTCGACCAAGGGTTTATCCATCTTTGGTAAAAATTGGCGTGCATAAGCGGAAAGTGACTCTACATAACGTCTTTGCCCCTCGGCATAGACAATGTCAAAAGCTAGAGTAGATTTGCCAGAGCCGGAAGGTCCGCACACTGTAACCAATTTATTTCGTGGAATATCGACATCAATATTTTTCAAATTGTGCTGGCGAGCACCGCGTATTTTTGTTATTTTATGTTCTGACATATAAGTCTTGAGCTTAAGCTCATCTCCTTGATTATATATAATATTTTTTATTGTAATATGGTTAAAAATTCAGAAGCTATATAAATTTCAGCTGTGCTGAGTGCCTTTTTCAACCATTCTTGATAAGCAATTTCAAGTTTTTCATTGATAAGAATTTTTTCAATTTCAAGAAAAGCTTGTGTCTGATTAGTTTCACTTTGTTCTTGTATATCAGATAAGACTATGTAGTTAAATTCATTATCTATTTGTTTAATACTGGTTTTATCACCAATTTGCATAAGACTTATTTCTTCTTTCCATTCTGCGGGCAAAGTGTTGAGTGAGAAAGTGCCTTCTCGTACAACTACAGTGTCTTCGGTGTCTTCGTGCGGCTGCATATTCGCATCGTAAGCTTTTTGTAGATCTTCTTGTGAAGAAGAAGCATAGAGAAAAAGCTTGTAACGAGCTGGTTTTACGATGTTATCTTTGTGTAGGTTGATATAGTTCTTCACTTCTTCTTGATTGATAACAAGTTGAGTTTGCAAATAATTTTGGAAAGTGTCGTGCTCAACTCTTGCTTTGAGTTGATCGCGCCATGATTCGATATTTATGCCATCAGAAAGCAATTCTTCTTCAAAATCTTCATCAGAATAGCCCCTACGCACGATGGCCTCTATACTTGAAACTTGAGTATAATCAATAGTGATTTGTTTTTTTTCTAGCTCTTGACGAATAAGATTTTGCACTATCAATTCAAAAAGATAGATAGAATATTCTTCAAGAACGCCTTCAAAAGAAATATCATTATTTTCAAGAGCATAGGATTGCATATCTGAAATATTTTCAATTTGAGATAAAGTGATAGGGCTGCCATTCACAGTTGCAACCGTACCAGCAGGTTTTCCTAAGAAATAATCTGTGAGAAAATCAATGTCTAATTCTCTGATTTTTTTTATTATATCATGTTCTTCTAATGCTGAATCCTTTCCTTGACTTTGCACTTGATTTATTTGTTTTGTTTCAGCAAAGATTAATGAATTTTGTAAGAAAAGACAATAAGAGAGAAAAATTAAAGAAATTATATATATTTTTTTCATAAAAAGCCTTTATTGTTTTTGTGGTAGAAGCTTGCTAAGAAGTTGTTTTACTTGTGAAAGAGCTTCAACTCTATCAAGCTTAGCGTCAAGTTTAATATCTAAAATTGCCGGCGGGAGCAACTTGACTTGACTTTTATGCTCGACAATTAATTGAAGAATAGCCTCGGTATTGACACTTTCTTGCTTATTATCCCATGTAAAGCGCAGATGGTCGTGGTAAATATCTGCTTTTATACACTTAAGTGTGCCTGCAAGCTCTTTGAGATCAAGAATGGCAAGAAATACATTGAGCTCAAAGGGGAGTGTACCGAATTTGTCACGAATTTCAAGTTCTATTTCATGCCTCAAATCTTCTGTAGGGGCAGAGGAAAGCATTTTATAATAGCGCAGCCTTTCCTTGGTATCAGAAATGTAAGATTCTGGAATATAAGCAGGAATTGCAATGTTTAGCTCTGTTTCAGTGCGTATAAGATCATCACCCTTAAGCTTAGCAACAGCTTCCTCAAACATTTCCAAGTAAAGATCAAGCCCGATCCTGTTCATATGACCCGATTGCACTTCGCCTAGAATATTGCCTGCTCCGCGAATACGCAAATCTTCCATAGCAAGTTGAAAACCAGCGCCAAGATAGTCTAATTCGAGGATAATTCTCATGCGCTCTTTTGCGATTGGGGTGAGAGTTTCAGTATTTGAAACTACAAAATAAGCATAGGCTTGCCTGTCGCTTCTGCCCACACGCCCACGAAGCTGATAGAGCTGGCCAAGGCCGAACATTTGAGCTTGATCGACAATAAGCGTGTTTGCTCGCGGAAAATCAAGGCCTGACTCGACAATAGAAGTACAGACTAAGATATCCAACTCATTGTGCCAAAATTTATTCATAGCTTCTTCTAATTGCTTTTCAGGCAATTGCCCATGCGCCATGCCAACGCGTGCATTTGGTGCGAGATGCTGGACATATTCCACAACTTTTTCAATGCCTTGCACACGATTGTATATCCAGAAAATCTGCCCTTCTCTTTCGAGTTCTCTTTCTAAAACATTTTTTAAAATGGCTTTATCACGATTGATAAGAGCTGTCATAACGGGTTTTCTTTCGCTTGGCGGCGTTTCAATAACCGAGAGTTCACGTATGCCCGACATGGAAAGTTGCAAAGTGCGTGGTATAGGAGTAGCTGTAAGTGTCAGGCAATCCACATTTTTTTTCATTTGCTTCAATTTATCTTTGTGGCGAACACCAAAGCGCTGCTCTTCGTCAAGCACAAGCAGGCCTAAATTTGGCAACTTCACATCTTGAGATAAAAGTCTATGTGTGCCTATTAATATATCAATTTGCCCTTTGGCAGCGGCTTTGAGGGTTTCTGTTTGTTTTGCTTTTGAAACAAATCTATTCAAGAGGCCAACATTTATAGCAAAATTTGAAAGGCGGGAACGGAAAGTTTGGTAATGCTGATCGGCAAGAACGGTTGTTGGGCATAAGAGGGCAACTTGTCTGCCATCAATAGCGGCTCTACAAGCGGCTCTCATTGCTACTTCCGTTTTGCCAAAACCCACATCACCACAGACTAGTCTATCCATTGGCGTAGGTTTTTCCATATCAGACAAAACATCGTTGATGGCCTTTGCTTGATCAACAGTTTCTTCAAAACCAAAACTTGCTTCAAACTCGCGGTATAATTCACCTATTGGTGAATAAGAAAAGCCTTTTGCCACTTTTCTGAGGGCATACACTTCCACCAAATCATTAGCAATAGCCTCGATGGCTTTTTTTGCTTTTTCTTTTGAATTTATCCACGAAGTGCCGCCTAATTTGTCGAGAGGAGGATTGTCATCTCCCTTGAATCGTTGAACTAATGATAATCTATCCACAGGCAAATAAAGCTTTGCTTCATCAGCGTATTCGATAAGCAGATAGTCATTTGCCGTATTATTCATTTCAAGGCGCAAAAGTTCTTTGAAGCGGCCAAGGCCAAAATCACGATGCACAAGCAAATCTTCAGGATTTAGGCTTTCATGGCTGTCTAGGCCTTTAAAAGCTTGCTTTGAATGCAGTCGACTTTTCTGGCTTTCAGGGCGGAGGATATCTTCTGGTAAAATTATTGTATTATCCCAAACAATTTCAGCGCCTTGTGAACATGGTGCTATAAGGGCGTAGAGACCTTTGTCTTTGTCAGAATATTTTAATTGCGGGAAGATATTATCTTGCTCAGCAAGTTTGAGGAATTTATCGCGCCCACGAGCAGAATGAAAGCTAAGAATTACTTGGCGATAATCTTTTTGCCAGTCTTTAATCGCTTGAACAATTTGCTGCCAAGGTCTATTTAAGTCAGTGTTATGACTGAATAAGTCTTGATAGGAACGGTAAGTGCGCTCTTGCAGGTTCACTCCTTCTTCATCAATACCCATGACAAGATTTTGCGCATAGATTCGTGAAGAATTTTGCAATGATTCTAGTATATTATCAGGCTGGAGAAGTGCTAATTCAATGTTTTGCTCAATGCCATTGTTTGCGCTATCTTCTGTCAAATCTGAATGAAAATGACTGTAGGCAGAGCGCAGATCGTCCTCTAATTCTTGAGAATCTGGCATAATCCACAAAGTGTTTTTCGGAAGCCAATCGTGCAATCTTGTCGGATTAACATAGGCAAGACCTGGCAAAAGGTGAAAATCGTGTCGTTCAACTGCTTTAAAGAGTGAAGACTGCGCAAATTCAGTTATATGGCCGCTTTGAAAGAGATTGACAAAGCGCTCTTTCATTTTTGCATTTGCCAAAGTTGATTTAATAATTGGGTGAACCGTAATGATTTCAGCCTCTTCTAAGAAAAATGCTGAGCGCTGCGTGTGTATGTCAAAAAGGCGGATTTCGTCAATAGTATCTCCAAAAAATTCTATGCGCAAAGCCTTATCGTAAGTAGGGCTGAAAATATCAATGATATCACCACGTCTTGCAAATTCGCCACGGTTTGCCACCATAGGCACGCGCTCATAACCCCAATCAATAAGCTGATCTATGAGAGAATTTGCGTCCATCTCGTCGTTTTTTTTCAAGAAAATATGTTGGTATTGAAAAAAATCAAGAGGCGGCAATTTTGCTAAAAGGTTGTCAAGTGTGCATATAAGCCCTTGCGATTGCCCTATTTTATACAAAGCTCCAAGGCGATTTGCCCAAGATTGGCGGTTGAGCGAGCGAAAAGAATAAAAGGGCAGGGTGAGCCATTCGTGCTTTTTGAGTGCCGCTTCTTCGTCAGTTTTGGTTTTTTCGCTTTTATTCACGGTGCTTTTTAACTGTGCAGAAAGAGGCGAGAAAAGCTGTGTAAAACCTTGCAAAATATTGAGTTCTTCCCTGTTTTTTGCAAGAAGCACAACAAAGCGTCCTTCTTCTTTCGCCTTTGTGGCAATTTTTGCTAAACTTGCATAGCTAGCTTTGTGTACATAGCATAAGTCTTTGGTATGTATAATTTTTTCTAGATTTTGTTCCATATATTTATCACATTTTACATTTTGTAGCGATAAGAGAGGCAAAAGCACCGCCGAAGTGAAAGTTTATTGATTGTATATTGAAATTTTGCTTATAAAGTATGCCAAAAAGTGCTCCTTTTTGAATATATTCATTATACTTAGCATTGCCTAGTATTTTTTTTGCATAGAGTGAATGAAGAAAATAAGAAGGGTAATGTAGATTTCTTTCTGGTAGAATGATATCATAAAAGAAAAATTTTTCTCTTGTATTTTCAAATGATTGTAGGATTTCTTCTGGCTCTATTTGAGCTAGTTTTCCACAAAATACATTTTTATTATCAAAAGCCTTTGAAAGCTCTTTTGCTTCTTTTTGCGCGTAAAAGGGCAGATAATTTCTTGTTTTTTGTGAAAGCATTGGGCAGGCTCTAAAATTCTCTATAAGTAGCTGTTTGTGCGGCTTTTTCACTCACGCTTACTGAATAAATTTCAATAGTATCTGCATAAGGCATAGATTTTAATTCTTCTTCAAGGCGCACTTCAAGATATTTATAAAGATAACGCGCAATATTTTCTGCAGAAGGGTTTATTTTGTCAAACGGCGGAAATGTATTGATATCTTTATGGTCAAGAGTGTCACAAGCTTCTTTCAAAATTCTTTTTAGCACTGTAAAATCCACCACTAATTCAACATCATCAGAAAGCTTTGTGCCTTGAATTACCATTTCAACATGATAATTATGCCCGTGTATATTTTCGCATTTTCCTTGATAATTTCTCAAGGCATGAGCCGAAGAAAAGTCAGATCGGACTGTTAAATGCCAAAGTGAATTTTTTTTATTTTTTTCTAGCATATTAAACCTATTTACATCTAAGAATTTGTTATTGTTGTTTCTTTTTCAAATTTCCATGTGTTGAAAGCCTTGAAGAGTTGTGGCGAAGCAATAACCTTATATTCATCACCCAACTGCATTTCGCACAAAATATTTTGCACATCAAAGCTCATTTTCACTTGTGTGCCGCCCTTGAATTGCAAGAGTAAATCCTTGAATTCTTGCAGGTATTCACTAGTTAAGCATTGTGAAGGATATTGTAAAGTGAGGGGACTTGTGCATTTTTTACAAGTGTCGGCTAAAGTGACAACACTATCGCCTAAGATTTTGACTTCTCTAGTATAATTCTCTTCGTCTTCACTTTCGTTTTGTCCATTTTGTCCTTGTGGGTTTAATGGATCAAATGCTGCGGGAGCGCTTTGAGGAGCTTCGTCTTTTCTGTCAATAATTCCTTTTAAAACAAGAGGTTGATCTGAATGAATGAGCTCGGAATATTCAGCATAAGACTTAGGAAAGAAGATAACTTCGGCTGTTCCCGTCAAATCTTCTACGGTGAGAAATGCCATTTTCTTTGAATCTTTTTTGGTCAAAATTTCTTTGATGCCTGTCACAAGCATAGGAATTTGCACTTCTGCTCTGTCGGGATAGTCGGCTATCTCATCGATTTCTTTGATGTTTATTCTGTGAAAGTCCGTTCTAAAGGGCTGCAAAGGGTGAGAGGATAAAAAGAAGCCAAGAGCCTCTTTTTCAAAACTCAGGCGCACATCATCTTCCCATTCAGGCAAGCTTGCTTCAGGGATATCCGCGCCTAGCCCTGCTAATTTCACTTCTTCTGTAGGCATCAAGCTAAAGAGAGATATTTGGTTTGAATCTTTTTCCTTTGCTTTTTTTTGCGCCCTAGCTACCATAGTATCAAGCGAGGCCAAAAGCCCATTTCTGCTCACATCGAAACAGTCACAAGCACCAGATTTTATTAAACTTTCTAGTACTTTCTTAGACACTTTACGCAGATTTACTCTACACAAAAAGTCGAAGAAGGAATAATAAGCTTTTTCTTCACCGCTTTCTTCATCAATTCTTGCGCCTACAATTTCTTTAATTGCTTCATTCCCAACACCTTTCACACCGCCAAGGCCATAAATAATGGCATTTTTATGCGCAGTAAAATCGTGGCCAGAAACTTGAATATCAGGCGCAAGCACTTCTATACCCATATCTCTACAAGAAGATATATATTTCAGTATCTTATCTTGGTTTCCTATCTCGCTTGATAAGAGGGCAGCCATAAATTCGACTTTGAAATAGCTTTTGAGATAGGCTGTATGGTAGGTGATAAGCGCGTAAGCGGCTGAATGCGATTTGTTGAAGCCGTATTCAGCGAATTTTTCCATAAGGTCAAATATTTCAGCGGCTTTTTCAGCAGGAACGCCTTTAGATACAGCACCTTCTTGGAATTTCACACCTTCTCTTTGCATTTCTTCCGCATTTTTCTTACCCATAGCACGGCGCAATAAATCCGCTCCACCGAGTGTATAACCACCTGTAACCTGCGCAATTTGCATAACTTGTTCTTGATAGACGATAACGCCGTAAGTGTCTTTCAAAACAGGTTCAAGCTCTGCTAGAGGATAAGTGACGGGAACTTCACCATGTTTTCTTTTGATAAATTCATCTACCATACCCGAACCAAGAGGACCAGGACGGTAGAGGGCAAGCATAGCAATAATATCTTCAAAGCAAGAAGGTTTTAGCATACGCAAATATTGGCGCATACCAGAGCTTTCCACCTGAAAAACACCGTCTGTATCGCCCCTAGCAAAAAGTTCAAAAACGTGCGGATCGTCAAGCGTCAATGTGTCTAAATCAGGGGCAATTTTGCCTTGAGCTCTAATATTATCAAGGGTTTCATATATTAAAGTCATGGTGCGAAGGCCAAGAAAATCAAACTTCACAAGGCCAACTTTTTCCACCATTTTCATGTCGTATTGAGTGACTAATTCGTCTTTTTTGCCTCTATAAAGCGGAAGATATTCCACCATAGGTTTTGGCGAAACCACAACACCAGCCGCGTGTGTGGAAGCGTGGCGTGAAAGCCCTTCAAGACGCATGGAAATATCAAGCATTTTATGAATGGAATTATCATTCATGTACAATTCTTGAATTTCAGGCACGGTTTCAATGGCTTTTTTCACTGTCATTTTAGGATCAGTCGGAATAAGTTTTGATATAAAATCCGTTTCTTTATAAGGCACATCAAGCGCGCGCCCCACGTCTTTCACAACAGCTTTTGCCTTCATCTTACCAAATGTTGTGATTTGCGCAACTTTATCCTCGCCGTATTTTCGCATAACATATTTAATAACTTCAAGGCGCTTATCCTCGCAAAAATCAACGTCGATATCAGGCATTGACACACGTTCATTATTCAAAAATCTTTCAAAAAGTAGATTATAAGGAATAGGATCGATATTTGTAATTTTCAAGGCATAGGCCACAAGCGAACCAGCCGCAGAACCACGCCCAGGGCCAACAGGAATGCCTTCGTCTTTTGCCCAGTTGATAAAGTCTTGCACTATAAGGAAATAACCAGGGAATTCCATGCCGCAGATAACATTCAGCTCAAAATCAAGTCTTTCTTTATAGAGTGCGACATCAAGATTTTCTTTGTCAGGGTGCTGTTCAATTCTTTTGTCTAAGCCCTCTACAGCCAAACGGCGAAATTCAGTTTCTAGTGTCATGCCTTCGGGTAAATCATACACAGGGAAGAAATTGCTTTTTAAATCAAGCTTGACGTGCGAGCAGCGTTCAGCGATTTCCAAAGTATTAGACAATGCTTGCGGGCAATGGCTAAAAGCTTTTTGCATTTCTTGTGGCGATTTGAAATAAAGATCTTTTGCATCAAATGACATTCTCTTCGATTCGTGAACTTTCGCGCCAGTTTGTATGCAAAGTAAGATGTCATGCGCTTCTACGTCTTCTGCGGTAAGATAGTGGCAATCGTTTGTGGCAACAAGTGGCAGGGAAGTTTTGTCTGCCAATTCTATAAGCATATCGTTTACTTTTTTCTGGTCAGGCAAGGTATTATCTTGAATTTCCAGATAAAATCTATCTTTATAAATTGAAGAATATTCATTCGCAACTTCAATCGCCTGGTCGAAGTTTCCGCCGTTTGCAACAAAAGGATTTCTGCCCAAAAGTGTGCGTGGAATTTCGCCAGAAATACAGGCTGAAAGCGCAATCAAGCCTTCATTATGATCACGTAAAATATTTTTATCCACTCTTGGCTTATAATACATTCCCTCTAAGCAGCCCTTAGAAACGATTTTCAAGAGATTTTGATAGCCAATATTGTCTTGCGCAAGTAGAATTAAGTGATGGCGCACACGGGCAAATTCTGATGTTTTATCCTTGTAATCATTTGTGACATAGACTTCACAGCCAAGAATAGGCGTGATTTCAGCACTTTTTGCCTGCGTATAAAAGTGCGTTGCGCCATACATAAAGCCATGATCCGTAATAGCAACGGCTGGCATATTGTATTCTTTGGTCTTTGCTACTAAGTCTTTCAACTTAATAGCGCCATCTAGTAGGCTGTATTCCGTATGGCAATGCAAATGAACAAACATTTTTACCTCTTTATTTGAGCTTGTTGAGGGGGAAACCACATTTTTTTTGATAAAAATGAGGTTTCCCCCTCAAACTCCCCCTTCCTTAAAAAAACATATTATAATAACTGCTAACCTAGTTGACAAATCTTTAGCGAGCAAGAAAGCATAATAAGATAAAATCCTTCTTTCGGCAATAGAAGAAATATGCTTGCTATTTCACACTTTCTTTTATAAGCTCCTCTATTATTTCTATTAAAAAAGAGAAAATTATGGCAGATTTTTTTAATTCAAAATACGGCATTTACTTTATCACCTTTATTTTATTCGCTTTTGTGGGTTATATTTTACGCTTTCTTTTTGGCCCAAAAGGTGTTTTTAGGGATAAAAATCTCACCTATGATAGTGAAAAGACAGAGAAGAAAGATAATGAATGATTTTGCGCATTATATCAATATTTTTGATACTTATGTCGAATCTTATCTGGCTATGGTCGATATTTCTTCTGCCCTCAGAATTAAAAAAGAGCATACGCATAATGTCGTCAGCTTAGGTGAAGAGATAGCAAAAGAATTGCCGACTGATTTACATTTTCCTGCCCTCTTGGCCTGTCTTTTTCACGACATAGGACGATTTGAGCAAATGCGCATTTACAAAACTTTTCACGATCCAAAGTCTTGCAATCACGCTATGTTAGGTATGAAAGTTTTGAAGCAAGAAGCTTTTTTGTCGCTCTTGGATAAAGAGGAAAGAAAACTTGTCTATACTGCTATAGCTCTGCATAATCGATATATATTTCCTTCAAAATTGCCAGAAAAATATAAGCCTATTTCGCTTCTACTTCGCGATGCTGACAAAATAGATATTATGCGTGTGATGGTGGAAAATTTTGTTGAAGCTAAGCCCGATAAAGACACAGTTTTTCTGCACGTCAAGGACGAGCCAGAATTGTATACTAAAGAAATTGTTGATGCGCTTCTCAATAAAAAAAGTATACGCTACAGCGATTTGCGCTATGTGAATGATTTTAGAATTTTGCTTGGTGGCTGGCTGAATGATTTGAATTACAAAACTTCACGAAAGCTAGTGAAAGAAAATGGTAATATTGAAATTATATTGCGTGATTTGCCCAAAGGCGAAGATATAGAAAGAGCTAAGGATTATATTTATACTTTGCTTGAAAGTTGAAA